>CAUJEY010000010.1 GCA_963169325.1 Bacteroidota bacterium
TCATTGATCGTCATTAGTCTGAATCTTTAATGACCCAATGACGACTAATGACGAATAATGACGCCCAATGACGACTAATGACGCCCAATGACGACTAATAACGATCAATGACGATCAATGACGCCCAATGACGATCAATGACGCCCAATGACGACTAATGACGCCCAATGACGCCCAATGACTAATACGCCTCCCCAAATGCAAAATCCGGTTTACGCTCCGTCCAACGGCCTCTGGTAAAATCGGGAAAAGCCTGCGGGCTGCTGCCGGTAGCGATGGAGGCTTCACTCAGCGGCGTAATAGCCAGCCAGGTAGCGGCGTCATACACGTCGATTTGCGGCGCGATATTCTGCTTGGCGCATTCCACGAAGTGGTGAAACACGAAAAAGTCCATGCCGCCATGGCCGGCGGTTTTGGCGTCGTTTCCGTAGCGGCGCCAAAGCGGATGGTCGTAGCGATCGAGCCAGGATTGGGCTTCTTCCCAGGCGTGGGCTTTGGTTTTACCGTCCAGGAGCAGACTTTTGTTCACGTCCATCCAGATGCCTTTGGTCCCCTGCACCCGGAATCCCAGCGAATAGGGTCGGGGCAGGCCGGTATCGTGCGAGAGCAGCACCGTTTCACCGTTTGAAGTTTTGAGGATGGAGGTAACCACGTCGCCGAGGTTGAACCGGACCGAAGCGTTGGGATGGGCGGGGCCGCCTTGGGGGTGATTGACGATGTAATCGTGCAACCCGCGCGCCTTGCTCGCGGTGGAGGTGAGATACAGGAAGCGGTTGCCACGGTTGATATTGGCCATCATGGCTACCGGCCCGACGCCGTGTGTGGGGTAGAGGTCGCCGTTGCGGTGTACCGAGTGTTTGGTGCGCCATTTGGCTTCGGAAAACCCTTTTTCGCCAAATTCTACGCCGGCGTTGTAGGGCGAAACGCCGTCGTTGAACTTCACCCCGCGCAGGTCGTGCTGATAGCCGCCTTCGAGGTGCATCAATTCGCCGAAAAGGCCTTCGCGCACCATTTGCAACACAGCCATCACGTCGCGGCGGTAGCACACATTTTCGAGAAACATCAGGTGGGCGCCCGTTTCTTCATGGGTATTGACCAACTGCCAGCACTCGTCGAGCGAAAAACCGCCGCCGACTTCCGCAGCAACGTATTTACCGGCTTTCATGGCGGCCACGCATTGTTGGGTATGCCATTCCCAGGGAGAGGCAATCACCACGGCGTCCACGTTTTTATCTGCGAGCAGGCGCTGGTAGTCGTAATTGCCCTGATCGTAAACGACCGGTTTCTTTTTACCGCTTTTTTCGAATAGTTTCAGGCAGTTGGCGATCATACGCGGATCAGGATCGGCGATGGCCACTACTTCGCAGTCGTCGCGCAGCAAAGCCAGTTCTACGTGGTCCTGGCCGCGCAGTCCGGTGCCAATAAAACCGAGGTTGATTTTATTGCGGAGTGGGGATTTTGGATTGCGGATTTGGGATTGCAGGTCGGGCATTTTTGCGGCAGCATCATCGGTGGATAAGGCCAGGGCTGCGCCGGCCAGGGCGGTTTGCTGGAGGAAAGAGCGACGGTTGAGTTTGGCCATGACGAGTTGTTTTTTAGGGCGAATGAACAGAAAAAAACGGATTCCAGCGATGCTAAGAATAATTTTACCACCGGGCATCTCCTGTTACATAATGATTCTATTTAAAATGTCCGACCTTTGCCGCTCACATACATTCATTCATAGATTCATTCCGTTATCCAAAAACGATTACGTATGAAAAGATTCCTTTTGTGGACGCTGTTCGCTGCTGTTTCCTTAAATCAACTTGCAGCACAAAGCGCCAAATCCCATCCCCCCGTTCAAGGACCCGAACCCACACCCGAACAACTGCAATTGCGCCCCTGGCCGGGCAAATCGGCCGTGCCGCAGGCCGCTAACCCATTCGGTCTGCCCAGTGCCAATTACAAGCCGCTTTCCGCCCTGGCCCTAAAGCCTGCTGCGGAAGAAAATGTACAAACCATCCGCGGCAAGAACGGTTTGCCCATCTTTTTCCAGGGCAAAACAGCCGCTTCCGACGCCGATGATGCCAACAAAACGCCCGGCGAACGCGCGCTTGACTACCTCAGCAGCCTGAAACCGGCCGCTATTGCGCAGCCCGCCGCTGAATTTCGTGTCAAAAGCGCCGAAACGGACGAACTGGGCAACACACACGTCCGCCTGGAGCAGTGTTACCAGGGTATCCCGGTATACGGCGGTGAAGTGATCGCCCATACTAAAAACGGCACGTTCGACAAGTTGAACGGTCGCTACTACCCGACGCCCAAACTGAGCAGCACCACACCGGCGCTTTCGTCCAATGATGCCATCCAAAAAGTGGTGAACCACTATGCTCCGGGCAAGGTTAAAACCGAATGGACCGACGAAGAGCGGCAAATGGTCGGCGGCGCCGAATCAAAAGCGGAATTGGTGGTATACCACAAGAACCGCGACCTTGACGCCGAGCGACTGGTTTGGCATATCGTCTTTTATCCCAATCTGTTGCGCCGCGAAGTGTTTTTCGTAGATGCCCAAAACGGCGAGATCATCCATCAATTCGACCATACCTGTGAAATCCACCCTGGCGGCCAGCCCGCAATAGGCGGAGTACCGGAGAAGAACGAACCAGGCTTGGGAAACACGGCATTCGGCCCCGGCCCTGAGTCGTTGGAATCTTGCGTCGACGGTCCTGTACCGGCTTCCGGACTGGATTTGCTGAACCAGAACCGCAGTTTCGGCGCTTGGATGAGCGGTAGTACAATCTACCTGGAAGATGCCGGCCGGGCTATGTTCAACGCCGGCGCGTCTCAAATGCCCAGTTCGCCGGTAGGCGCCATTGTGACGTTGACCGCGAAAAATACATCGCCGGAAGTACAAACGAGCTTCGACTACGACCTGGTGGCCTCCGCATCGGCTACGTTTTCCGATAAAAACGCCGTGAGCGCCCACTGGAACGCCATTCAGAGTTACGAATATTATCGCGGAACACATAGCCGAAAATCCATTGACGACGTCAACGGCAATATCATTTCCTTTATCAATGTGGCGGAAAGCGACGGCTCGTCGATGGAAAACGCTTTCTGGAATGGCGCGGCCATGTGGTATGGCAACGGGGGATCGTTTTTTACCCAGTTGGCCCGCGGCCTCGACGTAGGCGGCCACGAAATGACCCACGGCGTGATTGAAAAAACCGCCAACCTGGAATACCAGGATGAAAGCGGCGCGCTCAACGAATCCTTCGCCGACGTGTTCGCCGTGTGCATCGACCGCAACGACTGGCAAATGGGTGAAGACGTGGTAAAAGCCGGCGCTACACCCAACAACTGCCTGCGCGACATGCAGGACCCCCACAAAGGCTCCCCTGCACAACCTAACCATGTGAACGAGCAATATACCGGCACACAAGACAATGGCGGCGTGCATGTCAACAGTGGCATTACCAACCGGGCTTTTTATCTCTTCGCTACCAACGCTGCCGTGGGTATCGATAAGGCCGAAAAGGTGTACTACAAGGCCCTGCGTGATTATCTGGTAAAATCCAGTCAGTTTGTCGACTGCCGTTTGGCCGTCATCCAGGCCGCGAATGACCTGTACGGAAACACCGTCGCAAATGCTGCTGCCGACGCCTTTACGGCGGTAGGTATCGTAGGCGACGAAGGGGGTGACTATTTGGGCGACCTGGTCGTTAATCCGGGTGTCGACTTAATTGCGTGCGCCACGAACGACCTGAATAACGTACAATTAGCCACCGGAGCCGGAATCGTTCTGGGCACCATTTATGCCGAAGGTATCGTTTGCCGCCCCAGCGTGAGTGATGATGGAAGACAGGTCGTATTTGTGAACGAAGCGGGTCATATCATCGGCATGGACCTGACTTACAATGGCGGTACGGTCAACTTTCAGTCTTATGAGCTGAGCGTCAGCCCGGATTGGAGAAGTGCCGCTATTTCCAAAGACGGCCAGTATATCGCTGCGCTGAGCAAGGTGGAAAACAACCGGGTTTATATTTATGATTTGTTCAATCCTTTTACGCCCTTCACTTTTTTCCTGTACAACCCGACCTACTCGGAAACACCGCAAACCACCGACAACGTGCGTTATGCCGACGTTTTAGAATTTGACTACTCCGGCGACTATCTCATGTACGACGCCTTTAATGACCTGAAGAACGGGCAAGGTGAAGACCTGAGTTACTGGGACATCGGTTTTATAAAATTTCGCGAAAACGGTGAAATTTGGACCGGCCCTACGGCTAAAATTTCCAAATTATTCAACGGCTTACCGGATGAAGCCAGCGTAGCCAACCCTTCTTTTGCCAAAAACTCCCCTTACGTTATCACTTTCGATTTCTTCGACGGCATAAACAACCGCTACGATGTGCTCGGCGCAAACACAGAAACCGGGGATGTCGATTATTTGGCTACCAATAACGGTGCGTTTGCCTGGCCTTCTTACAGCCGCCTGGATGACGCTGTGATCTTCGAACGGACGATCAGCAACAAAACCGATATTTATCAACGCAGTATTTCCACCAATAAAATTACCGGTCTGGGCAATGCTGCATTGTTGATCGGTGATCGCAACTGGGGCGTTTGGTTCGCCAACGGCTTCCGCAGTCTCATGGTAAACACCGACGAAGCATCGGCAAATCGCCTGCAACTGACAGCGGCGCCAAATCCTGCAACCGATGCGGTGCGCCTGACCTTCACCGCCGGTAAAGCCGGCCCGGGCCAGGTTGCCGTCAGCGACATGTTCGGTCGCACGGTGCTGACGCGTGAATGGTCGCTGACCGAAGGAGAAAACCAGGTCGAACTGAACCTGCAGGGGCTGGCACCCGGAACCTACGCGGTGCGCCTGCTCGTGAATGGCAATGTCGCGACGTTGAAGGTGATGAAGCAGTAAGAATTGCGTCATTGGGCGTCATTGGGCGTCATTGGGCGTCATTATTCGTCATTGGGGGTCATTATTCGTCATTGATCGTCATTATTGGTCATTGATCGTCATTGGGCGTCATTGGGCGTCATTGGGTCATTATTTTACATCGGGAATAAGACAATGACGCCCAATGACGAATAATGACCCAATGACGATCAATGACGCCCAATGACGAATAATGACGATCAATGACGCCTAATGACGATCAATGACCCCTACCTCCTTTGCAAGTGCAATTGAAACCCTGCCCCACTCAATACCGCCTCATCCACTACGGTAACCTGCCCGTTTTCCGGCAACCGTATCCGCGCTGGACAGGCTTGTAAAATATCGCGTTCTACGTCGATACCCGGCATCACCTGGCGTAGTTCCAACCCGTTTTCCGTAAGGGCAAACACCCCGACATGGGTTACATAATACACTTTTTTGCCCATCCGCAGGGCTTCCCGTGCACTAAACGTGATATGTGTGACTTTTTCTACAAATTTAAAGGGGCCGGGTTTGGCAATCCGCAGGCTATTGCCCGCAAGGGCAAACTGCGCCCCGGTCATCCAACAACCCACAAAAATAATGGTACGCGCCCCGGCAGCGATATCTGGAAAACCGCCTGGCCCCACCAGGTCGATCATACGCGGGCCACGATGCGAAGCATTGACATTGCCGTCGCCGTCAACCTGTAAAAATCCTAAAACAGCCACGTCGAGATCCGTTTGGTAGCGATGAAACATTCTCGAAGACGATTCCAGATGTTGCGGGTCGATCGCCGCACTAAAAAAAATGCCTGGCGCCGGCAAACCACCGTAAGCGCCGGCTTCGGTGGTAAACAACAATTGATCGAACAGTCCGTGTTCGACCAACTGGCGCGCTACTTCTTCCGGGAACCCCACACCGATATTGACCATAGCGCCGGCCGGCACTTCAGCGGCAAATACGCAAGCAGCCAACCGGGCCAATGCAAACTCTACCGGGCCGCGCACCGGGGTAATTTTAAGCACGTTGTTAATAAACCGGAGTTTCCGGCCGGCGGCGGGCGCATCCACATTGGCGCCAACGGTAAACATCGGCCAAAAACGCCGCTGCCGGATACTGGCCGTTTGTTCGTTGTAGGGGTGCAACACGATGTAGTCCACTTTGTCGGAACGCAAATTAATTTCTGCCTCTTTTTTCGGAACAATCCTGCTCACGGTGACAAAGACCTTACCGCCGTTAGCCCGGGCCGCGCGGGCCGACTGGATGTTTTCCGTCCAGGTAGCGGCATCGCGAAAATAAATATTCCCTTCCGAATCGGCGTACGGTGCATTAATCAGGGCGATATCGATTTTCGGCAAAAAATAATGCAGGGCATCCCCATCTTCGGCGACATACTGCGCTTGTGCATCCGGACTTAAAGCCGATCCCCTGCCTACCCTTGGATCGAGAAAAGTGCCCACCCCCACTTCACTTCTGAGGTGGCTTTCACCCACCGCCTGCGCCTCCAATACCAGTGACATAACGCCTTGTGGCAGCGTATGCAGTTCCAGGTTGTGGTTCTCTGCCAGTTGCAACTGCGTTTTGCAGGTTTCGAGATGCCCGGCAAGATACCGATCCATGAGCCCCGGCAGACCGATTTCCTCTATTGTGCCCGGCACTTTGCCGCGGCCACCTTGGGCGCCTACATTTACCCACGTCAGGTGACGCGGATGCCCCCGCTTTTCAAAAGCTCCCCTTATGGCCCAAAAAAATACCGAGCAGCGGGCATTGCCGGCTAAGCCGTTGGAAAAGACCGTAACGCCATCCGGGATCAGAAGGGCCGCCTCCCGCGCGGAGATGAATTTGGGTGACACCGCATCTTTAGGCTTGGTGTCTAAATCTTTATTGGACCACGTAAGCCGCCAGCAGATGATATGCCACAACAGGCGCAAACGTTCGAAGAGTGTCATGATTACCTCCTTTAAACAAACCATTCATAGTGTTCCAAATTATGCCGTCCAAGTTATGGGAACACAGTGCCGAGATTTGGCGATCTGGGTCAGTAGAGAAAATAACTTTTGTCATCTGCTGCGCTTTGCAATAACTTTAATTTTGGAAAAAGATCACTCGTAAACTATTCGTCGTCGATTTGTTCTTAGAAATTTATGCTTATACTCATTTCAGGTCTGCCCGGCTCTGGCAAAAGCACACTGGCGCGCAACTATGTGGCAAGGTTTGGCGGCAGCCATATTAACAGTGATTTACTGCGCGCCGAACTGAATCTGCGTGGACACTATGAGCCCGGCGACAAGGAACGCGTGTACGCGGCTATGCTCGCCCGGGTCCGCTCTGTGCTGGCGCAAGGCCGCCACGCCGTGGTGGACAGCACCTTTTACCTGAAGTCCATCCGGGAACCATTCGAACGGGTGGCGCAGGATCTGCGGGCGCCCGTTTTCCGGGTAGAGGTGAAGGCCCGGGAAGAAACGATCCGGCGCCGCCTGCTGAAGCCCCGGCCCGACAGCGAAGCCGACTTCGCCGTGTATGAAAAAATACGCGACCGATATGAGCCTTGTACGGAGCCAATGCTTATTTTGTGGACGGACGACGAGCCCCTGGAAACACTGGTAGAAAACATGCATCAATACATTTCCACGCAACATGACCATTGATCAAATCCGAACCATCCTCGCCAACGGCGCGTTCCCGGGACGAAGTCAGCCGGCAGAATTGGTGGAAACACATATTTCGTGGGTGATCCTTACCCCGGATTTTGCCTTTAAAATCAAAAAACCGGTGGTATTCGGCTTTCTCGATTTTAGCTCCGAAGCAAAACGAAAAACATATTGTGAAGAAGAACTGCGGCTCAATCGCCGGCTGGCGCCGGAAATGTATCTCGGCGTGTTGCCCGTCGGGGGGCCGCCAGACCGTCCCTCCATCGGTGAAAACGCCAGACCTGTACTGGATTATGCCGTACAAATGCGCCGCATGGACAACAGCAGGCAAATGGACGTCATGCTCGACCACCAACAGGTAACGCCCGCACACCTGGAGCAACTCGCCGCCGTTTTGGCGCCGTTTCACCGGCAGGTTGTCATAACCGGCCCATTGGTGTATCATCCGGGGAGCCACTGGGCTGATTTTGCCGAACTATACCGGTTTCGCGCCGACATGGAACAACAGCTCGGCCCATCGGCCACTGAAAAGATGAAACATTGGCGCACCGTCCTGCCGGCCTTTCTGGAGCAGCATGCCGGGCGCCTCCTGGAACGCGCGCGCGACGGCTTTTGGGTGGACGGCCACGGCGACCTGCACACGCGCAATATCTTCCTGCCCGACAGCGGCCCCGTGGTATTCGATTGTATCGAGTTCAACCTGCATTTCCGCCAATCGGATATCCTGAACGAACTGGCATTTCTGTGCATGGACCTGGAGGCGAGGGGCGCTCCAAATCTGGCGACTACTTTCTTGAATGCCTATACCCGGTACTGGGATGTTTTCCCCGATTCTGCCGACCGGGATTTATTTCGCTTTTTTAAAGCTTACCGCGCCAATGTCAGGCTGAAAGTGGCGCTGCTGGAGATGCGGCAGCATCCGTCGGAAAAACTGAAGACTCAGGTAGGGCGATATTGGGCGTTGCTGGAGTCGTATTTGATTGTTACACCTTAAACTCCAGCAAAAACCGCTTCACCTCCGCCTGAAAATCCACCTCATCGTTGTCACAAAACGCCACTTCTGCGGGCAGCACCCAGATCGGCAGGTCATTTTTCCACAGGAAGCCCTGGTGCAGTTCGAGGCGGGTGGCGTCTTTTTCGGTGGTCAGGATGATTTTGCGCGAACCGGGCATGGCATTAAAGCGCCGCAAAACGGTGTTGAGGTCGTCTTCGTCGAAGTAATGATGGTCGGAGAATTCGAGTGCCTGCACGGAGTTGACCGTTTTACCGAGATATTGCAGCAGGTAGTCGGTATTGGCAATAGCGCTCACCAAAAGCACGTCCGTTTGCAGGTCAAGCGGTCTACGGATGTCGGGGCGCAGCAGATCGTAGGTCAGGCCGTAGTCGTAGCGGGTGAAATAAACACGTTGGCGGGGAAAAGGGTCTATTTCCCGCACGAGGTCTTGCCGTTGGCGGGCGGTCAGGTCGGGCGGGCATTTGGTGACGATGATAATATCCGCCCGGCGGTATTCAAAACGGCCCTCGCGCAGGCGCCCGGCGGGCAACAGCCAATCGCGGGTAAATGGCCGGGCAAACTCCGTGAGAAGAATATTCAGGCCGGGCGTAACGGCAAGATGCTGGAAAGCGTCGTCCAGCAAAATACATTGCGTTTCCGGGTTTCGTTTGATCAATTCAGGTACCGCCAAAGCCCGGCTTTCGCTGACGCTGACAGGTACGTTGGGGAATTTCCGTTTGAATTGTAAGGGTTCGTCGCCGACCTCCTTAGCGGTATCGATGGACGTAACCGGCCGGTAGCCCATCGTGGAACGGCCATAGCCCCGGCTCAAAACGGCAATCTGGATATACTGATCCAGCCAACGCAACAGGTATTCGATATGTGGTGTCTTGCCTGCGCCCCCCATAGTGAGGTTTCCCACCGATATCACCGGCAAATCGAAGCGCACACTGCGCAGCGCCCCGATGCGGTAGAGCAGGTTCCGCAAACCTATCCCCAGGCCGTAGAGCAGCGCGAGCGGCAATAGTAAAATGCGGATGACGATATCTTCAGACATTTTGATTGCGGAATGCAGAGTACGGAGTACGGAATGCTCAATATTTCAAAAATTCCAGACTCCGTATTCCGCAATAAAAAAATCCCGAAGGTACGAGACCTTCGGGATTGGAATGTGGTACCTCCCAGAATCGAACTGGGGACACATGGATTTTCAGTCCATTGCTCTACCATCTGAGCTAAGGTACCGGCCTGGTTTTCAAAGCGGCGGCAAAGATAAAGGCATCTCACCCAAAAAAGAAAGCCCTGCGCCGGATTTTTTTCTAACACAACGCTTTTTATTTCAGGATTTCGTTTTAGGGTGTCTTAATTTCGCCCGATTATGCGTCAAGTCTTTGCCAATTACCTCGCCGCTCCCTTTGCAGGCGGAGCTATTTTGTTCCTGTACTTAACCTGGACACAGGATCTGGATTATGCGCCCTGGATCATCCCTTTCGTGCTGATGACTGCGCTGATTTACGTGCTCGGCCCACAGATCAACTGGTGGTGGTACAACCGGCATCCGCAGGATTTATCGCCGGGGCTGACGGATTTGCTGGAGCGTTTTTGCCGATTCTACCAACGGCTGAACGCCACCGAAAAAAAACGTTTTCGCGAAAGAGTCGCCCTCTTTCAGGCCGGTACCGACTGGGATCCGATGGGCTGGCCGGATGATATTTTGCCGCCCGACGTGGAGGTGGCCCTGGCATCGCAGGCCGTGATGCTCACGTTTAGCCGGCCCAAATTTTTATTTGAAAAATTTGAGAAGGTCGTCATCTACCCTAAACCATTTCCCACCCCGGAATATCCATTTTTTCATGGGTCGGAGTTGTTCGAACCGGATGGCTGTTTGTTATTCTCGGCAGAGCAGGTGATGGCGGGTTTTTTACAGCCGAATACGCATTACAACGTGGGCTTGCACGAGTACGCCAAAGCTTTTATATTGACTTACCCGGACGAGCCGTATCCGGCAGAATTGGCGCCGGACGTCTGGGAAAAATTGCAGCAGGCGAGCGGCCTGTCGCGCGAGCAGGTGGAGTCCGCCATCGGTATCGCGGGCGTGGAACCTTTGCCAGTGGCGATTCATCACTATTTTGTGTTTCAGGAGCCGTTCCGGAAAACCTTCCAGCAAGAAGCGGCGTCATTTGATCATATATTCGGCTCCGACGTAACCCTCCAACCTGAAACCCTCCAACCTGAAACCCCCAAACCAGAAACCCTCTAACCAGAAACCTTCAAACCCGTAACCTTCAAACATGCTCATCCACACCCGCGGCATCGTATTCCGCTCCCTGAAATACGGCGAAACCAGCGTGATCGCCGATATTTTTACCGAGGAGAAAGGCCTGCGCAGCTTTATTGCCGGCAGCGTGCGTAAGGCGAAGAGCAGTATGTCCTACGGCCTGTTCCAGCCGATGACGGTGGTGGATTTGATCGGATATTTCCGCGACGACCTGGATCATTTGAACCGGTTGAAAGAAATGCGCGCGGCAGAAGTCTATAGTGCCATCCCGTTCGATATCCGGCGCGGCGCAGTGGCCCTCTTTATGGCCGAAATTTGCCGGAAAAGTATACACGCCGGCGATGAAAACCCCGAATTGTTCGAATTTTTACTGGACAACCTGCGCTGGCTCGATACGACCAAACAGCCCCTCGCCAACCTGCACCTGCACTTTTTGCTGCATTTGCCGGCCTATTTGGGTTTTCAGCCACAATACGAACAGGATGGAGAGGTGTTTTTCGACCTCAAGGAAGGTGTGTTTAGCCCGGTACCGCCACTGCATACCCTGTACCTGGAACCACAGCAGGCTATGCCGCTGCTCGATTTGTTGCATACGCCTCTGGAACAGTGCCACGAAATAGCCCTGACGCGTCCGGAGCGTAAAGCCTTACTGCAAGGCTTATTGCAATTTTATCAACTGCATGTTCCCGGATTTGTGGAGGTGAATACGCCGGATATTTTGGAGATGGTGATGGAGTAAGTTTGCAAGGGGAAATAAGTTTTTTTCCCCATATACCGCTACTTTAGCAGATTCCAAAAATGAGTACAATCGCCATGAAGACTTCTGTTTTACCCTTTATCTTGATCCTTGTAACTGTTTTTTTGATCAGCAGTTGCAGTACCGTTTCAGAAACCTATCACCAACCCCCGGATCGTGCCGGGCAGAATATTAACCCGGCCAGGGACACTTTGGTGAAGACCTTTCAACGGCCCCGAAGTAAGCGGGTCTCTTTCGAGATATACTACTTAAATGATAAACGTTTATTTATCAGAGATTTCGATTACGAAAAAGACGGTATTTATGTTATTTATTGGAAAAAAGGACATTTTAAAAAGTCCCAAGGCGAGGCGTATACATGTTATGCAAATGGCAGTTTATGGGGCCGGGTAATGATGGTAGACGGCAAACCGGAAGGCTTAAGCCAAAATTTTTATCCCAACGGAGTATTTCTTGGAGAGGAACCCTTCAAGGCCGGGAAGAAACACGGCACCGCCCGATATTTCTGGGATAACGGGCAACTGTACGCCGAGTTCGACTACGAAAAAAACCGCTTGCGCGCCGTTCGCGGTCTTTACGACAAACAGGGCAATTTTTTGCCGAAAGGCAATTTTGAAAACGGGAACGGTGAGTTGTGGCTCTATGACGATGCCGGGGAGAAAGTGGAAAAAATCGAAATTTACAGGAATGGTAAGATGAGACGGACCAGAAAACCCTGATTTAATACACGACTGAAGCCTACAGCCGCTCCAGCCATCCCACGACCTCCGCCTTTTTTCGCAACGAAACCGGCACGATTTCACCGTTTTTCATTTTCAAATACCCGCCGTCCTTTTTCACGTATTCGCGGATGTACGCAAAGTTGAGCAGGTGCGATTGATGCACCCGGATAAACTGGTGCTGGCTGAGCAATTGTTCGAACTGTTTGAGCGTACGGGTCACGAATATTTTCTCGCCCGAGGCCAGCACGAACCAGGTGTTGTTGCCGTCGGCTTCGCAACGGACTATCTGATCGATGTCGACCACCGCGATGCGCTCCTGGGTATGTAGTGAAATACGCCGCGGCAATACTTCCGGCCGCCGGATGGTTTCTTTAAGCAGATCGAGACTCTCTGCCGGGTGCGACAATTGGGTTTTGGCCCGGTCCACAGCAGCGCGCAGCAGGACTGGTTCCACGGGTTTGAGCAGGTAGTCGACGGCGGCGAAGCGGAAAGCCCGTACGGCGTATTCGTCGGAAGCCGTGACGAAAATAACACGCGAGTTGAGGTTTGGGAATATTTCGAGCAGATCGAAGCCGGTGCCGTCGCCCAGCAGTATATCGAGAAACAGGATATCCGGCGTTTGCTGGCGCAGTTGCTTGGCGGCTTCCACCACACTGTGGGCTACGCCGATAACGTCCACTTCCGGGCAGTATTCAGCCAGGTCGCTTTGCAGCACTTGCAGGGCTTGGGGCATATCTTCGACAATAATTGCAGTCATCATCTTCTTTATAGTTTGAAGTTTGAAGTTCGAGGTTCGGAGTTTGAAGTTCGAGGTGTAGAGTGCGCGCTTCGAACTTCAAACTTCGAACTTTAAACTTCGAACTTCAAACTTCGAACTTCAAACTTGAATTTTAACCGGCAAGCGCACGATTACCCTTGTGCCGGCAATTTCTCCTTTTTCATCCAAAATATCGCTGATTTCCAGGGACATATAGGGCCGGCCGCCGCGCAGGGCTTCCAGTCGTTCCTGGGTCACCTGCAAGGCGGCGGACTGGTGTCCCGGTTTTTTCTCCTCCCGCAGGCGCGCGGCGCGTTCGCGGCCGATACCGTTATCGCGGATTTCACAGTTCAAAATGTCGTCCTGCAAACTAAACCGGATCGAAATCTTACCGGGATAGGGCAGCGGCGACACCCCGTGTACCACCGCATTTTCCACAAACGGTTGCAACAGCATCGGCGGTATGTCTATTTCCTCCGGATCAACGCCTTCCGGCAGATCAATCTGAAAATCAAATTTTTGCTGATGACAAAACTGCTCGATGTGCAGATACTGTTCCAGGGTATTCGCCTCATCCTGCAGGCTGATCGTTTGCTGCCGCGAATTAGCCAGAATGCTGCGCATGAGTTTGGCAAAATGGTTGATCTCCTGCCGGGCCGTGGGGTAATTCTGTTCGGTAATGAGCGCCTGAATGCTGGTGAGGGCATTGAAAATAAAATGCGGGTTCATTTGCAGCTGCAGGGCTTTTTGTTCGAGTTGCAACAAGCGGTTTTCCACTTCTAATTTCTCCCGGCGGGCACGCTCGGCCCTTTTAAGCCGTTGCGACCAGGCCCGAACCCAAAGTCCGATAACCGCAGCCAGCACCAATGCCAGCAATAATTGAAACCACCAGAGCTGCCAAAGCGGTTTTTTAATCAAAAAAGAAACGGTAAGCGGGTCACTGAATAATTCGCCATCGGTCGTGGCCTGCACGTTGAACGTGTAAAGCCCGGGTGCAAGGTTGGCGTAGTTCACCTGCTCCTGGGAAGACGTGGGCGACCAGGCGGATTCGGCGCCCTCCAACTGCCAGCGGTAGCGGATATTTTCCGGGTTGCTCAGGTCCACCGCGCTAAAGGCGAAGCTGAGGTGGTTTTGGTGGTAAGGGAGTTCGAGACCGGCAGCCAGACCGCCATCGGAACGCAGCAAGCCGGCGTAGGCGGTTTCGGAAAGGGGTTTGTAGAACAAGGAAATGGTTTGCAGGTGCAGTACCGGGGGCACGGCCGGATTTTCCCAGTTGGTCGGGGTGTATTGGGAGAGTCCGTTCATGGTACCGAACCAGAGCCGTCCGCTGTGGTCTTCCAACACGGCATCGTGGCAGGTTTCGATACCGAGAAACCCGTTTTTTTTGCCAAAATGTTGTATTTCCATCTCCGAACCGGTAGAAGAAAAAACCAGTTTATCCACACCGGTTTCGGTGCCTGCCCACAAATTTCCCTGCGCATCAACATGCAACAGGTAGATATTGGGAGAATGTGGTTGAAAAAGCGGGTCTAATTTTTGGAAGGCCGGCTTTTCGGCGTTTAAATTTATCCAGAATAGCCCCGCGCCTTTTGTCCCTACCCAAATACGGCCATGTGTGTCAGGCGCCAGCACCCGCACCGGTACACCCGGCAGGCCGTCTTTTGGGCCGAAAACCTTTTCCACACGATCATTTTTCAAATAACCCACCCGCCCGGATTGGGTAGCAAACCAGATATTGCCTTCCTGATCTTTCCGCAGCGTTTGTATCTTTAAATCGGGCAGTCCTTCATTCTGTCCATAGTTTTTCACCATAAAAAAGCCGTCGGGCATACGTGTTACGCGGGCGATACCGCTGGTGAGCATCGCCACCCACATCTCGCCCTTGGCGCCCGGGATAATGGTTTGCACCAGGTCGCCAGGCAGGCCGTTCTGGCGGTTGAGCCGGTGCATACCGGCGGAGTCGAACACGGCGATGCCCCGGCCTTCGGTGCCGACCCAAAGATTGCCCTGCGCATCTTCGGCGATCGTTTTGCATTTGATTTGCAGGAAACTGCTGTCGCGGGTAAATGCATGAAAACCGGTGGAATCAAGCATCTGCAAGCCGTTTTGTGATACCCCCAGCCAAAGGCGGCCCTGGCGATCTTCGTGCAGGGCATATACGCGGTTGCCGGCAAGGCCCCGACTTTGGTCGAAATGGCGGAAAGGCTGATTGGAGAGCCGGGCGAGGCCGCCGCCCGAGGTGCCTGCCCAAAGTTGGCCGGCGTTGTCGCGCAGCAGGCAGCGGACGTGCTGGTGGGGCAGGCCGTCTTTTTCGGTCAGTTGCTGCAGCGAGGTATCGGCCGGGTTGCAGCGTATGAGGCCGTAGTTACTGGTGCCAACCCACATTTTACCGGCTTCAGGCTGCAAGGAATGCGGGCGGTAAAGGAGCGGGTCGCGCATTTTTGCTACAACCTGCCGGTCTGTAAGACTGAAAATCGTAATGCCGCCCACGGTGGCGATCCAGAGCCGGTCTTCTTCATCGCCGGCGATAGCCAGTACGGCATTACTGACTAATCCTTCTTTAGTGCCCAAATGAATATTTTCCCGGCCGATCAGCCAGGCGCCCCGGTCGCTGCCGACCCACACACCATCCTCGCTTGGGAAAAAGGCTGTTACAACCGGCGCCGGGCCATTCCCCGGCAAGGATACCGGTTTGGCGGTGGTCTGCTCCAACCCGCAGGAAAAAACGCCCCGGTTGGTGCCGATCCAAACGTTATTTTCTTCAACCAAAGCCAACGCATACACCCCCGCTCCGGTGGCTCCGAGGCGCACCGGTTTGAAACGAGCGCCATCGTAGCAGCACAAACCCTGGTCGGTACCGATCCAAATCCCCCCACGTCCGTCGGCCATCAGGGCATGGATATAGTTGGAAGGCAACCCGTCGGCCGTGGTAAATGTTTCAAATTTCAGTCCGTCGAAACGGCTGAGTCCACCGCCCTGAGTGCCTGCCCACAGGTAGCCGCGGGCATCCTGACACAGGGCGAATACCTGCGACTGGGGAAGGCCGTCGGCTAAGGAGTACGTGGTGAAGTTATAGGGTTGGGCGGAGAGGTAACCGGCGCACAGGATAAGCAGACAGATGGCCGGCCAGGCGTACAAGCTCCGTTTAGATTTTTCTAAGATAATCTGCTGCATAATTCGAAGGTAGAATATTGGACTGACTCAACAGACAGCAATTCTCAGTTTGTACGATCGACCCGGTTTTTGAGGTGTCGTCTGCGAGGTACGAGCAGGTGACATCTCGAAAACCAGATAAGAATACACTACTCGTACAAACCACACTAAATCGGCTAAAGTGGTCTAAAGTGTACTAAAGTGGTTCAAAAATCTCTAAATAAGTTTAACATAGCAATTTTGTATTAAGGTCACTGCAAAGCAGCGACTTTTCCGCAATGGTTGCAATTCTTAACTATCATAAGCGTACCGGAGCCGGGTATTCGTTTGACAAATTCGAGTATCCGCAACAGGGTATGTCTTTCTCTTCAGGTCGCAAGCATTCCATACTTTACCCGATTCTGATCCATTCAGTACAACCTTTTCACCAATTCCCCGTTTTTCCCGTACTTTTGCACCGATTTTGACCTAAACAAATTAAGTTACTCATGAAACGTACGCTTGCTGCGGTCTTGCTGGCCGCCCTTTTCCTCGGAAACGCCACCGCCCAAGGCATCGATTTTTTCCACGGCTCCTGGGCCGAAGCAAAGGAGAAAGCCAAAGCCGAACAAAAACTCATCTTTGTCGACGCCTTTGCCTCCTGGTGTGGCCCTTGCAAACGAATGGCCGCGCAGGTATTCCCCGACCCGAAAGTAGGTGAATACTTCAACCCGAATTTTATCTGCCTGAAAATTGATATGGAAAAACCGGAGAACGCTGAATTCGCCGGCAAATACCCGGTAAGCGCCTATCCCACCCTCATGATCCTCGACAGCGAAGGCAAGGTAGTACAAAAAAGCGTGGGCGCCCTTAATGCCGACGGCCTGATCGCGTTCGGCCAAAAAGCCTCCGGTAAAACCGACACTTCCCAGGATTTTGAAAAAGGTTACACCGAAGGCAACCGCGATCCGCAGTTCCTGCTCGACTATGTGCGCGCCCTCAACCGCGCCAACAAACCTTCGCTGAAAATCACCAACGAATACCTCAACGCGCAGAAAGACCTGACCACGCCAATCAACCTCAAATTCATTCTGGAGGGCGCCGTAGAAGCCGATAGCCGCGTGTTTGATCTCCTGCTGAAATACCGGGATAAAATAGCAGCTCAGGAAGGCACGGAAACCGTGAAAACCCGCATCAATCTGGCGTGCAAAAACACGGTGAAAAAAGCCATCGAATTCAAAAACGAAGCGCTGCTGACCGAGGCAAAAAATAAAATGAAGGCCGGCCAGCCCGACCGTGCCGACGAATTCGGGTATGAAGCAGACCTCAATTTTTACACCGCCACCAAAGACGCGAAAAATTACCTGAAATCGGCCCAGTCCTACCAGAAAAACGTCGTCAAAACCAACGCCGCCAAACTGCACGACATGGTTATCAGCCTGCTGCGCGCCTTCCCCGAAGACAAACAAGTGCTCGAACAAGCCGAAAAATGGGCCAAAACCGCCGCCGAAAACGGAGGATTACCCGAGTACTACCTCACCCTCGCCGAAGTGTACAAGCGCCAGGGCAACATTCCTAAAGCCCGTACGACTGCTGAAAAAGCGCGCAAAGCCGCCGAAGGGAAAGAAAGTAACTTCCAGAACAAGATTGAGTATTTTTTAATGGGCTTGGAAGGGTAATTTAATGATAAGTGATGAATGATGAATGATGCTGTGAATGGTTATCTGTATAGGATGAACTCAATATATGCCTTACTTGTTAATAGTTAACATTTATCATACTTTCGCCGCCTTTTTCAAAAACCATTCATCATTTATAATTCATTATTATCTCAGTGTCAAAACACGGCAAAGCACTCGTCGCCATGTCCGGCGGCATCGATAGCACCATTACCGCCGTCCTTCTCCACGAAGAGGGCTGGGAAGTTGTGGGCATAACCATGAAAACCTGGGATTACGCTACTTCCGGCGGCTCCAAAAAAGAAACCGGCTGCTGCTCGCTCGACAGTATCAACGACGCGCGGCAGGTGGCCGTCAAACTCGGCTTTCACCACTTTATCGTCGATATCCGCGAAGAATTCGGCGATTATGTGATCGACAACTTCGTGGACGAATACATGGCCGGCCGCACGCCCAACCCCTGCGTACTGTGCAACACCCACATCAAGTGGAACAGCCTGCTTCGCCGGGCCGATATGCTCGACTGCGAGTTCATCGCCACCGGCCACTATGGCATCATCAACGAGCTGGACGGCCGCAAATATGTTACCCGCGCCCGCGATCGGCAAAAAGACCAGTCTTATGTGCTCTGGGGCCTCAGTCAGGAATGCCTGAACCGCACCCGTATGCCCCTCGGCACCTTTACCAAACCAGAAGTGCGCCTTATGGCCGCCGAACGGGGCTGGGATGAACTGAGCAAAAAAGCCGAGAGCTACGAAATTTGTTTCGTGCCCGACAACGACTACCGCGGTTTCCTGCGCCGCCGCGTGGAACACCTCGACGAACAGGTGGCCGGCGGTCATTTTGTGGACGCAGCCGGCAAAGTGCTGGGCAAACACGAGGGCTACCCCTTCTACACCGTCGGGCAGCGCAAGGGACTGGGTATCGCGCTGGGTGAACCGATGTTTGTGACTGAAATCCGCCCCGATACCAACACAGTGGTGCTGGGTCGCGAAGAAGAGCTGATCCGAAACGGCATGATGGTGGGCAAAGTCAATCTGATGAAATACGACGCTTTACCCGAACAAGGCATCGAAACGGTAACCATGGTCCGTTATCGCGACAGCGGCACGTTGAGCACGGTCAGCCCGGTGGGAAATGACGTGAACGTACAGTTCCACGCCAATGTGAAAGGTATTGCCCCCGGACAAAGCGCCGTGTTTTATGAAGGCGACGATGTGGTGGGCGGCGGTATTATTCAGGGGAGCTTCTTTGGATAAGGTATGGCCAAAATTTTGCTCATCGAAACCGCTACGGAAGTCTGCTCTGTCGCCATTGCCGTAGACGGCCATGTGGTAGCGCTGGCCGAAGACCTGCTTCAGCCCAACCACGCCGCCCGCATTACCTTACTGATAGACGACTGCGTACAACAATCCGGCATAAGCCTGGACATGCTCGATGCCGTGGCCATCAGCCGGGGCCCAGGCTCCTACACCTCCCTGCGGGTAGGCGTTTCGTCGGCTAAAGGTATTTGTTATGCCCTCGACAAACCGCTGATTGCGGTGGATACGCTGCTTGCCTTAGCTTGGGCTTCACGGGAAGATATTGAAGTTCAAAGTTCAAAGTTTGAAGTTCGAAGTTCGGTGTTTGAACTTCAAACTTCAAACTTCAAACTCTTTATACCCATGCTCGATGCCCGTCGGCAAGAGGTATGGACGGCGGTGTACGATGCACATTTGCAGGAAGTGATGCCGCCACAACCGCTTATATTACAAAACAATTTATTTTATGAATTTTTGCAAACGGCCTCCAAATCGGTGCCGGCAGAGGTGTTTGTTGTTTCAGGAAACGGCGCAAAAAAAATAGGAAACGATCTGATTGACGAGAATGTGGTACTAAGCGATATCCAAAATTGCTCCGCAAAACACCTGGCCGGACCAGCGGAACATTTTTTTCAAAAAAGTGAATTTCAGGATATATCATATCTGGAACCTCACTATATGAAGCTACCCAATATTACTACCCCGAATAAGCCCCTATTTTGAGGAAAAATGAGTTAAAATCTCAAATTGATAAAAATTCACTCTATTTTTGTCTTGAGAATCAATAACATTACACCTGCGAATAAAGAGTCATACGCGTTTAGCCAACTTTTATCTGGCACAATTTTGGAAACATACTTGCTGATTGACATAATGGTTTTTTGATTTTTTAAAACAAATTATATGAGAAAAACAAAGAGCGAGACCGTCGTCTTGAAGAAGGGTCAAAAAGACGTTCAGCTCGACTACGCCGAATTGCGCAAGGCTGCCCTTGTACTTCGCGCCGTGAACCACAAACTCCGGCAGCGCATGATCGACTTGTTGGAAGAGAACAAACAAATGACCGTGACGGACATTTACATCAAATTGAGGTTGGAACAAAGCGTTGCAAGCCAGCACTTAGCCATCCTGCGCAAGGCAGGCGTTGTGCAAACAGACCGCCAGGGGAAGTACATTTATTATTCCCTCGACGGCGAACGACTGACCCAAATTTCGCGCCTCGTAGAGGAACTGGCGATTTGAATGAAACACTAGACCGAATTTTTTCAATCCTTACTTACCCACATCGCTGCATGCAAGCCGGACCTCAGCTTGCATGCAGTATTTTTTTGTCCCATAGTGATGTATTAGTTGAGCCAAAAATGGCATATTTGCTTTCCAAAGGGCAAATATTTCGCAGCTATAGCCGGTAGCCAAATGAGGATTCGCTCAAAAATAAAATCCAATGGGAAAACCCGCCAAGATCCCGCTTGATTACAACCACTTGCAAAGTGCTACCGATATCATGCGGGCACTGGCCCATCCCTTGCGGCTGCGCATCATCGCATTACTGCACAAACATCCAGACTCCTCCGTGCAAACCATTCATACCAACCTGGGCGTCGAACAATCCATCATCTCCCAACACCTGCGCATTTTGCGAACGGCAGCGTTGGTACAGACCCGACGACAGGGCAAAAACGTACATTATCTGCTTGATGAGCAGCGTTTGGTAGCAGCTGCACAGGTAGCGGGCCAACTGGCTAAACTGGTCAGAGAAAAAGACGACGAGTGATAATTTTTTCTGGCTTTTAAGGCATTTAAATATTCAAACGCCTTAAAAGAAAAATGCCAACCGCAGCGACAAAGAATTGTACGCCCCTTTGGATTTCTCCGGCTTCCAATCACCGCTGCCCTGTACCGACCCACCGTCATTCGTCATATCCGTAAATTGTTGTTGAAAAAACAAACCGGCCACCACCGTTGCATTGGAGGCAATTTCGTATTCGATACCGGCGCCGGCGCCCCACGACAATGACAAGCCGTTTACATCGTCGCGGATGTTCTCATCTTCCGTTTGGTCGACGGCGGTTCCCCGGATATCGCCCAGCGCTTTGGTCAGAAATCCGATGGAAAATACCGGCGCTTCGGCGTAAAACTTGATTCGGGAATCTTCATTGGAACCGCCCCGGAACCGCAATCCAAAAGGTATTTCCACATAAGTCAGCCGATAGTGTAGTTTTGCGTCTTTTGGCAAGGTATCAAGCAATGGGTTGCTCAAATCGGTGTTAGGCCATGAAACGCTTCGCGTGTATCCATTTTGCAATGTGCCGCCGTGATTGAATCCAAACCCCAGCCCACCAAAAAAGGCATAATTGGAAGCAAAATAGTACTCGCCCAGTACACCGAATTTTAATCCCAAATTCGAGCCGGCGCCCTCGATCAGTTTGTCATCGGTGCGCAGCCACGAAATGGTGGGACTGGCCTGTACGCCGAAACGAAACTCGGATTGCGCAAAACCTATCCCCTGAAGCGCCAATAAAAAGCCTAAAGCCAAAGCAATTTTTTTCATAACGTGTTGTTTTTTTGTGCGTTAATTTTGGGAAACCTATTTTTCACGGCGCTAAAATCGCAGATTTTTTCAGGAGTATGTACAGAAACATAAATTACGTAGTTACGCCGCTTGTATTGTTGATGGCCGGATTGTCGCTTTACCAATGCCAAAACTCCAACAGCGATCAGGCGCCGGATGTTTCGGATATCGCGGTACAAGTCCGCCTGGACCGGTTCGATCAGGCGCTTTTTGCCCTGGATACGAGTCAAATAGCCGGAGGACTAAAAGATCTGGCTGCAAAGTACCCCGATTTTTTACCTTTTTTTCTCACTGAAATCGCGCACGACCAAACGAACCCGGATGAAACGCCGCTGGAAGCCATTTCCGGGTTTATCACCGCGCCACAGGTGCGCCGCCTCAACGATTCCTGCCAGGCAGCATATCCGGATTTAATCTGGTTGCAAAAAGACCTGGAACTGATGCTGCGGTATTACCGGTATTATTTCCCGCAAAAACCGCTCCCCCGCTTCGTGACGGCCGTCACCGAATTTATCGGCGATGCTTATGCCGTGAACGACACCCTCGTGATGATCGGCCTCGATATGTTTCTCGGCGAGAACTTTTCCGGATACGACCCCGAATATTTCCCCCAATACCTGCGCCGGCAGTTTCAAAAAGAGTACATAACCACCAAAATCGCCCTGTCTGTGTCGAGCCGTGCCGTGGGGCCGCCGGCAGGAGAAAAAATTCTGGACCACATGATCCACAACGGCAAAATTCTGTACCTAATGGATCGCCTGCTCCCCGCTGTCCCCGACAGCATAAAAATGGGCTACACCAGCGCGCAAATGGAAGGATGTTATGCCAACGAACCGGAGGTATGGGCAAGGTTGTTGAGCATGAATGTCCTCTACCAGCCCCTGAACAACAAAAACCAGAAAATCGTGATGCCGAGCCCCAGTGCCGACAATGTATTCCAGGAAGCGCCCGGAGAAATAGGCAACTGGGTGGGCTGGCAAATCGTCAAAGCGTATATGCAGCGGAATACGGATGCGACTTTGGAAGAAATGTTAAACTTTAAGGACAGCCAACAGTTTTTAGAACAAGCAAAATACAAACCCAAGCGCGTCGAATGATGCGAAACGATAACACAACAACGAAACGATGGGCTTTGGCAGGCCTGACAACCGTCTGGCTCTTTTGCATTTGTGCCGTACATGCACAGAATAAGGTAACTTTCGAATCGGCAGGTCCCGAACGCGAAGTGACGGAAGGCAGCCGGTTTGAAGTTTCTTTTTCGCTAAAAAATGCGGCAGGCAAACGTTTTATCGCGCCGGATTTTAAAGGTTTCCGCGCCACGGCAGGCCCCGTGGAAATGCGTGGGGCGGGCTTTATCAACGGCCAGTCGTACAGCCATCAAACCTGGAGTTACGAACTGGAAGCCGGCAAACCCGGAACCTACACGATCGGGCCGGCCACCGTACAGACCTCCAGCCAAACCCTGCGCAGTCAACCCCTCACGGTCCGGGTAGTACAGGCCCGGCAGCAGAGCCGCAATAAGCCGGCGCCCGGTGTAAAAGATAATGTATTTGTTAGTGGCGAATTGGACCGCAAGACTGCCTGGGTAGGGCAACAACTGCGCTATCAGATTAAACTGTACACCCTGCTCAGCATATCCAACTTCGATATATTGGATTTGCCGCGATTTGACGGTTTCTATACCGTTGACCGCCGCCGGTTTGATACCCGGACGCAGTATGAAACCATCCGGGGCAAACAGTACGCCGTGCGCATCCTGCACGAAATCGCGTTGTTTCCACAGGAAAGCGGCGAATTACTTATCGAATCTGCCCGTGTTCGCGTGGGCGTCGAACAACCCGGCGGTCTCGGCGCCCTGCTCGGCGGCACTCCGGTACTGATGCAAACACAACCCGTCAAACTCGACGTAAAACCCCTCCCCGAGCCGGCGCCGGCCGGCTTTTCTGGCGCAGTGGGGCATTACGAATGGAAAATAGCAGCCGATAAAGAAGCCTTATCGACCGACGATGCACTCACGCTTACCATGGCTATACAGGGCAACGGCGATGCCCGGCGCTTTGCTAATCCCCGGCTAGAGCTGCCTGAGGGCCTCGAAGTATTCGACCCTAAAGCCCGCGAAGCAGAAGAATATGAAACCGGCGACCAGTTTGTGCATGCTAAAACCCTGGAATACGTCATCTTGCCCAAACAACCCGGTACGTACACGTTCATGCCGCAACTAACCGTATTCGACCCCGACAGTAACCGTTACCGTACGTTGCAGGCCGAAACACCGGTGTCTCTGACGGTAACGCCAGGACCGAATTATGGCAAAGATCAGCCACTGACCGACACACTCACGACACCCGCCCCGCTACAATCGCCGCTGATCTCTTTTTGGAAAACAACCGGCGCCTGGTTGGCTTCTCCAATATTATGGAGTGGTTTAGCCGGAATTGCCCTTTTGGCAGGGGTCTTTTTCTTTTGGAAAAAACGTAAAAGACAAAACCCTGATACACCCACGGACACCCCTAAACGCGCCGGCCTGAAAGAAGCACGTGAGCGCTTGAAACAAGTAAGCCGGTATATACAAAACAGCGATTCAAAGGTGTTTTATCATGAAATGCTCAAATCGCTGCAAGGCTACTTAACCGTCCGGCTCGATCTTGAACCGGCCCGAATGAACAAAGAAACGGTACAGGAAAAACTCGCAGGGCTTCAAATCCCGGAACAGGTGGCAAAAACCTTCCTGACCGTGTGGCAAACCTGCGAGCAAGCTGTTTTTGCCGGTCAGGCCCGCGCCGGTGATATGCAAACCACCCTTCAGCAGGCGGAATGGGCCGTGCAGGAACTCGACCGCTTTTTCAAGCGATGAATGGTTGCTACCGGGATACTTCCATTGAATCAAACAACTTGAACTCCGGGAAAAAATCGCCAAGTCGGTTCCGTAATTCCACCGGATACAACAGCAGACCTTCCTGCATGATTACTTCCAGGGGCTGCCATACCGCACGAAAAGCGATGGTGTTGTCCAAAATCCGCACCTCCGGTACGCCGGTGATGCGCTCGTCGTTCAGGGTAGCCCGGAACAAAAAAACGATCTCATGTTTCGTTTCGCCGCCGTACTCAAAGATATTCTCCAGCACAGTCAACAATTCCGGCTCCTGAATTTCCACGTCTAATTCTTCGCGCATTTCACGACGTATGGCATCCAGCGCCAATTCCCCCTGCTCGATGCCGCCTCCGGGCGGGCGAAAGAAATGATAGTGATCGTGTTCGTGCCAAAATTCCTGCAATAGCAGGCGACCGTTGTTTTCCAACAGGCAAAAGGCGGTAGCGCGCATGGTAGTGGAAAATTAAAAAATGAAAGGAGAGAAAAAACTCCAAACGCGTTGGGAGTTGAATTGGTTCATTGATCGTCATTGGGAGTCATTGATCGTCATTGGGGCCATTGATCGTCATTGGGTGTCATTGATCGTCATTAGGCGTCATTAGGTCATTGTGTGTCATTGATCGTCATTGGGGTCATTGTGTGTCATTGATCATCATTTCGCTGACGCCCAATGACGCCCAATGACGCCCAATGACACCCAATGACCTAATGACGCCTAATGACGCCTAATGACGAATAATGACGCCCAATGACGCCTAATGACGATCTACCGCTTCATTTCAACAGTCTATAATTCCGGTACTCCCCTGGCCGCCAGCCGGTCTTTTGTTCCAGAAACCGGGAAAGCCGATCCTTCCACGACCAGCGCGCTTGTTCCGGCTGGCCGGAAAACTGCCAGTTGACCGCCCGGATACGCGGTAGCATCACCGCCGGATGGGTACCGTTAAAGCGCTCCAATGGTTCGGCGCCATCGTAAATGAAGGTATCAGCCTCGCCTACCATCGCTTTCACCTTTTCATCGGAATGCCACAGCCGGTTGAAATTCAGTTGTTTGCGCTGCTGCGCCGCCGGGTGTTTTACCCAGCCGTAATGGTGGATATGGGCATTGAGTTGCCGCACACGGAGTTTTGTTCCGCGCGGTTCCACCCCACCCCCGACCCCACCCCCGAATGGGAGGGGAGACGAGAGGGGCGCGAAGCGTACGCTAAGTCTCCCCTACCCGTAGGGGGAGGGGTCGGGGGTGGGGTTGGTGGGGTTGAACCACCGAAACCCCTGCGCGTCGCGATAAGAGCGAATATGTTTGTCGTTGCGAATAATCCGCACTTCGCGCCGATACCAGCGCCGGCTGACGCCTACATAGTCATAAGAGCCGTAAAAATGCCGGTAGTGCAACAGCAAGCCCTGTGTCTCCGGATCGTTCAGCCATTGTTCCATCCCGGAGCGAATGGCAGGCAAATCGTCTTCATGCACGCACTCGTCGCCCTGAATATAGAAACACCAATCGTAATCGGGCGGAATGGCGTCGAAAGCCTTGTTGGTTTCTTCCGCCAGCACCCGGCCGCCTTCGCGCAACCTATCATCCCAGACAGTTTCGATGACGTGAATTTTCGGGTCGCCGATGCCGCGCACCAAATCGAGCGTGTCGTCGTCTGATTTTCCCACGGCCACCACAAAATAATCGCACAACGGCAGAATGGACGTGATGGCTTCCACGACCGGGTAGTCGTACAGCAAAGCATTGCGGATAAAAGTAAAACCGGCTATTTTCACAGTGTAAAAAATAAAAAAGAAACTGAAACACGCATGCTGCAAAACAGCAACCAGGAAGAAATACGAGTCCGCCATTGCAAATGCAAACTTATGCAGATATTTAGCCCACAAAACAATTTACCCCTTAAATCACCACATTAACCACATTGACCACATTTAATTCCCGACATCATGCCCGCACCTGATTTTTCCAGTATAAAACTCGACCTGAATCTCCGCGCCGACGCACTACCGGATGCGCAGGACTCTTCTAAGGAAACAGCCGGGCTCCGGGATGTCCGGGACAATCCGGCCCAAGTCCCCGGGACAATCCGTAATCCGCAATCCGCAATCCGTAATCCTTTCGCCAAATTCGTCGCCGGTACCCCGCCCTTCCTTGGCGGCCCTTATTCCAGCATGTACCTCACCCAGCCCTGGACGATCCGGCAGTACGCCGGTTTCAGCACCGCAGAAGAGAGTAATGCTTTTTACCGGCGCAACCTGGCGGCCGGCCAAAAAGGCCTCTCTGTGGCTTTCGACCTGGCCACGCATCGTGGCTACGACAGCGACCATCCCCGCGTAGTGGGCGATGTGGGTAAGGCCGGAGTAGCCATTGATACGGTGGAAGATATGAAAACCCTGTTCGACCAAATTCCGCTCGACCAGATGTCGGTATCCATGACCATGAACGGTGCAGTGATTCCCGTGATGGCATTTTTTATCGTCGCGGCGGAAGAACAAGGTGTAGCGCCGGAACAACTCAACGGCACCATCCAAAACGACATCCTGAAGGAGTTCATGGTGCGCAACACTTACATCTATCCACCACTCGCGTCCATGCGCCTCATCGGCGATATTTTCGCGTACTGCGCGCACAAGATGCCGAAGTTCAATTCGATCTCCATTTCCGGTTATCATATTCACGAAGCCGGCGCCCCGGCCGAGATGGAACTGGCATATACCTTGGCAGATGGTCTGGAATACATCCGGACCGGGCTTGCTGCCGGGCTCGATATCGACGATTTTGCCCCGCGGCTCTCGTTTTTCTGGGGTATCGGCATGAACCATTTCCGGGAAATCGCCAAAATGCGCGCCGGGCGTTTGCTTTGGGCCAAATTAGTCAAACAATTCAACCCCCAAAATCCGAAAAGTCTTGCCCTGCGCACCCACTGCCAAACCAGCGGCTGGAGCCTCACGGAGCAGGACGCCTTTAACAATGTGGCCCGCACCTGCATTGAGGCAATGGCCGCCGTTTTGGGTGGGACACAAAGTCTGCACACCAATTCGTTCGACGAGGCCATGGCTTTACCTACTGATTTTTCAGCTAAAATTGCCCGCGATACCCAGTTGTTTATTCAACGGGAAAGCGACGTGTGCCGCGCCGTTGACCCCTGGGCGGGCTCCTATTTCGTCGAAAACCTGACCGCCGAACTGGTCGAAAAAGCCTGGGCACTTATACAGGAAGTGGAAGAGATCGGCGGCATGGCCAAAGCCATTGAGGAGGGCCTGCCTAAACTCCGCATCGAAGAAGCCGCGGCCCGTAAACAAGCCCGCATTGACTCCGGCCAGGAACAGATTGTAGGCGTCAATATCTTCCGGGTACAGGACGATGTGAAATTCGATATTCTGGAAGTGGATAATACCGCGGTGCGCGAAGGGCAAATCCGTCGGATTGAGGAGGTTAAAGCTAAGCGGGATGAAAAAGCCGTTCACGCAGCGCTGGCGGCCTTGGAGGCTGCGGCTAACCCCACCCCCGTCAACCCCACCCCCGACCCCTCCCCTGAAGGGGATGGGGGACGAGAGGGGCTCGAAGCGTACGCTACGTCCCCCCTCCCCTTCAGGGGGGGTGGGGTTGAGGCGACCGGCGGTGGGGTTGGTGGCGCACAGGGAGCGGTTTCAGAAACCAATCTCCTTGCCCTGGCTATCCATGCTGCCCGTGCCCGCGCTACCCTTGGCGAAATTTCCGCCGCTTTGGAAAATGTTTTTGGCCGTTACAAAGCCACGACCCGCACCGTGGCGGGCGTTTATGCCGGAGAGATGAATAAAAATGCAGATTTTGAAAAAGCGCGGGCCCTGGCCGATGTTTTTGCCGAACAGGAAGGGCGACGGCCGCGTATTCTCGTGGCCAAACTGGGCCAGGACGGCCACGACCGCGGCGCAAAGGTGATTTCGACAGCCTTTGCCGACCTCGGCTTCGATGTCGACATCGGCCCTTTGTTCCAGACACCCGCTGAGGCTGCCCGCCAGGCTGCTGAAAACGACGTACATATCCTGGGCATTTCTTCGCTGGCCGCCGGGCATAAAACCCTTGCGCCACAGGCTATTGCCGAACTAAAAAAACTGGGGCGGGAGGATATTCTCGTAGTGGTGGGCGGCGTCATACCGCCGCAGGACTACGACATGCTGAAAAAGGCCGGCGTAGCGGCGGTATTCGGGCCGGGAACGGTGGTGGCGAGAGCGGCGGCGGAGCTGCTGGAGTTGTTGATGGAAGGGTGAATAACCTATTACTTTTTCACCCTTGGCCTTTTCACTTTTTCGGTTAGTTCCGGCACAGCCTCTATCTCTTCCTCCAATTGTTCCGTCCAGCGCTGTACCAACTTGAATTCGCTAAAGAAAACCCTGGCGACGACGCGCAATACCGTGTACACCGGCACCCCGATCACCATGCCGATCACACCACCTATTTTGGCGGCCACTAACGTGACGATAAAAATCTCAAGCGGATGTGCTTTTACGCTATTGGAGGTAATATACGGGCCGACTAAATTATTGTCGATCACCTGAACGCCCATAAATGCTGCGGCCACTTTGAGCATTTGTACACCTAATAATGAAAATTCAGCTTCAATATAAGCGGAAAGGGTAAAAAAGCAACCCACGATGATACCCATGATCGGCCCCACATAGGGAACAATGTTAAACAACCCGCCCATAACCCCGATCAGTAAGGCATTGGGGACGCCCATAATCCAGAGGGCCAACGAAGCCAGTGCCATAAAAGAGGCGGTCTGCAGTGCCAGCCCGGTGAAATACCGGCTAAGCAATCTGCTGGTTTCCGTCAAGGCATGCAGTACTTTTTCTTCCATTTCGCGGGGCAATACAGCGTGTAGCACATTCGTAACTACCCGTTTGTCTTGCAGGAAAAAAAACAAAATAAACGTGACCGAAGCAAAAGTAACCGCCACATTGCCGACCGTGGCGAGGGATGCGCTAAGAAAATCCCCCAACATAGTCGGTTTGAACCATTGACTCAACGACTCCTGCATTCGGGTACCCAGCGACTCACTTGGCTCCAGAAAACCAATATTGTGTAGTTGAGCGTCTAAGTTCAAAAAGGGGCCTTTTAACCTTTCGCCCAATAATTTATAGTCTACTGCGGCCAAGTGTTTGGCTTGCGACACGATAGTTGGCACAAAAATTAAAAGCAGGCCAACGATGATCAGGTAGAAACAAGCAATGGTCATCAGCGCCGCGCCGGAGGGGCCCAGGTGCCGGCTTCGAAACCGTACACGTTCCTGGAAAAACGCCATCAAAGGCGTGGCCAACATCGATAAAACGCCCGCTATAAGCAGGTAGGATATAATATCAGAAAAATAATACAGAACTGCGGCTAAAACAAGCGCGCCAAGCAGCAAAAGGAGATTTCGTTTCATAGTATGGCGAATGTATGAGGGTTCGCATTTCAATACGAACCATGCAGGGCGGATTTTATTCTGCAAAGAAGGAATAAAATCCGTGTTACAAAACCTGAAATGAGTTTCGGGCGCCGTAAATCTGTTCCAGTGCACCGGCCAATTCCGAATATTGAAAGTGAAAACCGGCCTGAATCACTTTTTCCGGCGAAATATGATTGCTGAACAAAACAGTGTCAGCCATTTCGCCCAATACCAATCGCAGGCCGAAGGCCGGTACCGGTGCGAATATAGCCGGTTGTTTCATGGCTTTGGCGACCGCCTTCGTAAAGTCGATGTTGCGCGCCGGATGCGGTGATACAGCATTGAAGGTGCCTTCCACGGCAGGGGTTTCGGCGGCCCAAAGAAACATCCGGCAAAGATCGTCGCGATGTATCCAGGAATACCAAGCCTGTCCGTCGGCAAAGTAGGCGCCGATACCGAAAGGCAACGGTTTGGCAATTTCGCGCAGCGCCCCGCCGGCTTTGTCCAACACAATGCCGGTGCGCAATACTACAGTGCGAATACCAAGGGCGCCAACGGCCTCGGCGCCTTGTTCCCAGGCTGCACAACATTGCACTAAAAAACTGTTATCGGCAGGCGTGTCTGTTTCATACATCCATTGTTCACCGGAATTACCGTAATAGCCGATACCCGACGCCGATAAATAAGCTTTTGGATAGTGTTTCAGCCGCTGAAAAGCATTGCGCAATAATTGGGCGCTTTGCACCCGGCTGTCGATCAGGATTTTTTTGCGCGCCGGTGTCCAGCGGCTGTCAGCGATACCGGCGCCGGCCAGGTTAATCACCACGTCGGCGCCGGCAACGGCCTGATCGTCGATGGCGCCGGCTGCCAAATCCCAGCCAAACTGTCCGGCGTCGCGCGGCGTTCGGGTTAGCACCCGCACGGCATGGCCTTTGGCCGTAAAAAGTTCTGTCATTCGGGAACCGATAAAGCCGGTTCCGCCAGCGAGAAGTATGGTAAGCGGCATGTTCGTAGCGGGGGAGTAATTTTCTAAAAACAGAACAAAGCAACAATTTTTTTCCGTAGAAAAATAAGAAAAGAAGTATAAGACCTAACGAAACCGCCGTAAATGATTTTTTTTAAAAGTCCATTCCGGTGTTTCAAGTGTTTCGCCGGATTCGGCAACGGAGTACCAAGGGCTGCCATCGTTCTTGGCCGGGTTTTTCAGTACATGTATTTCCTGTGCGGGCATATAACTCTGCGCCAATAAGAAGCGGCGTTCTTTACTTTGCGGATGCACGGCTACGTCCAGCACCATAACTGCATGACCGGGGTACCCGCCTTTGATCCACACATCACCCGGTTGTAACGCTGTCGGTTCAACGGCGTACAGCTCCCGTTCCAATGAAGCCGATCCGGAATAGGCAAACACCATATCGAGATACCGCCGAAATTCCGGATAGGCATCAGAAACCTTGCCCCCGTCCGTCCAGTAGACGCGGCTCCCTTCCACCCGGATACGCGCACCGCGACGCCAGCGGTCGTATTCGGCGACAAAACCATTGGTGAACCGGAAATGAATATCAGCATACCGTTTTTGGCTGTACAGATATTCGGCCCGCAGGCGTATTACCGCATCGGCGCATTGTTGGAGATCGCGCCGGCCCACATCGAGGTTCAGCACGGCGCTATGCACATCGGAGCGGGATTTCAGGCGTCCGTCAAACAAGTGTACCGGATATCCGTCAGGGTGTAGGGGCAATCGGCGCAGCCAGACCTCAAACGAGGTTGAATCGGTTGTTGTCCGGGTAAAACCATCAGGTACCGGAAACCGGGTTTCCACGGTATTTCCGGAATCTAAAATATTAGGCAACACGGAGTCGGCAACTGTCGTTCGGATATTTTCCGGAACAGGTTTAATGCCGGGATCAGATAAGCATGCGACAGAAAGGCAGGCAATAAACAGGAGTGACCATTTCATATTTATTCTTTATCCGTAAGCAGTGTGTCAACTTTTTTCTTCCAAAAGCATGTAGTGATGCATATTGTATGCATTTTCCCTTTCAGGTCATTCGCCTCAATTATACATCAGCAAATTAACGCCCTATTGTAGATTTTTCATTTTCATCCTTTCCTATGATCCGGTTTCTTTTTTACCTGTTCCTGCTCCCGCCGCTCCAAAACGCGCTTCTCGCCGCCACCCTGCATGTCGGCACCGGCCAAACCTACCCGAACCTTGCGGCAGCCGTTGCCGTGGTGCAACCCGGCGATACCGTCGAAATACATACCGGTACTTACGCGGGCGGCTTGTATTTCGGCAATCTGAAGGGTACGGCGAGCCAATGGATTACCATCCGCGCCGCTGCCGGCGAAATGGTTATTTTTGAGGGCGGCGGCAACGCTATTCAGTTGTCCGACCCAGCTTATTTGCGTTTGCAGGGTCTTATTTTTCAACACCAAACCGGAAACGGGGTAAACATTGACGACGGTGGCAGCTATAACACTCCGGCCCAACACATCATTTTTGAAACCTGTACGTTCCGCGACATGTCGGCCAGCGGCAACAATGACCTGCTAAAACTATCCGGACTGGATTCTTTCGAGATACGAAACTGTACCTTTCAAAATGGTGCGGCCGGTGGCAGCGGGATCGATATGGTTGGTTGTCATTGGGGTTTGATCCGGGGAAATTATTTTGAAAACATGGGCTCCAATGCCATTCAATGCAAAGGAGGCACAGAACATGTCCGGATCGAGGGCAATTTTTTTAAAAACGGCGGTCTGCGGGCACTGAATCTGGGAGGAAGTACCGGATTGGCATTTTTTCGGCCCGATACCGCACACTTTGAAGCGGCTAATCTGCAGGTGTATTCCAATATTTTTATCGGCGCACAGGCTGCCGTTGCTTTTGTCGGCGCCGTAAATGTCGAGGTGAGCAACAATACCATTTACCAGCCGGAAAAATGGGTGCTTCGTATTCTTCAGGAAACGGTAGACCCCACCCGTTTCCTGGAATGTGGCGATAATATCTTTCGCAACAATATCATTGTTCGCAATGCCGGTCTGTCAACCGAAACCAATATCGGCCCGAACACCCGGCCGCAAACATTTACATTTTCCAATAACCTCTGGTACTACCCGGGAAATACCAACTGGGCCGGCCCGGGCATCCCGGTATCCGATGTTAATGGCATTATTAATCAAAATCCGTTGATAGCCGATCCGGGCAATACGGATTTCCATATTCCGCCCGGCAGCCCGGCGGCGGGCAAAGGGTTTGCCATAGCGGAGCCTGTACTGGACTATTATGGTCTCGGATTTGCCCAGCCGAGGTCGATCGGAGCAGCCGAGGCCAATCCGGTGTCGGGCACTACCACGCCGGTTAACGGCATCAGCCTTCGCGTTTTTCCCAACCCGGCGCGCGATTGGTTCTGCCTGGAACTGGACTTAAATGCCGGTGCAACCGTGCAGGTTGAATTGGTAGAGATTACCGGCCGCTGGAAAAGGCTTCTGTTTAACGGTTTCTTGCCGGCAGGTTTAAGCAGGTTACCGGTTGAGGCGGCAAATGATCCTGCCGGCGCGTATTGGCTGACCTGCCAGGTTGGGAAGTGTAAAGCCGTTGCACGGCAAGTGATTCTTGGTAGGCAATGATTTAAGGTACATACAGAAGAGGCTGTCCCGTAAATTACGAGACAGCCTCAGTTATTTTTTAGAACGGTGCCGGAATAAATCCGGACGGCTCCACGCTGTTTGTTTGTAAAGGTTTTTTTAGAAACCGGTTTTATTGCCCATGAAACGGCCTTTTCCGGCTTCCGGACCATCCGGGCGAGCTTTATCTGCTTCGCCGCCTTTGGCAATGCCGAATTCAACGCGACGGTTGAGCTGGGAGGCGCCTTGAACCGGCACCATCGTATTGGCTTCTCCAACCCAGTTCAGCACTAAGCGTTCGCGAGCGATGCCGTGTTGATTTACCAGGAATTCGATGGCAGCTTTAGCGCGGTTGTACGACAGCACGTTATTGTACTTCTCCGAGCCGCTTTGGTCGGTGTTACCCGTAACCACGACGCGGGCGTCCGGTTGGTTTTTCAGCACCTGTGCTACCTGATACAGTTTTTCGTACTCACTGTAGGCGATATCGTAGCTGTTCAACTTGAAGTTGATGATCGGCATGAACCAGTCCATCTTCTGCGACGGGAACTTGATCGCAGCAATTTTGGCATCTACAATCCGATTTACATCGTTCTCCGTGATCGGCTTCGGTACCTGGGCAACGCCGTTTGCGTCAACCGGGTAACCGGGAGGCGAATAGGGCTCTTTATCCTTGTAGTCGAGCACTTTGTCCATATCGCTGTCAAGGGCAACCCCTTTGGTATCGACACGGGCGCCGGCCTGGCTTTCTTTTTCCTGGTCGATCATGTCGATAATGCCGTCGCCGTCGGTATCGGTCGGATCATACACCGGACGTGCTTCGAGCGCTGCGATGGCGTCGCTTACCTGCTGCATCGGGTTGGCCCAGTAGAGCGGCTCAGCTTTTTTCGCGCCGGTTTTCTTATCCGTACCACCCAGGTTGAAGTTCAGGGTGATGTGCGGATAGTGCAGAAAGTCGCGGAACGTGGTGACATTACGGCCGAAGTTGTTGCTGCCGTCAAGTAAGTCGGCAGCGGAGCCGAACACCGAGGTAGCCGTGTACTCGAGGCCGATGTTGAATTTCGGATTAACCCGGAATCCCAGACCGGCGCCAACTTCGAACAAACCCGCGAGGTCATTGTCGAGTTCGCCGGAGGTGGTACCATCTTCCTGAAGGATGTTGGTGTAGTCCGTTTTGATCTTGGCAGCGCCAAGACCTGCGAATACGTTTACGGCAATTTTGCGGTACGGTTTGTTGAACCGGAAGTTATTGACGGTAACGACTAACTGACCGGAGCCGGAAAACCAGCTCGTTTCAGCGGAGCGGTTATTGTCCGCATCTTCACTTTTCACTTTCGCATACAACGCGCCGGCGCGGATGGAGAACATGTGGTCGAGGGATTTGCGGACGTGAAGACCGCCGCCAAAGCCCAGTTTGGAATCCAGGTCGCCCTGTACGAAGGGTACACCGGCATGGATACCCACTTCCCACTGGTCAGCAGGCGTAAACGAGCGATAAGCACCGCCAGCAGGAGCAGAAGCATCCTGAGCCGAGAGGCTGAACGTCGCAAAAATAAATAGAACAGCTAATAATAAGTTTCTAACTGTCATAGGGTCTCTGCATTTAAAATTAAAAAATGTTAACAGTTTAAGTTCAGCGCTTTTGAAGCGGCGCCAACGTGAATTTGGCAACAAAAATTCTTTGAATTTGTTAATTTTATTCGATGTTTTTTCAAAAGAATTTCAAATGCCTAACTTTCTAAGGGCCAAATATAGGGCGTTTGAGGAAATTTTATTTGGCATGACATTAATTTTTCTAACTTCGTCCAAAGCGCGTCGAATTGTAGCTGAAGTATCGCCGAAAATAGCCGCATCGGTCATCGGAGCATCTGCCTGCATCAGGTAGGCAAAAACGCGGGCCATACCGCAGTTGGCAATGAAATCCGGAATAACGGCTGTACGTTCGTCGGCATGCCGGGCAGTGGGCCCGAAAAACACTTCATCGTCGACAAACGGCACATTTGCCCCGCAGGCGATCACCTCAATATTGCCGGCTAAGAGTGCCTCTACCTGGGCAGGGGTCACCAGTTTGGACGCAGCGCCCGGGATAAAAATATCGGCGCCAAGATTCCAGATTCGTTCATTGACCGTATCGAACGGCAACATGTCCGGGGCATCGAGTTTGTTTCCTTTTTTGGTATTGAACAAATGCTTCACCTCTTCGAGGGTCAATCCTTCCGGCTGGATGATCCCTCCCTCGCGATCAATGATACCGATTATTTTAGCCCCCTCTTTGGCTAAGTAGCAGGCCGCTGCCGAGGCTACGTTGCCCCAGCCCTGTATGATCACTGTTTTACCTGCCGGGGTTGTTTGGTGATACAGGTCGTAGAAATGCCGCAGGGACTCCGCTACGCCGTATCCGGTGATCAGATCGGCGACAGCATGTTTCACCCCGCTGCCCTCGGGCACAAACTCGGGGTCTTCCACGATTTTCGTGCAGCCATAGCGCAACTGGCCGATGAGGTTAATCTGTTGTCCTTCCGTAGGTTTCAGGTGTCCTCTGACGATGCCTTCCTGCGGATGCCACAAGCCGAGGTCTTCGGTTATAGGCACGACATCTTTCAATTCGTCCACATTCAGATCGCCGCCGGTACCATAGTAATGTTTCAGGATTGGCAGGACGGCTTTGTACCAGCGGGTGAGCACTTCCCAGCGCCGGGGGTCAGCCGGGTCGAAGTTGATGCCGCTTTTGGCGCCGCCAATGGCAGGGCCGCAAACGCTGAACTTGATTTCCATGACTTTGGCCAGCGATATAACTTCTTCGCGGGTCAGTCCTTTTCGCATACGGGTGCCTCCGCCGGCAGCGCCGTTGCGGAGCGAATTAATGACGATCCAGCCATCGGCGCCGGTTTGATCGTCATGCCATTCAAATACGATTTCGGGTTTTTTCTCTTTGTACCGCTTGAGCAACTCCTCCATCCGGGTGGTGTACGTGTGTTGGTTAAGGCTGAAAGTTTTTGAAAAGAAGCGCAAAAGTAGACAAAAGAAAAATAAACTCCGTTTTTTGTCGGGCAAACAAAAAGAACCCATGCTGCAGAACTGGTTGAAGCCCCTGAGCCCGGCAATGCTCAAATCGATTGAACCATTACCGGAGCATTCGGCAGGGAAAAATATATTGTTGCACGGCGAACAAATACCTGGTCTGAAGGGCGTCCGCATTGCATTGATCGGCGCCGGTGAGAAAGAGGCGAATGCTGTTCGCGCACACTTTTACCGAACGAGCTGTTTATTCCCCAAAAACGCTATTGCCGATCTTGGCAACCTCCGCCGGGCCGAGCCCGAGATGCTGATGCCCGTGGTTTATGAACTGCTGAGCGGAAATGTGCTGCCGGTCATTCTGGCGCAGCGCGACGAATTGTCCCGCGCGCATTTCTTAGCCTACCAGGAGGCTAAATCTTTGGTCAACCTGGCCGTGATTGATGAACGGCTGCGCATGGGCGACCCTAACGCTGCCGCCGCAGATACCGTGTACACTCCGCTATTGCAGCCACGACACCCTTTGTTGTTCCATTTTGGGTTGGTCGGTTGCCAAACACATCAAATGCCCCCCGGGCTGTTCGATTTTCTCGCCCGGCACCATTTCGATATCGTACGGCTTGGTAAATCCCGCTCGTCTATAGAGGAAACCGAGCCTGTTTTGCGCGATGCCGATTTGCTGGCGTTTCACCTCAGCGCACTCAAAAATTGTGAGGCCCCAGGCGTTTCGGAGGCATCGCCCTCGGGTTATTTCACCGAAGAAGCCTGTCAACTTTGCCGTTATGCCGGCATGAGCGATAAACTGACTTCATTCGGCATTTACGGTTATCACCGCGACCGGGACCGCGACGACCAAACGGCACAGACGATCAGCCAGATGCTCTGGTATTTCCTCGAAGGTTATTTCAACCGGAAAAACGACTTCCCGGCATCCAAGGACGGCCTGAATGAGTATATCGTGGACTTTCGGGAGATGAACTATCAAATCACGTTTTGGAAAAGCGTCCGCAGCGGACGGTGGTGGATGCAAACGCCCGTGGCAACGAAGAAAAAACATCAGCGACATACACTGATCCCCTGTTCTTTTCAGGATTACCAGGCCGCCTGCCGCGAAGACCTGCCCGATCGCTTGCTGCAAGCCTTGCGGCGGTTCGGGTAATTTTTGCGTAGAACCCTGAATTCTTCCTTACCTTTCAGCCCTTTATTTCCTGCATTATGGACGAATCTCGAATACGATACGCCGGCTGGACGTCGGCGTTACCCTCAGGCAGCCAATCGCTGCCTGCAACTTTTCTACTTACTGGGTCAGCCATTTTAGTGGCGGTGTGGAGCACCCTTTTTTTTTCCGAGGTTTTTAGCGGTCGTTTAATCCTGCCCTTAGCAGGCGCCTTAGTTTTGTTTTTCGCGATACTCCTGTTGCGAAAGGCCGGCTTTTTGTACACCGACCGGAAGTACACGGAGGCCGATGATGCGTTGTTCGAATATTTTGTGCAACAAAATGCCGGAACGAACGGCGAGGCAGAGGTTTCGGCCACCCTGATGGAAAACGCCCTCCATCTCAAAACCGTACGCGCGCTGGATTGTATGACGCCCCGCCCCGAAATCGTGTATATTGACGTAAACGCTGCCGTAGAAACATTACGGCACTTGTTTGTGGAAAGCAGCATGTCGAGGATTATCGTAACGGAAGGCGAGTTGGATCAGGTACTCGGTTATGTACATGTGCAACAGATGCTGCTCTTGCCGAAACAAATACGCGATATTGTTTTGCCCATTTCCTATGTACCGGAAACGATTTCCGTAAACGACCTGCTACATAAATTGATCAAAAGCCGTAACAGCATTGCCTGCGTGGTAGATGAATACGGCAGCCTCGCAGGCCTTATCACACTGGAGGATGCCCTGGAGCAACTTTTCGGTGACATCGACGACGAACACGACCAGAAAGAATTTATTGAAGCGCAAATCAGTCCAACCGAATTCCTGTTTTCCGGGCGCCTGAAAGTGGACTATCTGAATGAAAAATATCCGGTACTCGCGCTTCCCCCGGGGGAATACCATACCCTGTCCGGATACCTGGTGACAGCCACCAAAACGATACCCCAACAAGGCGCCCGTTTGGACCTGGATGGAAAAATTTTTATCCTGGAATTAGTCAGCGATCGAAAAATCGAAACCGTGCGAGTGTTAGTTTGAATTTACGATGTACGATTTTGGATTTACGATTGGGGGAATCGTAAATCCAAAATCGTACTTCGTAAATGCTTACTTACATCCCATTTCCACCCGGGAAAGTGGGTCATTGTTCGGGAAACAGTTGCCCGACATGGTTTGTGCAGGGGCATACCGCGTCATATTCGGGTCGTAGAGGCCATTTCCCAGGAATTCGACAAGGTCGGTGATTTCTTCTTCCGTCAGTCCCAGCGGTTGGAATTGCACTGCAATCTGACTGGCCGGCACATCGGGGTTTTCAGGTATGGCATTATTAAAGTATTCCACCACTTCCCGCAAGGATTTTTTGCTGGCACCGTGAAAGTAAAAATCAACATCCCGCAGGTTGTAGAGCTGTGGCACTTTGAATTTGTGCATATCCTCAGCCAATCCGGTGAAGCCGCCGCGGCCGGAGTTTCGTTTATCGCTGGGTCCTGTACGGAAAACATTGTGCCCGCTTTGGTACAGGTTTTTAACCCCAAGGGCAAAAAATTGGTGTGGCAGTGTGTTCAACGACGGGCTGTTGTGGCAACCGACACATCCGGCTTTGCCGAAAAAAAGTGTAGCGCCCCTTTTCTGCTGGTCTGTCATTGCTGTTTTATCCCCTTTCAGCCAGCTTTGAAAAGGCGCCTGGTTGGTCAGGATAGTTCTGAAATAGGCAGCGATGGCAAAGGCAGCCGTTTGTCGCGTATAACGCTCGCTCACCGGAATATCGGGGAAGGCCTCGTCGAACATGGCGGTATACCCCAGTGAATCGGTGACCGCTTTGTTGACAACCTGCCGATGGACGATCAAAGCCCGCTCGTTGTTGGCTTCCAGGCCCATCAAACCTTTAAAATTGATTTCCACCAGGGTATCCTGCTTCCATACCGATTCAGTACCGGCGTTTGCCCCGAACGAACCGAAAGTACCCGACCACAGCGCATTGGTCACAAAAGTGGTATTGATCACCGGTAAAGGTCTTGCGCCCTGCGCATCCACCTCGTCACCCTGGTAAAGTGGGTTTTTGGAGCGCCCTTCTCCACTTTCGCCAAAGCCGATTGCGCCGTCTGCCACACCCTGAAAACGGCCGGCCGTAAAGCCCCTTTGTGGAATATGGCAACTACTGCATGAGTAGGCTACCTTAGAAACCGGATAGGTGGGCTCCAATCCAAGCCCGGTTTCGAAAAAAAGCATTTTGCCCAGATTCACCTTGGCAGCCGTGACCGGGTTTTTGGGGTCCTGATTGGGGAGTGTGGCGTAATCGTCGCTTTCCGGCAGGATAAAATCTGCGATAGACCCGGACTGTGTCCGGTTGGAGATAGTCTGAGTCAACTCATGATCGAGTGGGCTCCATAATGGCTCGTTTTTACAGGCAAAAAAAACAGCCGCAACAATGGCTGAGAAGATGTAAATTTTTCGCATGGATTAGCGCAGTTGTCTTGTTATTATAGTAAAAAGGTTCAGCGAGAACAAAGCCTTGCGACCTGTCCGCATTACTAAATACAAACACTGCGCCACAGGTCAAAATAATATGACAGCTAAACGACAATTTCGGTACAACCGCACCCATGTGAGCAAATTTTAAGCGCACTTTAAGGAGTGACTACCTCCTCCGGTGTAGAGATTTATTCAGAACTCAGTTCCCCGGTTTTTTCCAGCTCCACCGGCCGGTCACGGTACAACATGGCGCCCAACATCATAATCAGGCTGGTGGCCAGAATGACAAAGAACAATATGCCTTCGGCAAATTGATCAATATGCTGCCATTCGGGGATTTTGTAAAAAAGCAATACGGTCACCAACCCCCTCGGTATATAAAAAAGCTCAGGAAACAGATCGTAGCGGTGTACCACCCGGAGGTAAACAAAACGAAGCACGAACAAAACGCCGACGATGGAAGAGCCGAGCAGGAGGACTTGTTTATCATAAAGAAGATTTATATCCATGCCAAAACCGAAAATAATAAAGAAAAAGGTACGGATCAGAAAAGCGGATTCGGCGGTAATTGATTTTAAAAACCCCCGCACCTCGTCCACACTTTGGATGCTAAAATAGCTGTGCAGGGGTTTCCAGCGAAACAGTTCCCAGTTATTGACCACCATGCCGAAGAGTAAAATCGTCAGCAGGGAAGGCAAGTGCATCATTTTTCCACCCGCATAAACCACGATCAGCACGGCAAAAACTAGAAAAAACTTAATGTTCACCCGGTTTTTTATCAGCAACAGCATCAGGAAGAAGCACACGGCTACCGACAAAACAATTCCAACGGGAATGCTTGCAATAAACCAGGTCACGTCCTTTCCGGAAATCGTTGGCGCGGTAGTGAAAAAGTTAAACACCATGATACCCAGCACATCCGAAAAAGAGGCCTCATAGATCAGGAATTCTTTTTTCTCCACACTTAAATGATGTACGCTCGGCAAAACGATTGCGCTGCTGACGATACTCAGCGGAATAGCATATACGATACAATTTATAATGGGCGTTTCGGGCAAAAACCATTGTATAAGACCTGCAACTGCCAGGGTGGATAGCACAAAAATGATCATGCCGGAAAAAAACGAATTGCGAATCAAGGGTAATTTTTCTCGCGAAACTTCCAGGTCAAGCCCAGCCTCCAAAACGATCATGATCAGGCCGACCGTGCCGATCATTTCGATCAACGTAGGTGGAATATGAAATGTAAAGCCCATGATGCCGGACAGGTACCGGAGTAAAATGCCGGTCCCCAGCAGCAGCAATACAGAAGGAATCCGGGTAGCCCGGTTCAGCACCGAAAATAAATATGACAGGATAATCAGACCGCAAAAAGTGAATAATACGGTGTACGCAGATAAGTTTTCCATCAATTGAAATAGTTTTGACCCCGCAAAGTAGTAAAGAAGTCCCGACAATCAGATTGTTGTGATATTGTTACTTTAACGCCGTCAAATTGCCGCGCTTGCATTTCTTTTTTAAGTATATCAATCCTGACACATGACAACAATCAAAGGCCCGGCCATTTTTCTGGCTCAATTTATGGGCGACAGCGCCCCCTTTAACGCCCTCGAATCCGTTTGTCGCTGGGCGGCATCGCTCGGTTATGAGGGCGTGCAAATACCTACCTGGGACAGCCGCCTGATTGACCTCGAAAAAGCCGCCGAAAGCAAAACTTATTGCGATGACCTGCGCGGCCGTATTGAGGCCTGCGGCGTCACCATTACCGAACTGAGCACCCACCTGCAGGGGCAATTAGTGGCTGTACACCCGGCGTACGATCTCATGTTCGACGCCTTCGCCCCGGCACATTTGCACGGCAACCCGAAAGGCCGCACCGAATGGGCCGTGCAAACCCTGAAACATGCCGCCAAGGCCAGCCGGAATCTCGGCCTGAACGCCCATGCCACCTTCTCCGGCGCGCTGATCTGGCACACCGTGTACCCCTGGCCGCAGCGCCCTAAAGGGCTCGTAGAGGCTGCATTCAAAGAATTAGCCGCTCGCTGGCTCCCAATCCTGGACGCTTTCGACGAGGCCGGCGTCGACCTTTGTTACGAAATCCACCCCGGCGAAGACCTGCACGACGGCGCCACTTTCGAACGTTTCCTGGCCGCCACCGGAAACCACCCGCGCTGCAATATCCTCTACGACCCCTCGCACTTCGTCCTCCAGCAATTGGACTATCTGCAGTACATCGATTTTTACCACGAACGGATCAAAATGTTTCACGTCAAAGACGCCGAGTTCAACCCAACCGGCCGGAGCGGCGTGTACGGCGGCTTCCAGGATTGGGTGGACCGCCCGGGGCGTTTCCGCTCGCTCGGCGACGGGCAGGTGGATTTTAAAGATATTTTCTCCAAGCTGGCGCAATACGGCTACAATGGCTGGGCCGTGCTTGAATGGGAATGTTGCATCAAAGACGCGGCACAGGGAGCCCTCGAAGGCGCCCCGTTCATTCGCGACCATATCATCAAAGTAACCGAACGGGCATTCGACGATTTTGCCGGCGGCGCTGTGGATGAAAACCTGCTGAAACGGATCATCGGCTTGTAATGCGACGACTTTGTGCCATATCCGGGCTTTGCCTTCTCACCGCGAGTTGTTCCCGCACGGAAGGCAAAGCTTTGCTGGATTTTATCCAATCCCTGCTCTACCAGGACACCTGGTTTCGCTGGATCGTTTGTATTATCCTGGTATATCTGGTGTTACAAACGTTTCGAATCGTGGGGTTGGCGCTTTGGTTCGCCTTTCAATTTTTAAAAAAGAGTTACCGGTTCCTTTTTGTTTGGGGAAAAAGAAACCTGATTATCATCGGTTTGCTCGGCACCCTGTTGTGGTTGTTCAGCAATCCGCTCGTCGACTTTTTGCAGGAGATCGAGCAGCGCTTTTTTAATCCGGTTTACCTCGATCAATACGAAAGATACAGTGAAGAACACCTCACCGCCATTTATGAAACGGAGTTGGCCAAACGGGTCGATCCGTATGAGAAAGCCGTCGTCGTCCGGCGAACACGCGAAATGGCCGCAAAAATCCAGTCCACGCCATTAGCCATCTACGAAGCCGCCTACCTGGAATGCGGACTGAAACCCTTTGAAGTACGCAGCGACGAAGTAGCGGCAGGCTGGATTCAATTTACGCGGGTCGGATTGGGCAGCCTCAGTTGGAACGGCAAACCCGTCAGCTTTGACCAGGTATTGACCGCCTGCCGGAACAGGGACATCGGATTTATCATGGACCTGACGGAACAGTACCTCGTGCGCAAATACGAGCAATCGGGCCGGAAACCCCTGAATAATACCATCGACCTATACTTATCTTTATTCGCCCCGGCGCTCATCGGCGCGCCTTCCGAGCGGGTCGTTTACCAGGGATTCGACAATCCCAGTTATTATAAAAACGACGGCCTCGACGGCTGGTACGCGGCCGCCGACGCGCAGGGCCGCCGGCAGATTTTTCACAAACGCTCCGAACGCGACGGGAAGATCACGATCTGGGAAATTTACCTCGCCCTGGAGGCCAAAAAGGGGAGATTGATTGCAAATTACGTGCCGCGGGATTTTTAGTTAAACTTTGTATGTTTTGGCGCATTTTTACCCTGTTTGGGCTATTTTTGAGGCTGTCTGATTCTTTTTTTAATCTTAAAGTGAAACCAGTTAAGCCTAAACAGCTTAACCAAAACACTTACACCGCCTTAAACATGAAAAGTTTTACATTACTGTTTTGCGCTTTCCTGATATTGGGCGCAAATACAACCCTTTCCGCTGCTACCAAATCCGAGCAAGTCGAGCGTTTTTTAGGCACGCACCGGTACAAAAAAGACCGGCCGCTCGGCACCGTCAAATTTATTTTTAAACAAGCCGTACTCAAACGGCAGGGCGACGGTAAAAAAACGTACGAACAATTGCTCTTCAACGAGCGCTTTTTCTCCAACCGCAACAACGCCGGCCGGCTCATCGGTATTGAAATTGTGTATAAGGGCAAAACGATCGAAATTCAGCCGGAGTCGCGCAAAATTCCGGATGAGGCAGAGGCCCCGCCCGAATTGAAAACCCGATCGCGGTCGAAGTCCGGGCTGGTCGCAGCGTCTGAGCCAAAACTGGATTCCAGGCCGGCAGAATACGCTTCGACCTCGAAGAAAAAAGCCAGGGCTGTCGCAGAGGAAGAACCCACGCGCGACCGGGAATCGGCGGAGCCGACTGCCCGGCAAAGAGCGCGCATGGTGGCAGAAATCAACTCCGTGCCGAAGCGCTCTCGGGAAAACGACGAAATCATCCCGGTGCGTGCCGCCGTGAGCAGTGTACCCAACGACCCCGTGCGACCCCGGCAAACCGACCGGCCCGGCATTCACATGCCGGATTCCACCACAATTGCCCACACCATCGACGACGCAAAAAAAGAAATTACCGGTTGGAAAGGCAAAATGTGGCAAAGCATCCTCCCGATCTGGGAATTCGTGATGTGGGTGTTCAGCAGTGTTATTATTATGCTTATTTGTTTTGCAGGCTTGTGCCGGTACGTAGCTAAAACGGCCGCAAATGAAAGCCTGATCAATACTTATGGCCGGGTAATTGTCGGGCGATGGATCGTTTCGGCACACCAAAACGCAGCGGCTATGCTCCTCATCATTACCTGGGTGATCGCAATCGTATTGCTGATCGATGTGTTCATGTGGCTGGTATTCCTCGATTTACCTATCTGGACCCTGCTGGTTATCTGGTTCCCGATCCTTTGGCTGGCCGAAAAGCTGACTAGTTGGATCGTACCGAATATCCCGGTTATCGGGAAGTGAGGAATGTATGGGGCAACGCAAAGCAGGAATATGACGTCCTTTGTACGTCAAAATGTTTTCAACTTATTTTCAGTACCGGGCGGTAAGGAATAATGTACGCAAAGGAGCAGCGCTTGTACTGGCGTTGCTCCTTTGTGGTATGCTCGCTGCCCAATCCCTGTTGTTGCAGGTGGATGAGGCGGATATTCCCGCAGTGGAGCAACTGATCCACGACCTGAAACCGAGACCTCGCTGGTCTGCGACGGATACCCTGTCCCTGATCGCCCCGGATTCTGCCGGCCTGTTTATGGCCGCGCAGGCGCTGTTGAGTCATTTACAAAAAAATGCACACCTGACGGTCTCATTCGACAGTTTGGAACAGCGCGACGACAGCACCTATTCGGCGCGGCTCTACCTGGGCCCGTCGATGTACTGGATTCGGATTCGGCCGGCCACTGCCGAATCGAACCGTTGGCTGGATGCCGCCGGTTTCCGGGAAAAACTGTTTACCGGCACCTCCTTGCGCCACGACGCGCTGCTCCGCATTCAACAGAATATTCTGGAACAGGCTGAAAATAACGGCTACCCCTTTGCTTCCATCCGGCTCGACAGCGTGCGGGCCGATTCCAGTGGCGGCATATCGGCTGCCCTGCGCATAGACCGAGGCGCTTTTTTCACCTTTAAAAACCTGAAGATCAACGGAAATGCGCGTTTGCCCAAAACCTACCTGCCACAATACCTCGGCATTCGGGCAGGCGCACCGTACAGTCGGGCCCGGGTGTTGCGCATTCGCGAGCGGATCAACACCCTGCTATTTGTGGAGCCGGCCGGCAACCCCACCGTGACTTTCGCCGGCAGCGAGGCGACCGTCAATCTTTTTTTGCAAAAAAAACGCGCCAGCCGATTCGATTTCATCATCGGGCTGCTGCCGCAACCCAACAGCGCCGACGGCCGCCTACTGGTCACCGGCAGCCTCAATGCAGCCTTCCTCAATGCGCTGAACCTGGGAGAACGCTTCTCTCTCGAACTGGAACGCCTGCGCCCAGAAACGCAAAAATTAGATGTGCAGGCCGGCGTACCTTATTTGTTCGGACTACCCTTCGGCGTGGAAGGGCGGCTCAATATTTTCCGGCGCGACAGCACCTGGGTGGATGCCCAGAGCAATATCGGCGTGCAATACCTGCTGGAAGGCGGCAATTATATTTCCTTTTTTTGGGAAAACAAGTCCTCGTCGTTGCAAAAAGTGGATACCACTCAGGTGATCCAAACCCGGCGCCTTCCCGCGGCGCTCGACCTGCGTCAAACCGGTTTCGGCCTGGAAACTTCCCTGAATCACCTGGACTACCGCTTTAACCCCCGTCGCGGATGGTCGGTCACCCTGCGCGGCGTGGCGGGTTTCAACACCGTACTGCGCAACAACCAGATTGAGGCCCTGCGCGACCCACAGGATTCGCTCTTTCGTTTTTCCAGCCTCTACGATTCGATAGCCGGCCGTGCAACGCGCTACCGCCTGGAGGGGCAGGCCCAGTGGTTTATTCCTTTGTTTGTGCGGAGCACGATAAAAATCGGAGTGCGCAGCGGCGGTATTTTTTCGGATAAACCCGTGTACGCCAACGAACAATACCGCCTCGGCGGCAACAAACTCCAACGTGGCTTCAACGAGGAAAGCCTTTTCGCCACCCGTTTTGCCGTGGCTACTGCCGAATTCCGGCTGTTAATCGGCCAGAATTCTTTTCTCTCGGCTTTCACCGATTACGGCTATATCGAAAACCGGACCGATCGCAACCGGTTGTTCCAGCGGCCGTGGGGACTGGGGGCCGGCCTTAATTTTGAAACGCAGGCGGGTATTTTCGGCATCAACCTGGCGGTGGGGCGTCCCGACGCCGGGCAGGCGTTCGATTGGCGGGCGCCGAAGTTCCATTTGGGGTATGTGAGTTTGTTTTAAAAAAAATTATTTCCTTCTCGCCTTCAATACCAGCGACAACGGCACCACATCCTCCACTACCTTATCCTTTGCCGTACCCAGCATTCCGGAGCGGAAATTGATGCCCCATTGGGTACGGTTGATCATAAAAGTCGCCGATGTGGCCTCCAGTTGATCGCCGTCGATGGTCATTTTGACCGGCACGTTCACGGGGTGCGTTTTGTCTTTGATGGTCAGGTTGCCGCTTAATACCCAGTTGAAAGCCGGCAGGTTGCTGGGCAATATCTCGGTGATGGTGAATTCGGCCTGAGGGAATTTTTTAACCTCGAAAAAATCCTTGTCTTTCAGGTGTGATTCGAGGTCGCGTTTTGTGCCGCCGTCGTTCAGGTTGGTCACGGCAATGGAACCCATGTCGAGTGTTACGGTTCCGCTCAGCAGGCGGCCCTGGTTCACCAGGAGTTCGCCACCGGAAACCGTGATGGTGCCGTTGTGCGGATCGCCGAGGGCTTTTTTTCCCTGCCAGAACACAGTGCCTGCGGTAACGGCGAATGGCACTGCGCCTTCGGTAGGTACCGGATCAACGCGGAGGGTATCTGGTTTGGGGGCTGCATCGGCTTCCGTTTTGGGTGCAGCATCATTTTTACAAGAAGAAATGACCAGCCCGGCGAGTAATACCGGAAGCAACAGGAGGGATATTTGTTTCATATTTATCGGCAAGCAGTTGAAAAGAGGCGCAAAAGTACACGGATTGAAAAAAGTTTAGCACCCGGGCAGCACATTTGCACATTCCGCGTTTTTCTTGCGCGTCTGCTGATCCGTAATTAGTAGACTTTTACTCATAAAGTAGTTCGTCCGATACATAGCATGCCTGTACTTGTCCATTATCGCCGGTTTTTATTTTTTTTATTGATCGTGTTTACCTGGGCAGCCTGCCATACGCCCGAAGTGGATGATCCGGATATTATCGTCACATTCCCGCCTGAATTTACCGTTGATCTTTTCGAGCAACGCGATGCAAACACGGGGGCGGCGGTGTTCGGCCTGTGGGTGGAGAGTATGGCTGTTTTTGATTGTAGCAATTATCGTATAGAAACGGCAACAACCGTTTCAGCGGATGCGATTGACATTCAATTGCTGGAGGTAAGCAAGCCGGATACCTGTTTGGGCCTGCCCGGCAGAGCCCACGCATTTTTGCCGCTTGGCCGGCCGGCGAACGGGGTTTACCGTTTCACCTTCACCCTGGGCTCGGCTATTATAAATGAAGGCGTTCTGACCGTGCTGGACGGGCACTACGACTTGTCGCTGCCCAATGCGCAAGGCATTGATTTTCAGAACCGCGTTTTGGAATCGATACCGGAACATTATGTCTGGGGCTATGCCTTCGCGCTCGCAGAATCGGATATGCCCGTCGCCGACCAGTTTATTGCCGGTTTGAAATCATTGACCGTCGAGCCGGTTCTGACTCCAGGCTATTATGGCTATTTTACGGTGGGTGGTAGCGGGCAGTATTATTTTCACAAAAGCATAAAACCGGAAATACAAAACCGGCCTTTTCTGCGCCGGTTGAACGGTGGACCGGACGCGGTACGCAGCCTGTTGCAAAGTTACCGCGATGATGCGATACAGCCACTGGAGCTGCGGTGTTTTTCTACTTTCGGGGAGCTGTAAAAATTTATTTTTTCTCTTTGAAAGCCGCGACGAAGGGGGATGTTTTTTCGCCTTTATGGTCCAACGAATACATATATCCGTTATCGATATAGAGGGTTTTGAGCAGCCCCAGACGCAAGTTTTCGTCGTGATACAAGTCGACGCAAACCACGCGGCCGTCGTACAATAACGTAACGTCGGGCACAAGAGTATGGCCGATGACCATACGTTTGGCCCCGGCGAACCTCAAAATCTTGTCAACTTCCTGATCGTTCAGTTTATTTTTAGCGGCGGCACGGTACCAGAAAATGCCTTCGTGGGTATCGAATACCACGCGGGCAAGCGAATCCTGGATATCTTCCTGGTATTTACCAAGATTTTCCCGTGCGATATTATTAATGTCGGTCAGGCTGAGGCCTGTAGCGGCCAGCAGCGGGCTAATACCCCCGTGGCAAAACACGTAATCGCCGATTTTCTCCACGGCATTTTTTGTGCGCAGCCAGCGGCCGAGTTCGCTGCGGTCGTCGTACCAGAGGGAGTATTCCTCACCGAGGAGTTGTGCGTTTTCTTTGTATTTATTGCGCACATAGTCATAATACCCGCCCAAGTTCATTACTTCGTGGTTACCCAGGATAAAGTGGACTTTACCGCCGGCGGCCTCCGCTTCATATTCCAGTTTATAAATCAGCCAAAGGCACTCGGTTACATTCAGCCCGCGGTCGAAAAAATCTCCGATCAGTACCAGATGTCCTTGCCCGAAGGTCCAGTTAAAATCGGGTCCCATCACTTTAGCGCCGGTGAGGATAAGTTTGAAGGCTTCAAAATTACCTTCGATATCCGACAACACCAGCATCTGGTCTGGCAGCGCATATTGGTCTTTCTCGTTGCGTAGTTTATTTTTCAGCTGAAAAGAAAATTGATCCCCCAATTCAGGCAACTTACAGGTGAGTAGAAAATCTTCGCGTTTCGAATATTCTTTCACATGCACCACGTTGGCGGTATCTTTTCGCTCTATGGATTTGACGATGATATTTTTCCCCCGGTAGAACACATGAGGGCCATCGGCATCCGCTTTGGAGATGTCTACGGGCGGCTTGCCGGCATACAAGGCAACCGGCATCAGGCCGAGCAAAGCAATATTTACAAAAGATTTCAGTAGCATGAGCAGGCGGTTAAAACTTTAGCGTGGTAAGTTAAACGGATATCCGGTGCTTTTGTCACGGAGCGTCAGGGAGGGCCGGCATAAAGGCGTTGCGGGCTTTCCTTCCAGCGGCACAAATATAATTGCTTTTTTTGGGCAAAATCCGGCTTAAGGGGAGCATGCAAGGGAAACAGTTCTTGACAGGTGAAATTAAATTTGGAGATTGAGGGACATCGGTTAAAATAAAAAATTGTGCTGCCTGACCGTTTTATGACAATAATGAACGGTTTCAAAATAAAGTAACAAATTATTTTTAGTGGCCGTTTTAAACTTTTACCAAACATACTTCCTTCCGTCAAATACTCAAATCGTCCGACAGACTTTTCATTTTGCCCCGGCCCTTTTGTAAACTACTGTCTGCCCACGGGTTCAATTCCTCCAACCACCGCCTCCCACATCTCCCGCTCCCGCCGTTTCCATGCCCGCAACACCGTTTTTCCTTGGCTCTCCATTTCTCCTGTCCACCCCTGCGTGCGCAGGTCTTTTGCCAATTGCGCGCAGGCCGCATCCTGGTCGTGCCATTGGCCGAGCAATTGGTCGAAAGCGGCGTGATCGGGGGGCAAGCCTGCCGGTGGGCCGGGATCGAAATGGAGGTATTTGGCGGCCGCCGGCCGGTTGTTGGCGTATTCTTTCAGGCATTTGCGCAAGTCGTGCAGGTCGGCGGGTCGGCGGCGGCTGAGGTTTTTTTCTTTGCTTGTAATGTCTTTTTGCAGGGCGCCGAAATAGGCCTGCACAGCCGCCGGTGTGCACGCGTTGCAGGATTGCCGAAATTCCGTTTTCAAATCGCGCCATTGAGGCAAATCGGCCCGGCCTGCTGTTTTGCGGAAGTCTTTCAAGGCTTCGCGCTGCCGTAGACGAATATATACCTGGTACCGGCGCGCAAAGGTGGGCGGGAGTTGGGGCGTTTGCTCCAGCAGGTGCTGTTGCAATTGCCAGAAACGCAGTTTTCCGGCGCCGGCAAACAATATTTTGAACGGTTTATATACCTCCGGATACGGGAACGCCGGGTCGCAGGCTGCCAGGAGACGCAGGCCGGCGCGCCATTTCTTCATTTCTACGCGCAACCGATGCAAACGGTCTTTCTGCCGCGCCGTCTTTTCCGGCGCGACGAGGGCTGCCCGCAGCCGGCGTAATCTTTTTTGAAAAATTTGCAGAATCTCAAGTGCTGCCATGCAGGCGAAAGTACCTGTTTATGCCGTGAAAACGGAATAAAGTTGCCGACAGTGACATTATTCACCCTTCGAGCTGATTTTCCCCACCTTTTCCCATGCGTACTCCCCTTAGGTTGTGCCCCGAAATCGACCATTAAGTAATTATTCCAGTTATGTCTACGCCAATTAAGTACTTGTACTGCTTCGGCTCCTCCAAAACCGAAGGCGATGCCTCCATGAAAAACCTGCTCGGCGGTAAAGGCGCCAACTTAGCCGAAATGTGCCGGCTGGGTATTGTGGTCCCACCGGGATTTACCATTACCACGGAAGCCTGCACGGAATATACCCAAAAAGGCCGCGAATATGTCCGAAAATTGCTCCAGGAAGAGGTGCAACAGGGCGTCGCCGCAATCGAAGCGGAAATGGGTAAAACCTTCGGCAATAATGCCGACCCGCTGCTGCTCTCCGTGCGTTCCGGCGCTCGCGCTTCCATGCCGGGCATGATGGACACCATCCTCAACCTCGGCCTCAACGACGAAGCCGTGGAAGGCCTGGCGCGTAAAACGGGCAACGACCGCTTCGCTTGGGACTCCTACCGCCGTTTCGTACAAATGTACGGCGACGTGGTAATGGGCCTCAAGCCGGTCTCCAAAGAAGACCACGACCCCTTTGAAGTGATCATCGACATGGTAAAAGAGGAAAAAGGCGTCGCGCTCGACACCGATCTCGATGCCGATGACCTGCGCGAACTCGTGCACCGTTTCAAAGCGCTGATCCGCGCCCGTATCGGACGCGATTTTCCCACCGACCCTTGGGAACAACTCTGGGGCTCCGTGTTGGCCGTATTCGAAAGCTGGAACAACGAACGCGCCCGGGTGTACCGCGAATTGAATGAAATTCCGGAATCCTGGGGTACTGCCGTAAACGTGCAGGCCATGGTATTCGGTAACCTGGGCAACAGCAGCGCTACCGGCGTGGCTTTCACCCGCGATGCCGGCACGGGTGAAGACCTGTTCAACGGCGAATTTCTCGTAAATGCCCAGGGCGAAGACGTGGTGGCGGGTATCCGCACGCCGCAGCAGATCACGCTGGAAGGCTCGCAGCGCTGGGCGCAGCTGGCCTGCGTCAGTGAAGAAGTGCGCCGGAGCCAATACCCCTCGCTCGAAGAGATCATGCCCGACGTGTATAAACAACTTATCCACGCCGAAACGACGCTGGAGAACCACTACAAAGACATGCAGGATGTGGAGTTCACCATCCAGGAAGGCAAACTCTGGATGCTCCAAACCCGCAACGGTAAACGCACCGGCGCCGCCATGGTGCGTATCGCCATGGAAATGTTGCGCCAGGGCATGATTGATGAAAAAACGGCGATCATGCGCGTGGGCCCCGACCGGTTGGACGAACTGCTGCACCCCATTTTCGATAGCGACGCTGTAAAAAAAGCCCGGGTACTTGCCCGCGGCCTGCCCGCCTCGCCGGGCGCTGCCACCGGCCAAATCGTATTTTTTGCCGATGAGGCCGAAGAATGGGCTAAAAAAGGCAAAGCGGTCATCCTGGTGCGCCTGGAAACCTCGCCGGAAGACCTCCGCGGGATGAGCGTGGCAAAAGGTATCCTCACTGCCCGCGGCGGTATGACCTCTCACGCGGCCGTTGTGGCGCGCGGTATGGGCAAATGTTGTGTCTCGGGCGCCGGAGCGGTGCATGTGGATTATAAAGTCCGCACCATGACCATCGGCGACCAAACCTGGCACGAGGGCGATTGGATTTCGCTCAACGGATCCACCGGCGAAGTGTATGAAGGACAAATCCCGACCATGGATGCCGAACTCAGCGGTGACTTCGGGGAACTGATGCTGCTGGCCGACAAATACCGCCGGCTGGAAGTGCGTACCAACGCCGACACGCCGGAAGAAGCCGTGGTGGCCCGCAAATTCGGCGCCACGGGTATCGGACTTTGCCGCACCGAACACATGTTTTTTGAGGGCGACCGCATCCGCGCAGTGCGCGAAATGATCTTGGCCGACGATGAAGCCGGCCGCCGCAAGGCCCTGGCCAAACTGCTCCCGATCCAGCGCGGCGACTTCGAAGGACTGTTCCGCGAAATGGACGGCCTGCCGGTCACCATCCGCCTGCTCGATCCGCCGTTGCACGAATTCGTACCGCACGACGAAGCCAGCCAGCGCATCATGGCAAACGACATGAAAGTGTCGCTGGGTAAAATCAAAATGCGGGTGGAAGAACTGCACGAGTTCAACCCGATGATGGGCCACCGCGGCTGCCGCCTAGGTATTACTTACCCGGAAATCACCGAAATGCAAGCCCGGGCCATTATCGAGGCCGCGCTCAATATGAAAGCCAAAGGCATCGATGTGAAAGCCGAAATCATGGTCCCGCTGGTGGGCACCGTGCGCGAGTTCAATGCCCAGGCAGCGGTTATCCGCCAGGCAGCAGACGCTGTATTCGCCGAACGTGGCGAAAAAATACATTACATGATCGGCACGATGATCGAAACCCCGCGCGCCGCCCTGATCGCCGACAGCATCGGAGCGCAAGCGGAGTTCTTCTCCTTCGGCACCAACGACCTGACGCAAATGACGCTCGGCTTCTCGCGCGACGATGCTGGCAAATTCCTGCCGCATTACCTGAAAAAAGGGATGTATGAACGCGACCCGTTCCAGTCGATCGACCAAAAAGGCGTAGGCATGTTGGTACAAATGGCCGTGCAAAAAGGTAAGGCAGTGCGCAAGGAAATTGAAGTGGGTGTCTGTGGCGAGCACGGCGGCGACCCCGCCTCCGTGGAATTTTTCCACCGCACCGGGCTTGACTATGTGAGTTGTTCGCCGTTCCGGGTGCCGATCGCCAGGTTGGCTGCGGCGCAGGCGGCTTTACGGGAAACGAAATAGATTGATCGTCATTGGGCGTCATTATTCGTCAATGACGCCCAATGACGAACAATGACGAACAATGACGATCAATGACGCCCAATGACGCCCAATGACGAATAATGACGCCCAATGACACCCAATGACGCCCAATGACGAATAATGACGATCAATGACGCCCAATGACGATCTATGACGCTCAATGACGATCTATGACAAACCCAAACCGCACTCAACTGCTCAACCGCCTCTGGGAGTTCCAGCGGCGTGCCGGCTACATCCGCGATGCAGACATACAAGCCTGTGCGCAATGGCTGGATATTTCCGCCATCGAAGTGGAAGGTGTTGCTTCGTTTTACCATTTTTTTCACCGCCAACCGGCCGGTGCAATTCAGATTTACTTAGATAACAGTATTGTAGCCGAGCATTCGGGCTTTGAGGCGATTAAAACGGCTTTCGAGCAAGCTACAGGCGCCAAAATGGGCGGCGTCGACCCTTCCGGGAGTTTCGGTCTTTTCGCCACGCCCTGCATCGGCCTGAGCGACCAGCTACCCGCCGCCCTGATCGGGTTTCAGCCGTTCACCAACCTGACGCCGGAGAAGGTAGGGCGGATCGTCCGCGAAATGAAACAGGGCGCCTCGCCCGAAAGCATTTGCGATACGGTTGAATCAAATATCCGCTACCTGCCGCCGGAGGACCGAACGATTTTTTTCCGCGAATGCGAAACGGGCAGCGCACTCCGGCAAGCCGCTGCATTGGGGCCGGCCGGGGTAATCGCGGAACTGAAAATGGCCGAACTGAACGGCCGGGGCGGCGCTTTTTTTCCCACCTGGATCAAGTGGAACGCTTGCCGCGAACAGCCGGGAACCCCCAAATACGTGGTGTGTAATGCCGACGAAGGTGAGCCCGGTACTTTTAAAGACCGGGTGTTGTTGCAGGAAAATCCGGAATCCGTGCTCGAAGGCATGCTGATTGGCGGCTATACCATCGGCGCATCGGAAGGTATAATTTATCTGCGGGCAGAGTACACCTGGTTGTTACCCCGGCTCGAAGCCACGCTGGCGGATTTTCGGAAAAAAGGGTTGCTGGGTAAAGACGCCGGCGGCCTGAAGGATTTTGATTTTGACATCCGGATACAGCTGGGCGCCGGCGCCTATGTGTGCGGGGAAGAAACGGCCATGTTGGAATCGATGGAGGGCAAACGTGGAGAGCCGCGCACTAAATGGTTTTTCCCGGTGGAAAAAGGTTTTTTGCAACAGCCGACCCTGATCAACAACGTGGAGACCTTCGCCGCAGCCGCGCATATTACCGGAATGGGCGCATCGGTGTACAACCAGCGCGGAATACCCGGCTCTCCGGGCACCAAACTGATCAGTGTATCCGGCGACTGCCATAAACCGGGTTTGTATGAAATTGAATGGGGCATGCCCGTGGCCGAATTGCTCGACCTGTGCGAAGCCGAAGACCCCTATTTTATGCAGGTGAGCGGACCCTCCGGCGAGTGTATTTCTATGGCGGAAAAAGACCGGCGGATTTCTATGCTCGACCTGATGGTTCACAAGGATATTCGCTGCGGCGGATCATTTATGATCTTCAACCGTCAGCGCGATCTGGTGCGTGTACTGCTGAATTTTTCGGCCTTTTTCAAACACGAATCCTGCGGCGTATGCACCCCCTGCCGGGCCGGCAACTTTATCCTGCAACGCCAGTTGGAAAAACTGGACCGCCACCTTGCCCAGCCCGCCGACCTGGATACTATCCGAAACTGGGGCGCTATCATGAAAGCCACCAGCCGCTGCGGCCTGGGCAAAACGGCGCCCAACACACCCATTATGGCCATGGAAAAATTTTACGATTATTTTGTCGCCCGCCTGGGCCAGCCTGCCAACTCCCTGAACAAATCGTTCGACCTGGAGCGGGCGACGGCGGCGTATGAGAAATATAAAAGTTAGTTCCGCTCAATTATGAACAAAACCGTCAACATAACCATCGATGGCCGGCAGATAATGGCCGAAGCCGGGCGCAACCTCGTGGACGTAGCCCGCGAGAATGGTATTTTTATCCCATCGTTATGCTACTACGCTCACCTGGAGCAGCCGCTGGGCACCTGCCGCGTGTGTACCTGCCACCTGAACGGTAAAGCCGGTGTGGCCTGCACGGAAAAAGTGCATGAAGGCTTGTCTGTGGTCGTAAACACGCCGGAGCTGAACGACCTGCGCAAAGCCGTGGTGGAGATGATGTTCGCCGAAGGCAATCACTTCTGTCCGGCCTGTGAAAAAAGCGGAAACTGCGACCTGCAGCACATGGGCTATGAACTGGGCATTGCCGGCGCGCGTTTTCCGCACCTGTTCGAAGACCGGATCATCGATTTCACTTCTACCCGTATGATCATGGAACACAACCGCTGCATCAAGTGCCGGCGCTGTGTGGAAGAGATTTTTACCGACGACGGCAAGCGGGTGTTCACCTACGTCAACCGGGGAAATGAAACCGTGGTGGGCATCGACTACGAACAGGAGTCCCGGCTGAGCGAAGCGCAAGCGGTGAACGCCATGCGGATATGTCCCACCGGAGCCATCATCGTGCGCGGCGCCGACATGAGTCAACCCTTCGGCGAACGGAAATTCGATATGGAATCCGTTCAGGTAGAACAGGCGCCTGCCGCTAAAGAACCAGCCGTAAAAACGCGGGAAAAGAAAGTCATCGCTACGGTGTCGCTGGCCGGCTGTTTCGGCTGTCACATGTCGATGCTGGATATTGATACCGGTTTGCTGGATTTGTTGGAATTTGTAGAAATACACAAATCACCGCTGACCGATTTTAAAAAATTCGGCAAACGTTGTCACCTCGGGTTGATCGAAGGCGGGTGTTGTAATTCGGAAAATGTGGAAACCCTGCGGGAATTCCGCAAGAACTGCGATATCCTGGTGTCGGTGGGCGAATGTGCGATATGGGGCGGACTGCCGGCCATGCGAAATACCATCCCGCTCGGCGAGTGCCTGGAGGAAGCCTATCTTACCGCACCCCTCCACGAACCGGGCGCCGGGGTAGTGCCTTACCACGAAGATTTGCCCAAAATTCTCGACAAAGTGTATGGCTGTTCGGAGATCGTACAAATCGATTATTTCATCCCCGGTTGCCCACCTTCCGCTACCCATATCTGGAAGGTAGTGGAAAATTTGCTGTGGGGAGAGAAACACTCCATTCTGTACTCAGAATTCAAATACGATTGACGCCCAATGGCGAAATGACCCAATGACGAAATGACGCCCAATGACCAATGACGCCAAATGACCAATGACCTAATGACGCCCAATGACGCAATAACCCAATAACATGAGCAAAAAAATAGTCATCGATCCCGTTACCCGGGTGGAAGGCCACGGCCGCGTAACGATACACTTAGACGCGTCGGGTGGCGTAGAGTCGGCTTATTTCCACATCGTCGAATTCCGGGGTTTCGAGCGTTTTATCCAGGGCCGGCCGTACTGGGAAGTGCCGGTGCTGGTGCAGCGTTTGTGCGGTATTTGCCCGGTGAGTCACCATCTCGCCGCCGCCAAAGCGATCGACCAGATCAACGGCATTGACCCGGAAGGCCTTTCGCCCACGGCGGAGAAGCTGCGCCGGCTGTTGCACTACGGTCAGGTATTTCAGTCGCATGCACTGCATTTTTTCTACCTGGCTTCGCCCGATTTGTTGTTCGGTTTTGATGCGCCTGCGGAAAAAAGAAACATCGTTGCCGTGGCGGAAGCCAATAAAGAGCTGGCGCGAAAAGGTATTCTGATGCGCAAGTTCGGGCAGGAAATTATTAAAGCTATTTCCGGCAAAAGGATACACGGCGTGGCGGCGGTGCCGGGCGGCATGTACAAAACATTCACCCCGGTCGAACGCGATTATTTCCTCAATGGACAAGATATTCCGCCCATCGATACCATGATCGAATGGTCGCTGGAGATGCTGGAGTTTATCCGCCACTACCACGACGCACATCGCGCCCTGCTCGACGGCTTCGCCAACTATCCCTCGGGGCACCTCGGCTTAGTGCGACCCGACGGCGCCCTCGACCTCTATCACGGCCTCTTGCGCGCCGTGGACAGCGAAGGCCACAAAATACTGGCCGACGTGCCCACCGATACCTACAACCGCTATTTTTCGGAAGCGGTGGAGAAATGGACGTACATGAAATTTCCCTACCTGAAACACCTGGGCCGGGAAAAAGGCTGGAACCGCGTGGGCCCCTTGTCGCGGCTCAACGTGTGCGATTATATCCCGACCCGCCTGGCTGAACAGGCCCGGCGCCAGATGTTGCAGTACACCGGCCGGAAGGTGAACAACCATACCCTGTACACCCACTGGGCGAGACTGATCGAAATGTTGCACTGCGCGGAAGTGGTACGCGACCTGTTGCATGATCCGGATATCTTCAGCGACGACCTGCGCCGCACCGGCAAACCCCGATTGGAAGGCATCGGCATCATAGAAGCGCCGCGCGGCACCCTGACGCACCACTATGAAGTAGACGACAAAGGCATGATCACCCGCTGCAACCTCATCGTGTCTACCACCCACAACAATGAAGCGATGAACCGCGCCGTTCGTTGGGTGGCCCGGGATGCCCTGAGCCATCAACCGGAAATTACGGAAGGTATGCTCAACCGGGTGGAAGTGGCCATCCGCGCCTACGATCCCTGCCTGAGCTGCGCCACCCATGCACTGGGTAAAATGCCGCTGCGGGCTGAACTTTATGATCACGAAGGCCAATGCCTGCAAACCCTGTACCGCCATGCCTGACCCCCTGCTCATCATCGGTATCGGCAACAGCAGCCGGGGCGACGACGGACTGGGCTGGGCTTTTCTCGACACGATTAGCCAAATGCAGCCACCTCCCGGCCAACTGGAATACCGCTATCAACTCGTGGTGGAAGACGCTGAATTGCTGACCCGGTATCCCCGGGTACTCTTTGTGGATGCGTGCGAAAACGACCAGCCCGACGGTTTTTCCCTGGAACCCTGCCGGCCCGATCCTGTTGCGGAAATTTACACCCATCAGCAGACGCCGGGGGCCGTTCTTTTCCTCTGTCAGGAATTGTACGGACACCGGCCGGAGGCCTGGTGCCTGCGGATACAGGGGTATGTGTGGGATTTTGATACGGGGTTGACGGTAAAGGGAAGAGAAAATTTGGAAAAGGCGGTGGAGGTTTTTAAACCTTGGCAAATATGAATGCGCTGGACAGACGACAGATGAAGATTAATATGGGAATGACAATTCCTATCCTTTTGGCTATGTTTATTTCTTGTAAAAACCAAGAAAGGATTAAGCCCGAAGGTTTTGTTGAAAGGACAGTTCTTCTCGAAGATGATTACCCGGATACGCCATTTTGTAAGGTTAATCTATTTATACCGCCCGAATTTGACACCCTTTTGAAATGGGTTGATTATTCCGATTGCACTTGCTGTGATTTGAAAAAGTACAGGTTCACGTCTTCAAAGGGCTGTTTTCAACCAATGCATACCAAATACTACAATCGATTCACATAGGCCCGAATTAATACAGATCCTCGTAAGAACTCAAATTGATATTTAATGATGCTCACGCCATCACCACATCCCCATACATCTCCGCCTTCATCTGGTGTATCTTCTCGCTATGCAAATAGTCCCCGTAGGTCATATTCTGATCAATCAGGCCGTTCGGCGTAATTTCAATAATGCGGTTGGCTACAGAGTCCAGAATCTGATAGTCGTGTGAGGTGAAAAGGATATTGCCGGTAAATTCCTGCATACCGTTGTTCAGGGCGGTGATCGATTCCAGATCGAGGTGGTTGGTCGGTTCGTCGAGAATCAGAAAGTTGGCATTGGCGAGCATGATTTTAGACATCATACAGCGCACTTTTTCGCCGCCTGACAATACCCCGGAGCGCTTGAACACCTCTTCGCCGGCGAACAACATACGTCCGAGAAATCCTCGAATAAAACCCTCGTCTTTTTCTTTAGAATATTGGCGCAACCAATCCATCAGGCTCATATCCTGATCCCCGGAGAAAAACACACTGTTATCGTTGGGCAGGTAATGTGGCGTGATCGTCTGGCCAAATTGAAAGCGGCCTTCATAATCGGTGTCTTCCCCGGCAAGGATATTAAACAAGGCGGTCACTGCCGAAGCGTTGCGGCTGAGTACGGCGATTTTTTCCCCTTTATTGAAACGTAGATACAAGTTTTTGAACAGGTACTCGCCGCTGTCATTCTTTTTCGACAGGTTTTCAACATCCAGAATTACATCTCCGGGCTCGCGCTCGGGTTTGAAAATAATGTACGGGTAGCGGCGGCTGGAAACCTGGATTTCTTCCAGGTTTAATTTTTCCAGGGCTTTTTTACGGCTGGTCGCCTGTTTTGATTTGGAAGCATTGGCCGAAAAACGGGCGATAAAGTCCATCATTTCCTGGCGTTTTTGCTCCACCTTTTTGTTTTTATCGGCCATTTGGCGCGACAGCAGCTGGCTGGATTCGTACCAGAACGTATAGTTGCCGGTGTACATCCGGATTTTGCCGAAATCCACGTCTACAACGTGGGTACATACCATGTCCAAAAAGTGCCGGTCGTGCGAGACCACGATGACGATGTTCTGGTAATCCGCCAGAAAATCGCACAGCCATTCGGTGGTTTCTGCATCCAGGTCATTGGTCGGTTCGTCCATGAGCAGAATATCGGGCGCGCCGAACAAGGCCTGGGCCAGCAGCACTTTTACGCGCTCCGAACCATCGAGGTCTTTCACTAATTTGTAGTGCCGGGATTCGTGGACACCCAGGTTACTGAGCAATTCTGCGGCATCGGTTTCGGCCATCCAGCCGTTCATTTCACCAAATTCCCCTTCGAGTTCGGCGGCCCGCATGGAGTCCGCTTCGGTCGCATCGGGATTATCGTAAATGGCATTTTTTTCGTTCATGATATCATAGAGCCGCCGGTGGCCCATGATCACGGTGTCCAACACCGGGTACTCATCAAATGCAAAGTGGTTTTGGCTGAGCACGGCCATCCGCTCGCCGGGGGTTATCTCGATAGAGCCCCGGGTACTATCTATTTCTCCAGACAGAATTTTCAGAAAAGTAGACTTGCCGGCGCCGTTTGCGCCGATGACGCCGTAACAATTGCCTTTTACAAATTTAAGATTGACCTCATCAAAAAGGACCCGCTTGCCGAACTGCAAGGCCAGATTGTTAACTGATAGCATCGAAATTGGATATGAAATTTAAAAATGGGCGCAAAGGTACGGGTTTTAAGGGAACCTTGTGGTTTAAAATATTGGCGATGCGACCGGCAAATGCCCCGTCCGTCGAATCCTGCATGCCGCGGTTTCTTAATCCACCTGACGTCGCCGTACCTTGGCGTCGTTCTATACCAAATCAGCACGTCCATGAAAAAATATCAACTGCTCTTTTTTGTTCTGCTCGTCGCCACCGTGTTTCTGGAGGCCCAATCCAATATCACCATGGCCGATGCCATCCTCAAGGGCCGCACGGCACTCGCGCCGGCCAACCTGAAACAGGTGCAATGGGTACCCGGGACCAACCAGTTTACGCACGCGCTCAACGGCAAACTTGTACGGACGAACGCCGCCAACGGGAGCACAGACACCCTCGATATACTGACTGCCATCAATACAGACCTGGAAAAACAAGGCTCGACGCCCTTGGCCGCCATGCCCGCCATTACCTGGCTCGATGACAAAAACCTTTGGTTCAAAACGGAAAAGGGTATTTACACCTACACGCTCAACGGCGATTTGAACCGAAAAAACGGATTCCCCGCTGAAGGGGAAAACGCCGATATCCACGAAAAAACATTTAAAGTTGCCTACACCCGCGAGAAGGGTTTGTGGATCAATATCGGCGGCAAAGATCTGGGCGTAGCCCAAAGCGAAAAAGACGGTATCGTGTACGGCGAGAGCGTACACCGGCAGGAGTTCGGGATTTCTAAAGGCACCTTTTGGAGTCCCTCGGGCCGCTATCTGGCTTTTTACCGTATGGACGAAAGTATGGTGACCCCATATCCCATTTACGTGCTCGATTCCATGCCCGCTCAGGCGCGTTTTGTGCGTTACCCTTATGCCGGCGCTGCGAGTCACCACGTCACCGTGGGCGTATACGACACGCAAAGCGGCCAGAAATGGTACCTGAACACGGGCGAACCCGCCGAGCAGTTTCTGACCAATGTGGCCTGGTCGTCCGACGACAAATACGTGCTCATCGCCGTCGTCAATCGCGAGCAAAACCACCTGTGGCTGCGCCAATACGACGCGGCAACGGGCGCTTTTGTAAAAACACTGTTTGAAGAAAGCAACGACAAGTGGGTGGAGCCCGAACAGCCGGCGCAATTCGTGCCGGGCAAAAACGACCAGTTCGTGTGGCAAAGCGAGCGCGACGGGTTCAACCATTTATACCTGTACGATCTAAACGGCAAACTGCTCCGCCGGTTGAGCGAGGGCAAATTCCCCGTCACGACGTTCTACGGGTTTTCCGCCAACGGCGAAACCTGTTTTTACCAAACGGCCGACGAAAGCGGCCTGAACCGGCACATCTGGGCGGCCAACCTGAAAACCGGCGCAGCCACCCGGCTGAGCGACGAGGAGGGTATGCACAACGCCCTGGTGAACAAAAACGGCGACTGGGTGATCGACGTATTCAGCAGTGCCGCCACCCCGCGCAATATTTATACGTTTCCGGTGAAAAAACCGGCGGAACGCAAGATCGTGTTCAGCGCGAAAAATCCGCTGGAGGGCTACGCGATGGGCCAGGTCAAAATGTTCAGCATCCCCTCGCCCGGCGGGCCTGCCCTCAACGCCCGGATGGTGCTGCCCCCGAACTTCGACCCTGCGAACAAATACCCCGTGCTGGTGTACCTGTACAATGGCCCGCACGCCCAACTCGTGGCCAATACCTGGCTCGGCGCCGCCGAGCTCTGGATGCATCGTATGGCTCAGCAGGGCTGTATCGTATTCACGGTGGACGGGCGCGGCTCGGCCAATCGCGGTTTCGAGTTTGAAAGCGCCCTGCACCGCCGGATCGGCGACGTGGAAATCGAGGATCAACTCGCCGGCGTCCGCTACCTGAAAGACCAACCGTTTGTGGATTCTACCCGCCTGGGGGTGTTCGGCTGGAGTTACGGCGGCTTTATGACCACTTCGCTCATGACCCGGCCTGAAGCCAAAGGAATTTTCAAATGCGGCGTGGCGGGCGGCCCGGTGATCGACTGGCGGATGTATGAGATCATGTACACCGAACGGTACATGGACACGCCCCAGGAAAATCCCGACGGCTATGCCAAAAACAACCTGTTCAACTACATCGACAACCTCGACGGGCGCCTGCTGATGATCCATGGCTCTTCCGACGACGTAGTGCTGTGGCAACATTCGCTGCGCTATATCCGGGAATGTGTGAGAAAAGGCAAACAGATCGATTATTTCGTGTATCCCGAACATTTGCACAATGTAATGGGCAAAGACCGGGTGCATTTGTTTGAAAAAATAGACCGGTTTTTTCAGGAAAATTTGTTGCGCGCAGAGGATCGGCGGCCTTGAAAAGGCAAAATGTAAAAGTCAAAAGTCAAAATGTAAAAGGGCATCTTGCGCGGCAACTTTTACATTTTTTATTTTGACTTTTACATTTTGACTTTCATCTGCTCTTCCATCACCGCCGCCGCTTCCCGCCCCTCCGCAATAGCCCACACCACCAGCGATTGCCCGCGCCGGGCATCACCGGCGACAAAAACCCGGGGATGGGCAGTCCGGTAGTCTTCCCCCGGAATCAGTCCGCGCTCGTCGGGTAACAAATCCAGTTGCTCCCAGATCGCGCCCGGCGCCACACCCCGGTATCCGATTGCGATCAGCGCGAGGTCGCAAGGGATTTCGCGTTCGCTGCCCGGTTTTTCCCGGAAAACATATCGGCCGGTAGTAGAATCTTTTTCCCAAATCAAATCGGCGACGACCAGCCCTTTTACCCGGCCATCCGGGGCGGATACAAAGGACTTGGTTTGCACTTCCCAGGCGCGCGCGCAGCCTTCTTCGTGCGAAGAGGAGGTCGTCAGCGTCATGGGCATAAGGGGCCAGGGATCGTAGTCGCTTCGTTCGTCGGCGGGGCGGGGGCGGTATTGCAACTGAGCCACGGAAAGCGCACCCTGCCGGTTGGCCGTGCCCACGCAGTCGGAGCCGGTGTCGCCGCCGCCGATGACCACCACGTGTTTGCCGGCGGCCAAAATATCGGGCTCCGCAAACGATTCGCCGGTCACCCGGCGGTTGTTTTGCGTAAGATAATCCATCGCATAATGCACGCCCGGCAACTCGTGTCCGGGAATATTCAAGGCCCGGGGCCGCGCCGCGCCGATGCACAGCAACACGACATCGTTGTGGCGCAATAGTTCATCCGTTGTAAGATCCAAACCGATCTCGACACCGCATTGAAACACAATACCCTCCGCCTCCAGGAGGCGAATGCGGCGTTCTACGATCCATTTTTCCAGTTTAAAATCGGGAATGCCATAACGCAGCAAACCACCGGGGTATCTGTCTTTTTCATAAACAGTTACGGTGTGCCCTTTGCGGTTCAATTCATCCGCCGCGGCTAAACCGGCCGGTCCCGATCCGATCACCGCTACCTTTTTTCCTGAGCGATGAACAGGTGGCCGTGGCTGCACCAACCCACGGGCAAAAGCCGTTTCAATAATGGCTTGCTCCACGTGTTCGATGGCTACGGGATCCTGGTTGATGCCCAGCACACAGGCGTGCTCGCAGGGCGCCGGACAAATCCGGCCGGTGAACTCCGGGAAGTTGTTGGTTTTTGCCAACAACTGATAGGCCAACCCCCAATCTTCGTGATACACTGCTTCGTTGAAATCGGGGATCAGGTTGCCCAGCGGGCAGCCGTTGTGGCAAAACGGCACGCCGCAGCCCATACAACGGGTCGCCTGTTCGCGTGTTTGCTCCTGGGTGAAGACTTCGCTGTGTATCACATCCTGGAAATCGAACACCCGTTCTTCCACCGGGCGGTAGGGCGGCGTTTGGCGAGGGTATTTGAGAAAACCTTTCGGGTCGGACATATTTGGCCAATGATGAATTATAAATGATGAATTTCCAATAAGGCATTTTCGGCATGCGGTTTAGCCTCATTCGCCAAAGCTTTTTTATACTCCACCGGGATCACCTTAACGAAATGCGCGCAGTGCTGCGCCCAGTCGTGCAAAAACTCCAGGGCCCGTGCGCTGCCGGTAAAATGAAAATGTTGTCGAATCAAGCGCTGTACCTGCTCCAGGTCTGTTTCTGATAGTGGGTCCAGGTCAATATGGGCTAAATTGCAGCGCTGCGGGAACCGGCCTTCGGGATCGTACATATAGGCAATACCGCCGGTCATGCCGGCCGCGAAATTGCGCCCCGTTTCCCCAAGCACCACCACCGTGCCGCCGGTCATATACTCGCAGCCATGATCGCCGATGCCTTCCACTACGGCCGTAGCGCCACTGTTGCGTACCGCAAAACGTTCGCCGGCTTGCCCGCAGATATAGGCTTCGCCGGACGTCGCGCCAAACAGGGCGACATTGCCGGTTACTATTTGTTCCCATGCTTTAAACCGGGCCTGACGGTCGGGCCAAACGGCCAAACGCGCGCCGGAAAGACCTTTGCCGAAATAGTCATTCGCTTCGCCTTCCAGCGCCAGTTCCAGTCCTTTTGCCGCAAATGCGCCGAAACTCTGGCCGGCCGAACCACGGAAATGCAACCGGATACATCCATCAGGCAGCCCCGCAGCCCGCCATTGCCGGCTGATTTTACTCGATAAAATGGTACCAACGGCCCGGTCCGTGTTGTGGATAGGAAGGGCCGTTTCGTACGGCGAAGCATTGCGGAGCGACTGAGCGGCTAATTCAGCAATTTTATAATCCAGGCGGTTTTTCAAGAGGTGGTCGGAAGGACGGGTATCCGCCGTTTTTTCCGGTTCGTAATAAACCGGGGTCGTTTCTTTATACAACAAGGCGCTCAGGTCGAGCCGGCGCGCTTTTCCGGCTGGCAGGTCGCTGCGTTCGCGAAGCATTTCCACCCGGCCCACCATTTCTGTCACTGTGCGGAAACCCAATTCAGCCATAATATGGCGCAGGTCTTCTGCCAGGAAGGTGAAGAAGTTGATAACATGTTCCGGTTTCCCGCTAAATCGTTGCCGCAAAACGGGGTCCTGGGTGGCGATGCCTACCGGGCAGGTATTCAGGTGGCATTTGCGCATCATGATACACCCCTCAGCTACCAGTGCCGCCGTGGCAATGCTCCACTCCTCAGCGCCCAGCAAAGTAGCGACAGCCAGGTCGCGGCCGGTGCGCACCTGACCGTCGGCTTGCAGCACCACGCGCCGGCGCAGCCCGTTGCGCACGAGTGTCTGGTGCGTTTCGGCCAGGCCCAGTTCCCAGGGCAAACCGGCATGGCGGATGCTGCTGAGCGGTGAAGCGCCGGTACCGCCGTCGTGCCCGGAAATGAGCAGGGTGTCGGCGCGGGCTTTGGCTACGCCGGCGGCGATGATACCGACACCGGCCTTAGACACGAGTTTTACGCTGATGCGGGCACGCGGATTGGCACTTTTCAGGTCGAAGATCAGTTGGGCCAGGTCTTCTATAGAGTAAATATCGTGGTGCGGCGGCGGCGAAATCAGGCCTACTCCCGGTGTGGCGTGGCGTACATGGGCAATCCAGGGGTCAACTTTATGTCCGGGCAATTGGCCGCCTTCGCCGGGTTTGGCGCCTTGCGCCATTTTAATCTGTAGTTCGTCGGCATTCACCAGATACCAGCTCGTTACCCCGAAACGGCCCGATGCGACCTGCTTGATGGCACTGCGCGCACTGTCGCCATTGGGCAAGGGGTCGTACCGGCTTTCGTCTTCGCCGCCTTCGCCGCTGTTGCTTTTGGCGCCGATGCGGTTCATGGCTATAGCCAGATTGGAATGCGCTTCGTGCGACAACGAACCGAACGACATAGCGCCGGTAGAAAAGCGCCGGAGGATGGCTCCTACCGGCTCCACTTCTTCCAGGGGAATGGGATGGCCTTTGCGAAATGTCAGCAAGCCGCGCAGGGTGAGCACGGTTTGGTTTTGGTGATCGATACGTTGCGCGTATTTTTTATAAGTAGAAAAACTACCCGTTCGAACGGCGTGTTGCAATAGGTGGATCGTTTGCGGATCAAACAGGTGCGCTTCGCCATCGCGTTGCCATTGGTACAGGCCGCCGTGTGGCAGCATATCCAACGGGGTTTGGAAGGTAGCCCGATGCCATAAGAGGCATTCCGTGGCAATATCATCGAAGTCGAGGCCGCCAATACGGGAGATGGTGCCGGCAAAGCAGTGTTTGACAACCGCTTCGCCGATACCCAGGGCTTCGAACAACTGCGCGCCGATATACGATTGCACGGCGGAAACGCCCATTTTGGACAAAATTTTCAACAGGCCTTTGTTGCAGGCATAGCGGTATTGCTGGACATATTTTTCTGATGTTGCCGCTCCGGCCTCCTGTTTCAATTGGGCAACAGACTCCAGTGCCAGATATGGGTTCACGGCATTGGCGCCGTATCCGAGCAGGGTGGCTAAATGGTGCGTTTCGCGGGCGTCGCCGGTTTCCACCACGATGGCGGTATGGCTGCGCAGTCCTGCCCGGCTAAGGTGCTGATGCACGGCGCCGGTGGCCAGCAGCGCCGGGATAGGGGCCTGGCGGGCATCGGCGATCCGGTCGGAAAGGATGAGCAGGTGACGGCCCTGGCGCACCTGGTCCTCCGCCTCGGCGCAGAGATGATCCAGCGCGGCACGGAGGCGTCCCTTTTGAGCATCTGCCGGAAATACTATATCCAGCTGAGCCGGCCGGAAATACGGATGCTCCAGATTTTTCAGTTTTGCCAATTCGTTGTTCAACAATACCGGCGATTCCAGGTGGATGCAACGCGGGTGTTCGGCATACAGATCGAGGGGGTTTTTGGACCCGCCCAACGGACTATAGAGCGACATCACGGCCCGTTCGCGGATGGGGTCGATCGGCGGATTGGTGACCTGTGCGAAGTGTTGTTTGAAATAATTGGCTAAGTGTTGCGGCTTTTCCGACAGAATCGCCAGCGGCGTGTCGGCGCCCATGCTGCCTACGGGCTCGTCACCGGTTTCGGCCATCGGCCGGAGCACCACATTCAGGTCTTCGCGGGTATAGCCGAACAGGCGCTGCCGCTGTTGCAATATTTCAGGCGCCTGACTTTCTGTTGTTGGGCCGTCCGGCAAATCTTCCAGGCGCCAGGTTTTGCTGTCCAGCCAATCGCGGTAGGGAAACCGCCGGCAGATGGTTTCTTTTACTTCGGTATCGGCTACGATGCGGTGTTGATCAAGGTCGGCAATCAGCATTTTCCCCGGTTGTAAACGGCCCTTGGCAATCACTTTTCGTTGTGCAACCGGCAGTGCACCGGCTTCCGAAGCGGCGATCAGTGTGCCGTCGTCGAGCAAACAATACCGCGCCGGGCGAAGGCCGTTGCGGTCGAGTAAGGCGCCTACCAGTGTCCCGTCGGTAAAACAAATAGAAGCCGGGCCGTCCCAGGGTTCCATCAGCAGGGCATGGTATTGGTAGAAGGCGCGTTTGTAATCGTCCATAGTCTCATCGTGCTGCCAGGCTTCCGGTATCATCATCATCAGCGCATGCGGCAGCGAGCGACCCGCCAGGTGCAGGAATTCGAGGACATTGTCGAACACCGCGCTGTCCGACAAACCTTTGCCGCAGATCGGTTTCAGTTTTTCCAGTTCTTCCGGCGTAAAAAAGGCACTTTGCAGACGCGATTCGCGGGCTTCCCACCATTGTACATTACCCTGAATGGTATTGATTTCGCCGTTGTGCGCGATATAGCGGAATGGCTGGGCCAGTTTCCATTTGGGAACGGTGTTCGTGGAAAAACGCGAATGGATCACCGCGACGGCCGAAGCAAAATCGGGGTGCTGCAGGTCGGGGAAATAATCGCGCACCTGCGTGGCGGTGAGTTGACCTTTGTATATCATCGTGGAACCGGAGAGGGACACGATGTAAAAATCATCGGCAGCCTGCGGCAGGGCCCGGTAAATGTTGTGGTGGGCGAATTTGCGCAACACATACAGGCGCCGCTCCAGGGATTTGCGCTCCATGGCCAGGCGGGGCCTGACGAAGACTTGTTCCATGCAGGGTTCGGTGGAGCGCGCCGAAGCACCAATCCGGCTGTTGTCGGTGGGCACCAAACGATACCCCAGCAGGTCGAAGCCCAGTTCGTCGATGTAATCGTCGAGCAACTGGCGGCAGGCCGCACGCAGCGCCGTATCGCGCGGGAAAAAGATCATTCCGCCGCCGTAAGCGCCTGGCACCGGCAAGTGTAAATCGCCACGAGCCGTTTGGCCGACTAAAAAATCATGTGGAATTTGCAGCAAAATGCCGGCGCCGTCGCCGGTGTTCTCTTCACAGCCGGTAGCGCCCCGGTGGTGCATATTGGCCAACATGGTCAGCGCATCTTCCACCAAACGGTGGCTCCGAATGCCATTCAGATTGGCGATAAAACCTGTTCCGCAGGCATCGGATTCGAGTTGGGGAACGTACAAGCCCTTTTGATCGGGTTCGGGGGATTCGTGAAGCATGGCACATACACATCTTGGCCTGTTGCGCAGCGCACAGGCCGGGTGACGAAATAAGCAGCAACAGTGGTGTGGTTAGGAAAAAAGACGACTCCCCGGGAGGAGGACGAATTTATAATCTGGAAAGAAGTGGTGTGGGCTTCCACTGCGCGCAAATTGCGCAGTCGATACGCAAAAATATTTTTTATTTCTGATAAACTAAAACATCCAGAATAAAAAACTTTTTAAATCAGATAGTCCAGTAGAAATGGCTATCTATGCAAGAAATTTCGAAACAGAATTAAATAAAACTTATTTGCCCTTTTTAGAAAAAATTCGTGCTTTAAAAAGGAGATTACACAAAATTTTCAATCGAAATCAACAATGATGCTGGGAAACATCAGTGAAAAAAAGCGAATGCCAAAGGGGATTTTTGACTCGACGTTGCCCGGAATAATTACTTCACTTCATCAATTTTCCCAGTTCTCTCCAGGTGATCAACTGGATACCTTCTTCCGCTAAGATTTTCTTACAGGTTGCACCGGCAAAAAAATCAAAATCGGCCTGTCGCCAGGCGGCGCCCCAGTCGGGGTGGTCGTAAGTCATGCCCTGCATTTCGGGGCCTTCGTATGCCAGGTGCATGAGCAATACACTAACGCCGGGCTGGAGTTCGCGGAGTGTGCGCTCGTAATAGGCCGACATACCACCTTTGTAGTCTTCGGGGCCGGCGGTCAGTACCCGGTCAACGACAACATCTTTTTCCGTCAGGGTCACGCCTGCGGCGGTCGGGAGTTGGGCGAGCATATCGCGGCCGAGCATTACGGGTATCCGATACTCCCGGCCGAGTTTGAGGTAAATTTGGAACAATTCCGGGAGTGTAAAGAACAAACAGCCCATGTGGCTGTCGAGGTGCGTGGGCTCGATACCCATTGCTTTTGCTTTTTCAATCTGGGCACGCAATTCCAGTTCCACTTCTTCGGGGCGGGCACGGGCAGCGAGTGTTGCGCAGCTTTCGTGAAAATAGCCAATACTATCTACGAGGCTGCTCACTGTACCCCGGGGTGCAGCAGGACCCCATTTATAGTTTTTCCATTCACTGGTAAGGGTCAGGTGCAGCCCCAGGTCGGCTGTAGAAAAATCGCGAAAAAAGAAGGCCACTTCAGGCAGCCAGGGACAGGGCACCATGATGCTGGCGGAATTGACTGCGCCGGTAACCAGGGCTTCGAAGCTAGCCTGATTTTCCGAATGCGACATTCCCAGGTCGTCGGCGTGCAGGATCAGCAATTTGGTACCGGCGGGATAGCCGAGGCGTTCGGCCAGGGAAGGGGAAGATTGTGCGTTGCCGGTGTTCAGATTTAACAGATAGCATACTGCGGTCAGCAAAAATTGGTGGAACAGCCGGTTCAGGAATAGCATGTTTTTTCGATTCATCTTCCTTGTTTATTACTTGAGTCAAAAGTAATCAACAAACCAGAAACCTTCTAACCCTCCAACCAGAAACCCTCAAAGCCAGCGCACCAACCCGAAATCCTGCCGGTGTGGCAACAAGGGGTGTTTGGGAAACATCCGGAAGCCGTACTCGAACACGCCCGCTGTTTTTGGCGTGATGTCGCAGGAATAGGTAGCAAGAGCGCCTTTCTGGTGCTCCAGTTCCAGTTCGTTGGTGCCGATGAGTTCCAGTTCCGTTTCGGAAATACGACGGAAAAACACCACTTCCACGCCTACATCAGAGGAGCCGAGTTCGTGCAGTTGCAGGGTAACCGAAGCCTTGAAATTTTCGCCCAGCGGCAGCGAATGGTTGAAGGTGTCGGGCGCTTGCAGGTCGGTGAGTTCGATGGCATCCCAGGCACGGCGCAAGCGGTTTTTCCAATCGACCAGGCCGAACAAGGCTGTGAATTTGTTTTTCTTGAGTTTCTGGCTGCGATCCCAAAGTTTGCCGTAGTAACGCTCCTGATAGTCGTCGAGCATCCGTTTCATCACGAATTCGGGCGCTATGCCTGCGATGGTGTTTTTGATATGGCTCAGCCAGCCCTCGCTACTGCCGCCGGTACCGTTTCCGAAATAGGTGGGAATAATATCGCTTTCGAGAATATTGTAGATCGTCTCGGCGTCAAGTTCGTTTTGCAGGTCAGGATCGGCGTAGGTGTCGTGTTCGGGCAGCGCCCAGCCTGCGCCGGGCCGGTAACCTTCGCACCACCATCCGTCGAGCACCGAGAAGTTCATCACGCCGTTCATCACAGCCTTCATACCGCTGGTACCGCTGGCTTCTTTGGGCCGGGTGGGGTTATTCAGCCAGATATCCACGCCTTGCACCAGTAGTTTGGCCATTTCCATACCGTAGTTTTCCAGGAAAATGACCTTGCCTTTGAAAAGCGGATTTTTTGTCGTGTTGTAAATCAAACGGATAAACTCCTGACCACCTTTATCGGCCGGGTGGGCCTTGCCGGCAAACAGGAACAACACGGGCCGGTCGGCGTTATTGACCATCTCTGCTAACCGTTTTTCGTTGGAAAACAGCAGTGTGGCGCGTTTGTAAGTGGCAAAACGCCGGGCAAAGCCGATAACCAGGGCATTTTCACGGATCGCGTTGACAATCTCAAAAATGCTGCGCGGGTTCTCGCCGCGGCGGGTCAGGTCCTCGCGCAATTCAGCGCGCACCCAATCGAGCAGGCGTTTTTTAAGGGCCAGGCGGATTCCAGTTATCTTATCGGCCGGCACCTTTTGGATTTTTTCCCAGTATTTTTTGCTGGTCTGATCTTCCAAAAATCCTTTCCCGAAGGTTTCAGTGTACAACTCCAGCCACTCGCGGGCCACCCAAGTGGGAAAGTGTACCCCATTGGTGACGTAGCCGACGTGCGATTCGGCGTAGTGGTAATCGGGATAAAGTTCGTTAAACATCTTCTGACTGACCTGACCGTGCAGTCGGCTCACCCCATTCACTTCCTGCGAAGTACGGAGTGCCAGATTGCTTACGGAGAATAACTCATTGGGGTTATTGGCATCAAGTCTGCCGAAAGCCAGTAATTCTTCCCAGGAGATATCGAGTGCAAAGGTGAACTCAAAGAGGTAGTCGCGCAGGAGTGCTTCAGAAAAAGCGTCGTGTCCGGCGGGCACGGGGGTATGCGTCGTGAACAGCTGCGTGGCGCGTACGATTTCGAGTGCGGCATCGTAGGGCAGGTGTTTGTTTTTCAGGTAATTGCGCAGGCGTTCAAGGCCCAGGAAGGCCGCGTGACCTTCGTTGAGGTGGTAGAGGTCGGGTTCGAGATTCATGGCTTTGATCGCTCGCGCCCCGCCGATACCGAGCAGGATTTCCTGGCGCAGGCGATTTTCATTGTCGCCGCCGTACAGTTGGTGCGTGATGGAGCGATCCTCCCAGCGGTTGTCGTCGATGTCGGTATCCAGCAGGTACAACGGCACCCGGCCTACGCTGAGTTGCCATACCTTGGCCCACACGGTGCGTCCGGCAAAGTTGACATGGATTTTGATCCACTCGCCGCGTGCATCTCGCACCGGCGCAACAGGCAATTGTGTAAACTTGGCTGCTTCCAGTTGGTGGATTTGTTCGCCGTGCAGGGAAATGGCTTGTTGGAAATACCCGTAGCGGTACAAGAGTCCGACGGCAATAAGGTTGGTATTGCGGTCGCTGGCTTCCTTCAGGTAATCGCCGGCAAGTATGCCCAGTCCGCCGGAGTACAAGCGTACGCTTTGGTGCAGACCGTATTCCATACAGAAATAGGCGATCTGAGGTTGTGTTTTGGCCGGTGCTTTACCGATATAGTCTTCGAAATTGCGAAGTACCTGCTTCATCCGGGTCATAAACCCGGCATTATGGAGCAGTTCCTGCGCCTTTTCGATGCTGAGCTCGTCGAGCAGCGCCAGCGGGTTGTAATTAGCCGCTTCGAAACCCTTTGGGTCGATGGACCGGAACAGATCAATAGCATCGTGGTTCCAGGACCACCAGAGGTTGTGCGCGAGGGACAACAGCGGCGCAAGGCCTTCAGGTAGTTTGGGTTCTATAAAAATGCGCTTCAGTTTAGCGCCGTCTTGAGTCAGGTTGCCGACCATATGGTGGAGTTGAGTCATGTAGTAGAGATTGATGGTTTAGGGGGTTAGAGGGTTTCTGGTTAGAGGGTTTCTGGTTAGAGAAGACCGCGTTATAAATCTATTATCCGATTTTATGCCGGGTGCAAAAATACGTCGATTTACGGAAGGTTCGTGTAAAATTAACAAAAAGGGAGCCGAATTAGTGGCCGGGCATCGGCTTAGGTGGCCTTTTTTAAAGAAAATGAATAAGTTACGAGCGGGAAATCCGTTCTTTGTAAACAGAATTTTTTCCATCTGAAATTCGGAATTATGCAAAAAATGCTTGTCACCGGACTGCTGGCCTTGTTCTTATTCGCCTGTACGGACACACCCGCGCCCACTGCCAACACCACCAATACCCTTACCGATACGCTCTCCGCCGTGCCGCCGGCAAACAGCGGGCAACGCGCCGCCGTTGCCCCGCCACCGCCGCTGCAAACCCTGCGCGGTATGTACCAATCAGGTACGAATGGCGACGCCTTTTACGATTGCACTGCCGGCAAAACTTACCGTGTAAACGCCAAGCCACAGGTACTCGACTCATTATACTACCAGGCCTGCCAGCCGGCGCCATACGAGAACGAATCGGTGTATGCCGTGGTCCGTGGATATGTTACGCCCCGGGCAGATGCCTCCGGGACACCGGCTTCCATTGATGGCGAATTCAGCATCACCGGGATCGACACAATGACCGCCAAAAGTATGTTCAATACCTGCCGGCCATTCGATTTTTGGTGCATGGGCACCGAACCTTTTTGGGGACTCCTTATTTCCGAACAGGAAGCCGGATTGTTTTTAAAAAATATCGGAGCCGACCAGGGCAAGGCGTTTGCCTGGGCGGCTCCAAAGGTCAAAGGAGATAGCTGGACATACACGACAACCGACCCCGGCACAAAGGAAAAAGTAAACGTAGTGGTCCGAAAAACCGCTTGCAGCGACGGCATGTCGGACCGGCGGTACAATTACGCGGTGGAAATCAGGATCGGGGAGCAAACGCTGCGAGGGTGTGCGATAAGGTATGGCGAGCGGGTTGTGCGGGAATAGAACTATAAAATGGCCCTGTTCCCACGCAACTCCTGCCGGATATCCGGTTTCAGCCGGTCCGCCGCCTGCACCAGCATATCTTCATCCGGAGGAAACGGCGCCGGGCGGTTGCCGATACAGCGACGCGAGGCTTCGCTCAGCGCCCGGGCATCGCCGCGGAAGGTGGCGGCGTAATGCTCGAACAGGATTTCGGTGCCGAGGTCGCGGGCATCCAGGCGGACATTGCGCGTGGCATCATATACCTCCAGCATGCCGGACAAACGCGCCGCTTTGGTTTGATACGCTTCCAGCACTATGGCGCGGATACGAATGTAGTGTGGCGTTTTGATGTCGTTGCCGGCAGTGTCTTTTTTTACGTTTCCGCGTTCGTCCAGGACATAATCCCAGCCATCCTGAATTTCTTTTTCATCGACGTATTCCCGCTCATTGATCCGTTCCGGGCTGATATCCACCCGGCGAATGTTGAACACCACGCGGTAATCCACCGGTATACCTTGTTCGGGTTTGAAGTGAAAAACCTTCCATTCGCTGTTTAAATCGTAGGTGCCCATGGCCATGACGCGATCCTGAAACTCCCGTGGCAACAATTGGTCGCTCTGGTTTTTTACTTCAAATAGAATATGTGTGGTGCCGAGTGTGCGGGCGTCCTGCATCATCCGGTCTTTATTTTTGTAGTTGCTAAAATACCGGCGTTCCAAATCCTGGAGGGTGGAATAAGCGTCCCGGGCAGCCAACCGGTCGCCACGATCTGCCTGGAGTAGCAGGTCTTCGGCGCGGTTGTACAGGTATTCGGCGGCTTTTTCGCGGCTTTCTGCTTCCAGTTTTTCAATGGAAACAAATTCAAAACGGGCGCGATAGCCGTCTTTTGACACCAAAGGCAGCAGCGGGGCGACGAGATTCTGGCGATCTTGTATTTTCCGGTGTATGTTATTGACTTTCTCCCAGTTTTCCGGGCGGTTCGCCGCGGCCAGATTTTCAGCAATACGCAGGTCGCGAGCCTGGGCTTTTTGGAACGCCAGTTCCAGCCCCTGTACGTATTCGGTTTTCTTTTTGGACTTACCACGCAGTTTTTGAACACAAAATTCGATGGCGCCGTCGTAGTCGCCGCTTTCGGTGAATTTTTGGGCAGTACGGCAAGCGGTAAGCAAAAGGCCGAAGCAAAGGGCCATGAATAAGGGAGCGGAGAAGCGGATACGGGTAAGCATGGTTTCCGTTATTAGATTGTTATTTCAAATGAGACTGCAAGATGTTTCCCCGGGATGCAGCACAACTATTAAATGATGTTAGGGCTTTATGAAAATTTGTTAAAAAATAAAACGGCTCGTAAATGACTGTAAATGAAGTGTAAACTTTCTTTGCATTTTAAATCAACACCTTATGGAAAAGATTACTGAAAGCGCTTCGCCGTACCGGCACCTGGAAAAAATGACCGCGCGCGAACTGCTCACCCATATTAATGCGGAGGACAAAACGGTACCACTTGCCGTGGAACTGGCCATCCCGCAAATTGAAGCCCTGGTAGAAGCCATCGTGCCGAAGATGCGCGAAGGGGGGCGGCTGTTTTATATCGGCGCCGGCACCAGTGGCCGGTTGGGTATTCTGGATGCCTCCGAAATCCCGCCCACTTACGGCGCGCCACCGGACTGGGTGATCGGCCTCATCGCCGGCGGCGACCGGGCGATTCGAAAAGCCGTGGAAGGCGCCGAAGACAGCACTACCCAGGCCTGGGCAGATTTGCAGGAATACCGGATCGATGCGCGAGATGTGATCATCGGTATTGCCGCATCGGGTACCACGCCTTATGTGGTGCATGGGCTGCGTACCTGCCGCGAACATGGCATCATCACAGGCTGCATCACCTGCAACCCAGGGGCGCCCGTACTGGCCGAGGCTGATTTTCCAGTACTGGTCGTCACCGGACCGGAATTTGTAACCGGAAGTACACGCATGAAAGCCGGTACGGCCCAGAAATTAGTCCTGAATATGATTTCCACCTCGGTGATGATCCAACTGGGCCGGGTGCAGGATAATAAAATGGTAGATATGCAACTAAGCAACGTAAAACTGGTGGACCGCGGCACGCAGATGGTCATGCAGGCCACGGGATTGGGATATGAGGCGGCGCAAGCGTTATTACTGGAAGGAGGGAGTGTAAGGGAGGCGGTGAGCGGGTATTTGAAAAAGTAAAAGTTAGCCCTCCCCTGCTCCGGAGCACATTTCCTGCAAAAGCGTCTGATGGCGTTCCACTTCCTGAAATAAAGCCAGCTGGTTTCGGGCGCGTACCAGGTTGTGCTCTGTATACTTGATTTTATAGTAGGTGTCGCCCGCCAAGTAGTCGGTGAGAAAACGCAACGCCTGTTCGCCGATAATCCACAGCGCGCCAAGCGGCAGGTTTTGGCGTTCCAGCGCCGTCAAAAAACCGGCGGTTGGGCACATAAATCCCCGGCAAAGCGCTTCAAGCGTGTCCAATCTCAGATTAACGGAGCCGCTGCCGTCCTCCGGGCAGTCCGGTGCGAAGGTGCGCACCATATCACCGAAATCGGATAACACAGTGCCTGGCATGATAGTATCCCAGTCGATAACGGCCACTGCACGACCGGTTTGGGTATCCAGCAGCACATTGCCCGCTTTCGTGTCGTTGTGCGTGACCCGCCGCGGTAATTCGCCGCTTTGTTTCAGCCGGTGCACCTGGGTAAACACGGTCCGCGCTTCAAACAGGGCATCGATTTCGGCTTGCGCCTGTTTTTGGCGGTTCGCCGGATTTTTTTTCAAAATATCTTCAAAAACAGCCCAGCGGCGTTCGGTATCGTGAAAACCGGGAATTGTTTCTACCAGTTCGTTTGCCGGAAAATCGCGCAGCGCATATAGAAATGCGCCGTAAGCCCGTGCAGCCTCGAAGGCAACAGCAGGTTCCGGCAGGTGCTCGGGGGCAAAAGTATTGTCGTAAAATGGGAACACACGCCAGTAGTTGCCTGCGTCGTCGCGGTGCAACCACTTTCCCTCCGAGGTTGCGACGGGCGCTGGAATACGCAGCGGAAAATCATCTTGCTGCTCCAAATGCGCTGCCACGGCCCGGATATTGCGCATCACTGCGTCGGGATTGGTAAATACCTGATGGTTCAGCCGCTGTAGAAGCCAGGACTGCTTTTTACCATTGATTTGAATATCAACCCGGTAGGTATCATTGATGTTGCCGGCCCCGATCGGCGTAACGGCAAAACAAGTATCAAAAGGTATAAACTGGCGGATGATCCCGGAAAGCGGTGGCGTATGCATAGGTCAGTCAAAAATATGTGTAGCAACCTCCAGGCCTTCCGCAATCGCCCGTTTGGCATCCAGTTCCGTGGCCAACTTAGCCCCACCGATCAGGCGCACCCGTATGCCCGCCTGCTCCAATGGTAGTTGAAGGGCCCGCTGCGGCTCCTGCCCGGCGCAGATAATCACGTGATCCACGTCCAACAACTTCGGCTCCCCTTTTACGGTCAGGTGCAGCCCGGCATCGTCTATTTTATGGTATTGCACCTCGTTCCAGCTCTGTACGCCCCGATTTTTGAGCGTCAGCCGGTGTGCCCAGCCGGTGGTTTTGCCCAAACGTTCGCCGACTTTTCCTTTGGAGCGTTGCAGCAGCCATACCTGGCGCGGCGATTTGGCATGCGCCGGTTTCATGAGACCGCCGCGGTTTTGATAGGATTCGTCGACGCCCCATTCGTGGAGATAAGCGGCGATGGGAGAGGCGTAAACGGTCTCGGGCGTGGTCAAAAATGCTGCCACGTCGAAGCCGATTCCGCCGGCGCCGATGATAGCAACCTTTTCGCCCACGGGCGTGTCGTGCTGCAGCACATCGATGTAGGATAGCACCTTTGGATGGTCGATGCCTTCGATAGCGGGGGTGCGGGGCACAATCCCGGTGGCCAGCACTACTTCCCGAAAACCGCCGGCAATTAACGCTTCAGCCGTAACAGGGGTATTCAGGTGCAGATGAACGCCTGTTTTCTCAATCAGGCGGCCGAAATAACGCAGGGTTTCCGCAAATTCTTCCTTGCCCGGAATTTTTTTGGCCATATTGAATTGCCCGCCGATGGCCCCGGAAGCATCGAACAAATGAACTTCCAGCCCCAGAGCGGCCAGTTCGGTGGCGCAGGAAAGCCCGGCTGGGCCGGCGCCTACTACAGCGATGGGTAAGTTTGAAGTTTGAAGTTTGAAGTTTGAAGTTTGCGCGGGCTGGGCGGGTAAAATGGTTTCCTTGCAGGCCCGGGGGTTGACCAGGCAGGAGGCTGTTTTGTTGGCAAAAATTTGATCGAGGCAGGCTTGATTACAGGCGATACAGGTATTGATCTCGTCGGCCCGTTTTTCGAACGCTTTGCGGGCGAAATCTGGGTCGGCCAACAGGGGGCGGGCCATACTAACCATATCGGCGTCGCCGGCCGCGAGTATGGCTTCGGCTGTTTCCGGGGTGTTGATGCGGTTGGTGGTAATGAGGGGGATGCCGATTAGCGGTTTCAGCCGTTTGCTTACCCAGGTGTATGCGCCGCGCGGTACCATGGTGGCGATCGTGGGGACACGCGCCTCGTGCCAGCCGATACCGGTATTGATGATGCTGGCGCCGGCTTTTTCAAGGGCCTGGGCCAGGGCGACCACTTCGTCCCAGGTGCTGCCATCGTCCACCAGGTCGAGCATGGATATGCGAAAAATGACGATAAAGTCGGGTCCTGCTTTTTCGCGCACGGCGCGCATGATCTCCAGCGGGAACCGGATCCGGTTTTCGAAGGCGCCACCCCAATCATCGCGGCGTTTATTGGTGCGCGGAGCGATAAACTGATTGATCAGGTAGCCTTCGCTGCCCATGATTTCCACGCCGTCGTAGCCGGCTTCGCGGGCCAGAGCGGCCGTACGGCCAAAATCGGCGATGGTGGCGCGAATGAGACGCGGGCTCATTTCCCAGGGCCGGAACGGAGAAATGGGCGACCGCAGGGAACTGGGCGCCACCAGCAACGGGTGCATGGCGTACCGGCCGGCGTGCAGGATTTGCAGGCAAATTTTCCCGTCTTCATCGTGAACGGCCGCAGTGACGACACGGTGTTTTTTTACCTCAGAACCCGAGGTAAGTTTGGCCCTGAAGGGCGCCAGCCAGCCCTGCCGGTTGGGCGCTATGCCGCCCGTTACCATAAGGCCCGTGCCACCGCGGGCTCGAGCGGCAAAATAAGCGGCAAGGCGCCGCAGTTCGCCCTTTTCTTCCTCTATGCCCGTGTGCATAGAGCCCATAAGGATGCGGTTTTTAAGCGTCGTAAAACCCAGATCGAGGGGCGTAAAGAGATGCGGATACAGGGGGTGGACTGTCACAGAGTGGGTTTTTAAAATGCTATTTGCTAAATCCCAAAGTCAGTACGCGCGAGGATGGTTTTGCCGATACAACGGCCCGCCTTCAGTCCTTCTTCGCAGGCACGGCGAAAGTGGACCCCGCCAATAAGACGGCTCAGCGTTTGTTCCTCGCCGGCCAGTGTGAGCGAACTGAAGGTTCGTTCGGGCAACACAAAAGGGCCACCGTCGGGGGTGTAGAGCGGGCTGCCGAGGTGTGTTTTATCTACAAAACCTACATCGCTGAAAACATCGATCAACACCAGCGGCGCGGCGCCGCCGATAGTGGAGGAGCCTGAAGTGTAGTCCGGGTAAGGCGGCGTACCGATCATCGGGTTCCAGGCCGGATCGATCACCTCCCGGATGTAGGTAACCGGGCGAAGCATGAAATATTTGTATTTGGCAAACCAGCAGGCGCTAAACGCGTCGGCGGCGGCAAAACCCACCAGGCAATAGGTTTTAGCGCTTTCGGCGAGGGTGCTGTTTTCGCGTTTCAGGAGTTGCTGTGCAATGCTTACCCAATGGCAGGCCGGGCTGCAGGTTCGGCCCGGGCCGTTGTCCCAATGATAGGCAATGGCTTTGTTTTCGGAGCTGCGTGCCACATCGTATACCTCTTTTGCCTCGCGGTAAAAATCGCTGGCAGGGTCTTCCGAATAGGGGAAAGGAGCGAGCGGCTCGCAAGTCTGAGCATTGTCGATCACAAAAGTACGCACGGTACTCCATAACGGTTCTACCGGGGTTTGCCCCAGTGAATTGGGGTCCCAATACCATTTATGCGTATCGTCGCGGCCTGGAATGACAGGTACAATATTGCGGATCACATCCCGGCCGTCTTTCCTGATACGCTCCACAATGCGCAGTCCGATACGGGAGCCGAGGTCTTTGGAGTCCTGGCGTTCCTGTTCAGTCCGTCCATTTTTCATCATGTCGGCTTCCTGGAGGGAGGCCAGCACATCCACCTGGCTGCGCTGGGCGTTGTTTATATTGTCTACTAACTCCGGAACCACGGTACGCATGGCGGAGCACAGCACGATCCCCCAGTCATATACTTTGTTGTCGTCAAATTGGGCGGCATCCGCGTAGTCGTTGATTTGTCCGGCCATACTTTTCCCCTTTTCCAAACCATGACAAACGGCCTCCCAGGCGGTAAGGCCGAGATACCCGTAAATACGGGCGGCATGCGGGCCGTAAAGATAGTTGTCCTTCGCCATTTGATAGCCCAATTCCATCCACTCGTGGGCCAGCCGGCCTTCATATTCCGTTGATTTGTAGGTTAATGCACGTACAAAGAGGGTATCTTCGGTTTTGTCACAGCCAAAAGGTATTACCAGAAAACCGAATAAAAGCAGGGTGAAAGTTTTTTTCATGTTGGAGGATTATGGATAGCATCCGCTCAAAGCGTCTGCGTGACAGATCGCGTTTACGATAAGGTTCGTAAGCCTATGCGCTTCTCGATTTTAAATGGATTTAATAGATTAAGACGCTACAAAATTAGGAATAAATTCTGTTTAGTAGCGGGCAAGCAAAAGTCCCCTCAAACCGGTACCTTTCAAATGGCGACCCGGAAACAGTCCAGATGTCTTTACTCGGGTCGCTATTTGAAAGGTACCCGACAAATGCGCGTTTAAGTTGAGTTTGGTACGGAAATTGCCTGTGTATTGATTTCATAATACTTGTACATGACTAATCCTGCCGTGAAATCCCTAAGTATATTGATTGCCGACGGTCATCCGATTTTCGTCGAAGGGTTGCGAAACGTCCTGACGGTTCCTGCCACGCGCTTTCAATTTCAGTTAAAAGGCGTTGTTCAAAACGAGAACGGCATCACTGAAATGTTGAAAATGTTCCCCACGGAATTGCTGCTGATGGACATGAATCTGTCGGATGGCGAAGGGTTAAAACAATTGCCGGTTTTCAAGAAAAATTATCCGAACCTACGGGTGCTGGTTTTTTCCCAGATTGACGACGCCCGCCTGGTTAAAGCGACCTTTCGTGCCGGCGCCGATGGCTTGTTGCTCAAGTCTACTTCCAGAGATGAATTGCTCCGCGCCATCGAGGAAGTTATGGCCGGGAAAACCTTTTTCGGTAAGGGTATTTCCCTGACGGACCGCGGCATGAGCAACGGCAGCGACGGCGTTTTGCCCGAAAACCGTTTTGCCCGAAAATTCGGCCTCACCCGCCGCGAAATAGAAGTTATGCGCTATATCGGCCAGGTTTTAAACAACAAAGCCATTGCTGAAAAACTCTTTATCAGCGACCAGACCGTCAGCGTACACCGCAAAAACATCATGCGCAAACTGGGTGTTAACAACACCGCCAGCCTGATTAAAATCGCATTTGAAAATAATTTAGTTTAATAGGGTTTCTGGTTAGAAGGTTAGAGGGTTTCTCGTTCGGTAACGCGAACGAGAAACCCTCTAAACTTCTAAGCAGAAACCCGATTAATTCCAAATTTAACCGTT
>CAUJEY010000011.1 GCA_963169325.1 Bacteroidota bacterium
ACGAGCAGGTGACATCTCAAAAACAGTTGAAACGACTCCTTTTTCAACCTCAAATGGCGTATTCTGATCTGGTTTTCGAGATGTCGCCTGCTCGTGCCTCGCAGACTACACCTCAAAAACCGAGTCGATCGTACAAACCGAGAATTGCTGAATGACGACTCGTAATGACTAATGACGACTAATGACTCCTGACGATTTTGGCGGGGGGCAAAAATGGGGATTTTTACTGTTTCGAATGGGTAAAAAAAGAAACGGTCGAAGACTTGATGGGAAGCGCATGTTGGGGAAATAATTTGGTTTGATGCCAGGCGCGTCTATTTTTGCGGCCGGTTTGTTTCTACATTCCAGAATTAAAAATTAAAAAAACTTAAATAAGCGTGAAAAAATGTTCCCTTGCCGGCTTGCTGATTTTTTCATTCCTGCTACTGCAAGGACAGACTTTTGATATTTCGAGGATGGACAGCCTTTTTTTGGACATTTCCAAAAACAAAAAGGGAATGGGCAGTATATCGCTTTTCGAGCGGGAAAAAGAGATTTACCAGTTCAACTTTGGGTTTGCCGACCTAAAAAATCGAATAAAACCAACCGCAAACACGAAATACAGAATTGGTTCGGTCACGAAGATGTTCACGGCAACAATTATCATGCAATTGATAGCGGAGGGAAAATTGAGTCTGCAAAGCACACTTTTTACCTATTTTCCAGAAATCCCGCACACTAAACAGATTACCATAGAACAACTGTTGAAGCACCGAAGTGGCTTGACCGATAAAAAATTCCAGACCTGGCAGCGGAATGGCAAAGATTTTAAATTGACGAAAAAAGCAGAATATGCCAATGTGAACTATGGTTTACTGTCCGTCATTGCCGAAAATGTTACCAAAACGGATTTTGCAACATTGCTGCGCTCCCGGATTTTTGAACCCTGCAATTTGAACAATACTTTTTATGAAAATCTGCCGGATTCCATCGGCGGCGAAGCAAAATCCTATGTTTACGCAAATGGGTGGCAACCGGTTGATTCGGGCGATTTGAGTTTTGCGGCCGGCGCAGGGGCTATCATTTCAAACCCAACGGACATCAACACCTTTCTTTTTCACCTGTTTTCGGGAAAACTGGTGCCCCAAAATTGGCTTTCGCAAATGAAAGAAATCGTGGACGGTTATGGAAGCGGCATGATGCAAATTCAATTTTGGGACAAAATTGCGTTCAGCCACGCCGGTCAAATCGAAGGTTTTCAATCAAGGGCTGTGTTTTTCCCAAAAGAGCATTTTTCTGTAACTTATTGTTTTAATGGCGTAGCCATACCCCTGGATAAAATTCTGATTGCCGTTTTAAATATTTATTTCAATATGTAATAGATGCAACATTTAAAAACATGAATACAACCACCCGCCTCCAACTCTCCCTCATGATGTTCCTCGAATATTTCATTTGGGGAGCCTGGTTTGTCGCCATGGGCATTTATTTGCCCGCCGCCCTGCAAGCCGACGGCGTTCAAGTCGGCATCGCCTATGGGAATGCCTGGTTCGGGGCCATGGTGTCGCCGTTTTTTATCGGCCTCATCGCCGACCGGTATTTTTCCGCCCAGAAACTGATGGGAATGCTCCACCTGATTGGGGCGGCATTGTTATGGCTGTTGTCGCAAATCCAGGATGTGGGGACGTTTTCTATCGTTTTACTATTCTATTCGTGTATTTACATGCCCACCACGGCGTTGTCCAATTCCATCGCCATGGGCCAAACGGACGATCAGGCCCGGGACTTCCCTACCTTGCGCGTACTGGGCACTATCGGCTGGATCGTCGCCGGTATCGCGGTGAACAGCCAATCCTCCACATCTTTTATCTTTATCCTGCCCGCCATTGTTTCGGCAGGCCTGGGCATATATAGTTTTTTCCTGCCCGACACGCCGCCGAAAAATACGGGAGCAGGTCGTAGCCTGGCTCAATTAGCCGGCCTGGACGCGCTCCAACTCCTGAAAAACCGCTCTTACGCGGTATTTTTTATCGGTTCTATTTTACTGTGTATCCCGCTTTCTTTCTATTACGCGTTCACCGGCGATTACCTGACCGTATCCGGCGTGGAAGCGGTGACGACCAAAATGGGCCTGCTCGGGCAAGGTTCCGAGGTATTTTTTATGCTCGCCCTGCCCTTGCTGCTGGGGCGCTGGGGCGTGCGCAATATTCTCCTGATCGCCATGGTCGCCTGGACACTGCGTTATCTTTTTCTCAGCTGGGGCGGGCCTATGGGACACGAATGGCTGTACCTCGCCGTGGCCCTGCATGGCATCTGCTACGACTTTTTCTTCGTGACCGGCTCCATTTATACCGATCAGTTGGCCGGCGACAATGTAAAAAGTTCGGCGCAAGGGCTATTCACGATCGCCACCTACGGCATCGGCATGACGGTAGGTTCGTATGTCGGCGGCTTCGTGGCGGCCCTGTTTACACATGACGGCGTACGCGACTGGACGGGTATGTGGCTCGTACCGGCAGGGATTGCAGGAGCGCTGCTGATTGTGTTTTTACTGGCGTTTCGAGAAAAAAAGGTTTGATCTCACTCCTTTCGCACAAACACCACGCTTTCCCCATCCCATTTTTTCATTTTTTTAAATAAAACAACTAGCTCGTTATACTGCTCCGCCGGAAAAGTCCCCGCCTGCAAGGTGATGCGACGGCGATAATGCAGGGCGCCGTCGGAAAACGAAACCGAACGAACATACGCACCGAACGGGGTGGATTCTTCCACCGGCGCCGGCATGGTTTCGGGGGCCCAGCCGGCCGGGATGGCTATTTGCAGGTCGGCGACATAAGAATTTCCGAAACGGCGGTACACCGGCGACACCCGGGCACTGTCCGGTTTGAGCGCAGTGGTCCAGGACTGAAAAAAATTGGGCTGAAAATACAGGCGCTGCGCTGTGACATTCAGTAATTGGGAACTGGAGGCCCGGAGCGTTACCCGCCCGTTTGGCGGCCCGATGGTTGTGCTATCCATCAGCAGGTCGAATGATTCCACCTGGCCACCTTTAACGGAGAAATTTCCTTCGATCCATTTGCGGCGCTCCTGCGGATCGGAATAGGCCGCCGCGACATAAAACTGATCGTCTTCTATCGCCATGCCCGAAAAGCCGGCATCCCATTGAATATGTGCCGTTTTCCGGTCTTCAGACAATTGAATTTGTACCGAATCCGTGCGGACATTTTGTTCTGCCGGCAAGGCAGGCAGATGTATGATACCGGCTCGCTCCTTGCCGATAGCCAGGGCATTGCGGTTGCCGGTGAACGTGCCCAGATAGCCGAAGGGGCAAATTTGAGAAGTACACTCCAGCCAAAGCGTATCGCCCACACCCGCGGGCACCGTAAGAATAACGTGATTAAAAACATTGTCGGGAAAAGCCGGATCGAGTTCCCGCGGATTATCGCCGGCGTACACGAGCGTGTAAAAGGCGTTCACGCCGGCAGCCTCCAACATGGCGAGGGTGTACCAGGACAACGCTTTACAATCGCCGTATTTTTTGGCGTGAACGAAATTGGGATCGAAGGGCTGCCAGCCGCCTATGCCCAATTGGATGCTGACGTATCGCGTGCTGTTTTGCATCATCCGGTACACTGTCCGGATACGCTCGATCTCCGGCAAATCCCTGGTCGCCTCCCGGATTTCCCGTACTGCCTTTTCATTCAACGGTGGCAAAGCCTCCTGCATTTGCCGGTTCCAGCGCGCGAGGCCGTCCCAGGACTCGAAGGAACCGGTAAAATTACCCATTTCAAATTGTCCCGGCGTGAGGCGCACCATCGGCGCGAACCGGCTGACTGGCAGGTTGTACGGTTCATCGGGTATGGCCGGCAGGTTTTTAAAGGCCCAAACGTACGTAACCGCTTTATCGGTGCGCGTTATGTCCGGCTCCGGGCTGCGCGCACCTTTGTACAGCAGCGTTTGTGCCACCGGCACCCGCACTTCGCAGCGGGCATTTTCTACGGAAACACCATAACTGGATTGGGGCAAAAAATCGGGGTATGTCAGTACACCTTTTGATTTGGTCGTTACTACAAACTCCAGCGTAAAAGGTGGATTTTGATTCCGCAGATCAAGCATCAGGTACCGGGCATCGGAAGCCATCGTCACATCGTCCAAATAGGCAATATCCTGAAAATCCTTTTTGCGGTAAGTTTTGACAGGCAATCCCAACACATCGTATTGGGTGGCGCTGATTTCGCGCACGGATTGAAATTTGTCGTATGCCGTCACCAGCAAGGCGTGTTCCAGACCGTTCTTATTCAATATGGTGATAACCTGACGACGCCGGGATTCCACTTCGGACGGGGAAATGACATCCAACACCAACTCATCTTCCCGGACCACCGCATGGGCGTACCGCCGCAACGAATCCGGGACATTCAGGGCAAAATCCTGGCCGGCCACCGTTCCTGTCACCAGCAGGAAAAAAAAGAACAATACACGCATAGCATTCAGGTTTTTTTCAGCACCACCATTTCCTGGTTTTTCTGAACAATGAGACTATAAAACTGGCGTAGTTCGGCGTATTCATCTGGCATAAAAAACAAACGTTTCATCTGCAATTTGGAAATCACGGTCAGTTGGTCGGCTTCCAAAGAACAGCGATACTGAAACACGAGGTCCTTTTTTTCGCCGAAAGTCATCACGGCGTCCGTGGGCATCTCGGCCACCGAGAACCCCGGGGGCACCGTGAGGGTCAGCACATAGTTGGAATTGGTAACAAAAGGAAAATCAAGTGGCCAGGTTCTGGTTTCGGCAACGAGGGGGTTGTCCTGAATGCCGCCGGCAAAAACAGGTTTGAAATAAAGCACGTCGCCATCTTCGGCGTCGCGGCTGACCGGAATTTCCGCAATGGTTGACAACGGCCCGTCTGACCGCGAAAATTGCGGCTCGCCGGGGTTCCAGTCGGTCAGCGGTTGCAGCAGATATTTGAAATAAGCTTCCTTGCCGTCGTTATTCACTTTTTGCAGTACTTCCGTCGCCGCATAGCCGGTCGATTTGAAGGTGGCTTTGCCGGTCCAGGAATCGCCGGAGCGCGCCACCTGTACCAGGGTGGTTTGGTTGCCCGAGGCGTTGTTTTGCAGTGGAATCCAGCCCGGCGATACCTCGCTAACCCGCCAGCCTTCGCCATGCAGGCATTTTTGGGCAACAAACCCGAGGGGCAGGTCGCGGGAAGTGGCGTCGGCCAACAGGGTTTTACCATCTATGTCGATGGCCGCCAAAACGTAGTTAAATTTACTGGATTTGGGATACACCGGGTGCGGCAGGCCATAACCGCGGGTGCCGAGAATAACCGGATCGGCCTGGAGGCCGGCGGCGCGCAGGCAGGCCACGAGCAACAGGTTTATATCGCCCGCATCGCCGCTGCCGTTAGCGTATATTTTGGCGGTCGGTTGATCGCAATAAATGCTGTGCCCGCCATTCCATTTAACTTTTTCCTGGATGTGTTTCAGGATAGCGCCTGCTTTTTGCGCGGGATCGGGCAAACTGCCGGCCAACTCGCCGGCCAATTGTTTTTCAAAACTACCCGGTTTAGCCGCCTTGCCGAAATCATCCGACTCCACCAGCCGGCGGTTAAATTTCTCGTACGACGGCATAACCTCGTGCGCCTCGCCGCCCTGAAACTGATAACTCAGCAACTGGGTTTCCATGTGCGCGGCAAAGTCCCGCATGGCTGCTGTAAACGGCTCCCGGCGCAAAGCAGGCACCTTGTCCATCGCCCATTGGTATTGGTAGGTAAGGGCATTGATATTGATGTCGCGGGTACGGTTGTCGCTGCCGGAGACCTTGCCTAAGTAAGTTACCATCGACGAGTTTTCCTTGTTGATCGTCAACCCCAGGCTGCCCCGGAGCACTTTTTGAAAAGTAAAAAAATCGGGAACGAACAAACGATACTCGCTGTGCAGCACCGGTATGTCTTCCTGAAAAAACCAATCCTGTAAACCGGCGATATCCCGGCTGCTCATCTCGTATAAATATTCGATCACGCAACCTTCGCGCGCGCCGGGAATAGCAAACTTTATTTCCTTTTCACTATGACCGATGTCCGTAGTGAATATCTCTTTGGAACTTAACTCTGTGGTTTTTACGGCGCCGTTTTCCATACTATAACACGCCGCTTTTATATTCCGGATTTTTTCAAAATCGCCCGATTTGCCGGCAAAAAACTCGAGGCTGATATTGGCCTGATCGAGGCCGGCTTTGTTAAACAATTTGATCCGTTTGTGGCGAGTCAACACGAAGACGAAACCGTTATCTCCCTGGATTTCAAATTCGCCCTCGCCGTAATCGCAAAGCACCAGCGCGGCAGCGCCGGGCTCGAAATCACAATCGGTCAGGGATAATTCAGAGGGATCGATTTTCCCGAATTTCATCGGGGCTTTTTGTGCGGTCAGGACGAAGGAAGTCCAGAGCAGGAGCAAGGTGGGCCAAAGGGCCTTGGCGTAATTCATGAGGTATCGTTTAGGTTAATTAATTTTATTTTGATTTTTTGAGCACCAGCATTTCCTGGTTTTTCTGCACCATGAGATCATAAAACTTGCGCAAATCGGCGTATTCGCCGGCTTCGAAGGCCAGCCGTTTCATTTGTAATTTAGAAACGACCGAAACCATTCTGCCGGCCGATGCACAGCGGTACTGAAAGGTGAGGTCCTTGTCACCATAGGCAACAAGCAGGTCTTTAGGTGTTTCAAGCACTTCATACCCTTCGGGCAAAGTCAGGGTTATCACGTAATTGATATTGGTCGTATAAGGAAAATCGAGCGGCCAGGTGCGGGTTTCCTGGGGAAAGGGGTGTTCCAACAGTTCCTGTGCTAATACCGGTTTAAAATAGATCAGTTCGGCGTCTTCAATCTCCTGACTGACCGAACATTCCACGACCGACAAGAAATCGCCTTCGGTTTGCCGCGTAAACGATTCTTCTCCCGGGTTCCAGTCTGCCAGCGGGGTCAGTACCGATTGAAGATAGGCACTTTGACCTGCATCGTTCACTTGTTCAAGCACATTTGCAGCTGAATAGCCGGTATTTTTAAACGTAACCCGGCCTTTCCACAAATTCCCTTCCGCCGTTAACTTCAACAAGACGGACTGCACGCCGCCGGCTTTTGCTTGGATCGGTATCCAACCGGGCGCCCGCGCGCTCACCCGGTAACCCTCTCCGTTCAGGCAGTTTTCCGACAGGTAGCCCCAGGGCAGTCCGTTGGAGGTGGCGTCGGCCAACAGGGTTTGGCCATCGACGTCCACTGCCGCCACGACAAAGTTAAATTTTCCCTCATTGGGATAAACTGTGTGTGGCCGCCCGTGGTTTCGGGTGCCCAGAATCACCGGATCGGCCGTCAGACCCGCCGCCCGCAGACAGGCTACGAGTGTCAAATTCAGGGTGGCGGCATCGCCCGTTCCTTTTTCATACAGCCGGGATGCCGACATATCGGCATAAATACCGGGCAAGCCGTTCCACTTTACCTTTTCCTGCAAATGTTGTAAGATGGCATTTGCTTTTGCCCGTTGGTCCGGCAAATTACCGGCAACTTCCCCGACCAACTTTTTTTCAAAATTCCCGGGTTCTGCAATTTTCCCAAAGTTGTCGTGAAGCAATAATTGGCTGCCAAATTTCTCGTAGGAAGGCACAATTTCCTGAATCGAACCGTTCGGGTATTCGATCCGCATCAGCTGGCATTCGATATGAGCGGCATATTCCTGTGGAGCAGTAGTAAACGGCTCCGGGCGCAGCGAAGGCAGCCGGTTCATCGCCCAATGATATTGCTGGGCCGTGGCGCCAAAATTAAACCGTTGCGTCAGGCCATTTGCATCGGATTCATCGCCGTAATAATTCTGGTTGACCTGTTTGGCCAGGTTTTCATCGAGTTGGCGGTTGCCGCGCAGCAAGTATTGAAAAATAAAAAAATCGGGCACACGCAATTGATACACGCTCTGCAATACAGGCAAATCGCCCTGAAAATACCAGTCGTGCAGGTTCCTGATATCGAGGCTGGATCGTTCATAGATGTACTCGACAATACATCCTTCGCGCGCGCCGGGTATGGCAAATTTTAATTCCTGAAAACCCCGTTCCAATACTGTGGTGAATCCTTCCTTTTTGGGGGAGAGTTCCGCCGTTTTCATTTCGCCGTTTTCCAAATAGTAACAGGCGGCTTTTACCAGCCTGACCTTTTCATAATCGCCCGATTTGCCGGCATAATAGACCACGCTGACGTTGGCTTCGTCCAAGCCTTTTTTAGTAAAAATCTTAACGCGCTTGTGGTGTAAAAGCCGGTATGCAAACCCATCGCCGTTTTGGTAAAAAAAGCCGCCCTCGCCGTAATCGCAGAGCACCAGCGCAGCAGCGCCGGGCTCGAAGTCGCAATCGGTCATGGATAATTCGGAGGGATCGATTTTTCCGAATTTTATCGGGGCTTTTTGTGCGAAGAGCGCCACAGTAGTCCAGAGCAGGAGCAAAGTGGGCCAAAGGGCCTTGGAGTAGTACATGAGGCAAAAGTTTGGGTTTGGGTAACCTGATTTTTGCCTCTAAAATAGACGTGCTGGCGGACACTGAAAAGAAAATTTCCGGTTTTAACAATGCCGTCTTAAATATCCAGCAACAACGTGATCGGATCCTCGATCAGATTCTTGACCTTCACCAGGAAAGTTACAGAAGCAGAACCGTCGATAATACGATGGTCGTAACTCAGTGCGAGGTACATCATCGGTCGGATTTTCACCTCGCCGTTCACGGCTACCGGGCGTTCCTTGATGGCGTGCATGCCGAGGATAGCGCTCTGCGGTTCGTTGATGATCGGCGTACTCATCAGGCTGCCGAAAATACCGCCGTTGGTAATGGTGAACGTGCCGCCGGACATTTCGTCTAACGACAGTTTGCCGTCGCGGGCTTTGCCGGACAAGTCTTTCAGTTTCAATTCTATTTCGTGAAAATTCAGGCTTTCCACGTTGCGAATGGGCGGCACCACCAATCCGTTCGGCGTGCTGATCGCGATGCTGATATCGGCGTAGTCGTGGTAAATGACCTCTTCCCCATCGATGAAGGCGTTTACTTCGGGCATTTCCAGCAACACTTTGGCGCAGGCCTTGGCGAAAATGGACATGAAGCCCAGTTTGATACCGTATTTTTTCACAAAAGCGTCCTGGTATTTTTCCCGCAATTCCATCACGCCGCTCATATCCACTTCGTTGAAGGTGGTGAGCATGGCGGTGTTGTTTTTAGCGCTCACCAGGCGTTTGGCGATAGTTCGGCGCATCCGGCTGAGTCGTTCGCGGCGTTCTTCGCGGGAAAAAGCGGTGGCAGGGGCAGGGGCGGGCGTCCGGGGCGCAGCAGGCGCAGGTGCAGCCGGAGCCGGAGTAGCAGGAGCGACCGGCGCCTGCGTTTTATTTTCCACGGCCTTTTGGGCATCCTCTTTGGTGATCCGGCCATCTTTGCCCGTACCGCCTACTGCGGCTGGATCGACGCCGCCTTCGGTCAGAATTTTTGCGGCAGCCGGCGAAGGATGTCCCGTTGCATAATTAGGCGATGAAGCAGGCACAGCAACCGGCGTTTCGGCGGTGGCGGTACTGGTGGAACTGCCACCGGTACTGCCGTTTGAGGCGCCTGACGCATCGGTGTCAATTTTAGCGAACAAGGCGCCTACCGGCAAATCATCGCCTTCTTTAGCGACCCAGGTGAGCTTGCCGACCGAATCGGCAGATAGTTCCTGGTTGGCTTTTTCCGTTTCAATTTCGCACAAAGGTTCGTCCATGGTTACCATGGAACCGTCGGGTTTCAGCCATTTGGAAAAGGTAACACTGGATATGGATTCTCCCAGATTCGGGATTTTGAGTTCAACTACCGGCATGAGAAAGACTATTGGATAATTATTTAATATTGTTTTTGGAAATCAAACCGGTACAGCAGCCCTTCGCCTTTTTTGCCCTCGCTGCTCAGGTAAAGATTTCCGGCGCGGTCGAAGGCAATTCCTTCGGGTTGGGGCAACAGTTTTTTATTTAACCGAATGGCAAAGCGGATTTTTCCGGTTTTATAATCCAGCACGACCAACCGTTTCAAGGCAGAAGAAACGATATAAACGTCTCCGTTCAGGGGATGGACGGCAATTCCGGACGGGCTGAAAAAATGCGCCTTGTCTTCATCGCTGTAGGCAACTAAACGGTTCACTTCCAAGGGATCGACCGTAAAAACAGGGGTTTCGATCAATTGTTTGGATTTCAGGTCAAATGCATAAACTTTCCGAGCGGAAGCGCTGTCGGGCACGCCTTTGCAGGCGATCAACAAGGCATTACGCAGGCTGTCGTAGCACAGCCCTTCCACGTCATCTTCTTTAGTTAACGGGGTTTTGTATTCCGTCGCTTTGGGGTTGTTTTTTTCCCAGCACCCTATTTCAAACACATCGCCGTTACTTTTTGCGGCGTAGAGGCATTTCCCTACTTTTTCCACTGCTTCAAAATCACCTTTGTCGCGAAACAACACCCGCTGAACGATGGTGCCGCCGCCGTTGCCGTCGATAAAGAAAATTTCCCCCTTTTCGTCAGCTATCGCACAAAAAATACCCGGTTCATCTGTCGGACTCAGACCGGAAATTTCTTTCAGATCTTCGCTGACGAGGTTAATTACCACCGACGGATTTTGCAGATCGTACGGCAAAGAATCCGCCTGAACATCGTACCTGGTCCAACATTCAAGCGGATTAGCCGCCGTAACGGCTACCGGTCCGACAACCAATAGCAAAAGAGAAAAAATGACGGTTACCATGTATGTGATGGCGATTTGATGTTAAGAACGGATCATTGATCTATTCTTCTGAAAACACTTCAATTTCGTGTGTTTTTACCACCAGGTCAGTGAATTTACCCTTGAAACGTGTGGCGCGAACGATGTGGTTATCAATCCAGTGGTAATTGCCGCCACGCGGTTTACCAAAAATAATACCGTGGTATTTAAACCCGTGCCTGATCAGCCACTTTTCGGTTACATCGCGATGCGCTTCGGTACGACTGGTAAAAAAGAAGATGATATGGCCTTCTTCAAACCACTTGTTCAACATAGATAACGCATCGGGATATGGCAGCACGGTAGCCATACGCTCCGGTTCTTCATTGGGCACATCGTCGCAGATCGTACCATCGATATCGATCAGAAAATTGCGAATAGATTCCGGCAAAACGGGGCTGATACGTTCCCCTTTCTCGTTAAATATCTCCTGAAGTTCAGGTTCAGATTGGGCTTGTCTGTCAGTCATGGTGTGAATTTTACGCAAAGGTAGTGATGAAATACCCGTATTTATGTACAGGTTTGAAATATTTCCGACGTAAACCAGGGCATAGTGTAACAAATACAAGGCCAATTAGCTGAATTTTGCCCCAGCCCGCTACAGGAAAAAAATAGCGACGCCCAAAACCTTCCAGCAAACAATGACCATTTTCACGACCCAAACCGGAGTTGATTTGACGGTAGCCGCGCATTGGCTCCGGGCAGGCGAATGTGTGGCTATGCCCACGGAAACGGTGTACGGCCTGGCCGCCAATGCGCTCGACCCGGCTGCGGTGGTCAAAATTTTTGAAGTCAAAAACAGGCCGAGTTTCGATCCGCTGATCGTTCACGTACCGGATATGGCGGCTGCAACGCGTTATGCGGCGTCTTTTCCCGCTCCTTTGCGCGCCCTGGCCGAACGATACTGGCCGGGTCCGCTTACCCTGCTGCTACCCAAACGCGCCGTTATACCCGATTTGGTTACTTCCGGACTGCCGCGCGTGGCCCTGCGGGCGCCTGCCCATCCGATGGCACAGGCGCTGCTCCGGGCGCTGCCGTTTCCGCTGGCGGCCCCCAGCGCCAACCCGTTCGGGTATATCAGCCCCACCACCGCCCGGCACGTGTACGATCAATTACAGGGAAAAATTCCGTACATCCTCGATGGCGGACCATGCCATATCGGGATCGAAAGTACAATCATCGGCTTCGAAGACGGCCGAACTACCGTGTACCGGATGGGCGGACTTGCCCTGGAGGAGATCGAAAGCGTCGCAGGGCCGGTACAGTTGGCTTTAAACCAAAGCAGCAACCCGGCGGCCCCGGGCATGCTCAAATCGCACTATGCCCCGCAGAAATTAATGATATTGGGCGACATTGAAGAAAACCTGCTGCGCTACAGCCAAAAAAAGATCGGAGTTTTGGCCTGCCGCGGATTCCGCGACCTGCCCGCCGGCGTGTTGCAAATCGTACTCAGCCCCTCCGGCGACCTGGCCGAAGCAGCGCAAAATCTGTTTGCCGCGTTGCGAACATTAGATCAATCGGAGGTGGACGTGATTTTGGCGGAAACTTGCCCGGAGGAAGGGCTGGGGCGGGCGGTGAATGACCGGCTCAGGCGGGCTGCGGTATAAATATAGAAAGCAATATTAAAGCGTCGAAGAAACAAATCACTCAAAAAGCCTACTTGTAGATCAATTATTTCACCTAACTTTTATAACATGAAAATGATTCCTTCCATACAACGTTGGAGCCTGCTTTTCCTGCTGGCATTTAGCGGTACCTGGGCACTGGCCCAAACGGCCTTGCGCTTGCCGCCCGGCGTTCAAAAAATAACTACCGTCGAGGGTATCACGGAATACAGCCTGCCCAACGGACTGCGTGTGCTGCTTTTCCCCGACCCTTCCAAGCCGATTATGACGGTTAATATCACTTATAAAGTGGGGTCGCGGCATGAAAACTACGGCGAAACCGGCATGGCGCACCTGCTCGAACACCTCGTATTCAAAGGAACGCCCCGGCACCCCAATATCCCGCAGGAACTCACCGAACACGGCGCCCGCCCGAACGGCACCACCTGGCTCGACCGTACGAATTATTTCGAAACCTTCGACGCCTCGGAAGAGAACCTGCGTTGGGCGCTCGACCTGGAAAGCGACCGTATGATCAACTCTTATATCGCCAGAAAAGACCTGGAAAGCGAATTTTCCGTGGTGCGCAACGAGTATGAGCGCGGCGAAAACAGTCCCGGCGCCGTGCTGAACAAACGGATGATGGCCGCCGTGTACCAGTGGCACAACTACGGCCACTCCACCATCGGCGAAAAATCGGATATCGAACTGGCTCCCATCGAACGGCTCCAGGATTTTTACCACCACTACTACCAGCCCGACAACGCCGTGCTGGTGGTAGCCGGCAAAATCGACGAGCAAAAAACGCTCGACCTGGTAAACGAATACTTCGGCGCCATACCCAAACCCACCCGTAAACTGATCACGACCTACACCAAAGAACCTACCCAGGACGGCGAGCGCCAGGTAGTGCTGCGCCGCACCGGCGACGTGCAACTGTTCTCCTGCCTCTACCGCACCCCGTCCGGCGCGCACGCCGACTACGCTCCCCTGACGGTTTTGGCCAATTTGCTGACCGACGAGCCCACCGGCCGGCTGTACAAAGCCCTGGTGGAAAGCAAAAAAGCCGTTTCGGTATTCGGCGGCGCTTCCGGTTTTGCCGAAGGCGGCACCACCGGTTTCACGGCAGAAGTGCGGCAGGAAAAATCTGTCGACGAGGCACAGGCTGCCATGCTCGAAATATTGGATGGTTTGAAAGAAAATCCGCCTACGCAGGAGGAAGTGGATAAAGCAAAAACCCGTATCCTGAAAAACTGGGAACTCAATTTCAAACAATCCGACCGTATCGGCCTGAGCCTGAGCAACTATATCGGCACCGGCGACTGGCGGCTGGCCTTCCTTTACCGCGATCACGTGGAAAAAGTAACACCCGATGACGTGGCCCGCGTAGCCCTGCGCTACCTGAAACCCGCCAACCGTACCGTCGGCTTTTTCCTGCCCGAAAAAAATCCGGACCGCGCCGAAATACCCGATGCGCCGAACCTCGACGAACTGCTGAAAGACTATAAAGGCAAGGCCGCCATCGCCCAGGGTGAAGACTTCGACCCCTCGCCTGCCAATATCGAAAAACGTACCACCCGCGGCAAACTGCCTGTCGGCATGGAATATGCCCTGTTACCAAAAGAAAACCGCGGCGATGCCGTAAACGCTACCCTTACGTTCCGCTTCGGTACGTTGGAGAGCCTCCAGGGAAAATCTACCGTTTCCGGGTTTACGGCCAGCCTGCTCAACCGGGGCACCGCCACCAAAAACCGCCAGCAAATAAAAGAAGAACTCGACCGGCTCAAAGCGCGCGTCAACTTTTTCGGTGGTACCTCCTCCACCACCGTCAATATCGAAACCGACCGCGAACACCTCGCCGAGACCATCCGTTTGGTAGGCGAAATTTTGAAAACGGCCACCTTCCCACAAGAAGAATTCGAAAAAGACAAACAGGAATATATCACCCGCCTCGACGAGCAAAAAACCGACCCGAATGCGCTGGCTGATAATCTGTACGATCGTATCTCCAACCCGGAATACCCCAAAAGCGACCCGCGCTATACCATGACCTTCGAGGAAGAAATCGCTTCCGTGGAGGCCGTTACACCCGATCAAATCAAGGCATTTCACAAACAATTCTACGGGGCCAGTAATGCCACTGCGGCAGTAGTCGGCGATTTTGACAAATCCGAAATCGAAAAAACGCTGCGCGAAACATTCGGCAACTGGAAAAGCCCCTCGAAATACGAGCGCATCGCCGAGGACTACAAACCCGTACCTGTACGCAACGAACAAATCCTGACGCCCGACAAATCCAACGCCGTGTACATGGCCGGTTTTGGCTTCCCGATGCGCAACGACGATCCGGAGTATCCCGCGCTGACCATCGGCGGGCAGATTTTGGGCGGCGGATTCCTCAATTCCCGCCTGGCCACCCGTATCCGCCAGAAGGATGGCCTGAGCTACACCGTACGCGGCAGTTTCAGCGCCAGTACGCTCGATAAAAATGCCAGTTTCAACGGCTTTATGATCTACAATCCGGAGAACCTGGCCAAACTCGAAGTGGCCTTCCGCGAAGAAATCGAACGCGCGGCAAAAGAAGGCTTTACGGCGGAAGAACTTGAGGCCGCCAAGTCAGGCTGGCTCAAATCGCGCAAGATGAACCGCTCCAACGACAGCGGCCTCGCCGGTACGCTCAATGCATACCTGTTCTACGACCGCGACCTGAATTGGGACGCTCAGTTCGAAAAAAGCGTGGAGACTATCTCGCTGGAACAAGTCAACAGCACAATGAAAAAACACCTCGATTATTCAAAAATGATCGTCGTGAAGGCGGGAGATTTTAAGAAGGCGGCGAAACCGTAGGAATCAGGGGCATTGCGTCATTGGGTCATTGGGGCATTACGCGTCATTAGGTCATTACGCGTAATGACCTAATGACGCAATGACCCTAATGACCTAATGACTCAATGACGCGTAATGACCCAATGACGCAATGACCTAATGACGCAACACAACCGGTAATTCCTCCTCCTTTTCTATCTCGTTAAAAAAACGATTCAGGTATCTGATCATTTGGTTTGACGTATTTTTGGAAAGAAATCCGGAGCCGCAAAGGCGGTAAAAATCTGCTTTTTGATCGATCAGGATTTTCCTGGCCTTATACATTGCGTCTGCGGGCAGGTTTTTGGCCATCAGAATCCGATCGCGTACGTTATCGAGGCCGCTGCCCGAGGCAGGGGAAGCGTATGGCGCGTTGACAAGGCCTGAAAAATCGAAATCGTAAGGTAAAGGCAGGATTTTGCCGGAGCCGGGCAATTGAACAAAACGAATATTGCGTTGCATTTCAAAGTCCCAGTCGGCATTCCCGATCATATACTGAAAAAGCGTCACCAGAGCGGCTTGCTGCACGTCGAGTTGTTCCGTGGCGAGGCCGTACTGTTCCACCAACGTGCCCCCCAGACGGGCTGCCGCTTCTTCTTCATCTTCCATAAAAATAGCGGAAAACTCCTGAGGCTTCTTGCCGTCATCTTTCAGGTCGCGGATAGAAAGTTTCACCAGGCGCGCCCGGATACCGGTGTCTGTGAGCTGTTCAAACATCCGGTAGGCCAGGTATTCTTTCACCACAAGTTCGTTATGTCCGGCGCCACCTTCCATGGGAAGCGCCACCTTGATCTCATTGTACGCATCGAACCCCCGGGCCTGCAAATCGCCCTTTCCAAACCTGATTTTCAGCGGCGGTATTTCGGCCTTCATGCGCCGAAACCTGCCCCGGGCTTTAATTTCAACCGGGTAAGCGGTTCCATCATCCGTTATCAGAACAGCCGGGAAGTAATCATTGCTCCTTTTGTTTGCGACAAAAGCGGTCAGGTCACATTCAAGCGTCATCGAGACGCCTTCCTGTTTGGTAAGGTATTGAAAAACCGTCTGGGTGGATTCGCCCAGCGCTTTAGTCGCCTGGAGCAGCCCGGTTAGGGTGAATAGCAGAAAAAAAGAGATCGTTTTCATATTTTTTTGAATTCAGTCGGGTAGCTTGTTATGCCAGATTAGATAGCAACAAACTTTCAAACGTTGCACCTAACACGGGGATTTATGCAGCTGGACGGCAGTTTCCATCTCCCAGGCACTTATCCTACTCCTAAACAACTTACCTTTGCTTTTCTGACGCCTCAACCAGGCGTGTTTTGACTTAATCAAAAATCATCAAGTCTTTGTTCCATTTCTCGAAATTATCAGCCACACCACCCCGGCCGGTATTGCGCCCGAGCAATGAAAACGGTCCTTCCGGTGTGGAGCAACCCCATACATCCGTTGATTCGCAAACCAAATCCAGACGATTAGAGGTTCCTTATATCCGGGCGATAGCGGCACTTGCTGTGGTGCAATTGCACTCCGTTGGCGAAACGGTATTTAACTTCGATGCCAATCTGCCCTTCGACGAGCGATGGTGGGTCGGCAACCTGTATTACAGCGCCCTGCGCTGGGCCACGCCGTTTTTTATTATGCTCAGCGGCAGCGTAATGCTCACCCCGGGCCGCAGCGAACCGGCCGGCGTTTTTTTACGCAAGCGCATGAGTCGTATCCTTCCGCCATTCGCCCTTTGGTCCGTCGTCTACCTGTTCTACCAGTACCGGGGCAATATTTGGGACAACAATCTCCCCACCTGGCGGGAGGTGTTTAACAAAGTTGTATTTGAAGATGTGTATTACCACCTTTGGTTTATCCCTATGATTATCGGGATGTACCTGCTGACTCCTACGTTTCAAATTTTCATCCGGCATGCCAAACGCAGCGACGTTGAATATTTTCTGGTGTTCAGTTTTCTGGTGACCGGTCTGCAGCATTTTATTCAGAATTTACTGGTCGTCAAATACATCGGCTGGATGGGCTATATCGGTTATTATGTGCTGGGATACTACCTGAGCCGATACACCCTGCGTTGGGAAAAATGGCTGTACGCCCTCGCCATCGCGATGATTCCGGTAACCGCCATCGGCACCTGGTTACTCACCCGACAAGCAGGCGCTTACAACAACCTGGTGTTCGTGTATTTTAGCCCGAATGTCGTGATCGTTTCGATGGCCTTGTTTTATTTCCTTTGCAAGGTGGACTGGCAGACCTTTGCTGCGCGTTTTCCGCGCATCAATAGCGTGTTACTTTGGCTGGCGCCACTCAGTTTCGGCATCTACTTCGTGCATGTATTAATCATCGATGCCCTTAAAAACGGCTACCTGGGGCCGAGAACGTCCTATGAACTGTTTTTCGGGTTGCCGGTTCCACCCGTTATCGGCGCGTTTTTAGTGGCAATCGTCGTGGCGGTATATGCATCAGTCCTGATTTTCCTGTTGAGCAAGGTGCCGCGATTGAACCGGTGGATCATGTAAAATTGCCCTTTCGGTAAATGGGCTGCCCGTCCATGACCTCATAGATCAGATATTCCGGAATTTTTCTTGTTTTTCGAGCCTGGGATGCCGCGGGAATTGTTTCCATAACTGCGTATTTGTTGCAAATATACCGGATGACTGCCAAAAGCGGATAAACATCGGCGCTTAATAAATACCTCCCTGCAAATAATTCTTTTTCGTTGGCTATCAATGGACTTCACGCTACTTTTAGGCGCTGAAATATAACCTCCATTGTTCCAACCAGAAACCTTCGAACCAGAAACCTTCAAACCAGAAACCTTCAAACCAGAAACCCTCCAACCAGAAACCGTCTAACCTTCCAACCATTTCAAAATCATGCGAAAGCAAGCACTTATCCTCATTCCGCTCACCCTTATATTTTCCCTGCTCCAGTTTTCCTGCTCCAAAGTCGTCAAAAGCGATGCCTATCACCAGACTGTTGCACGATACGTGTACGCTTACACCAGCGGCGCCATCGGCCGTTCCGATGCAATTCGGGTGCGCTTCGTCGATCCGGCGGTAGGCCAGGATAAAATTGGCCAAAAAGTATCAAAAGACTTGTTCTCCGTCAGTCCCAACATTCCCGGCGACGCCGTTTGGGAAGACGATCGTACCATAAAACTGCAACCGGGCGAGCCGCTGCCTTATGGCGCCCGGTATACCGGTACCGTGGCATTGGGCAACGTCTTCGGCGATGTGCCCAAAGAAGCCAAAACCTTCGAATTTGAATTCAGCATACGCGAACTAGCCTTCGAGGTCGTCACCGACGGGCTGCGCATGGAAGAAGGCGCCGACCCGCGCAAACAACAACTCATCGGTCGTGTCCTGACCAGCGACCCCGTGGAAGCCTCTGCCCTGGAAAAAACCCTCGCTGCCAAACAGGGCAATGCCGATCTCACCGTACGTTGGACCCATACCAGCGACGGCCTTACGCACGAATTCGTGGTATCCGGGATCGAACGCTCCAATGTGCGCTCCAAAGTAGCCCTGTCCTGGTCGGGAAGCCCGTTAGGACTCGATAAGCAGGGCAACGCCGAACAGGTAGTGCCGTCGCTCGATGAATTCGTCGTACTCAGTGCCAAAGTAGTACAACAAGAAGAACAATACGTGCTGTTGAATTTTTCCGATCCGATTGCCGCTTCGCAAACGCTCGACGGACTGGTACGTCTTGAAAATTATAACGGCGTACTGCGGTTTGTCATCGATGGAAATTTCGTGCGTGCCTTTCCGGCCAACCGCATCAGCGGCCAGCGCAATCTCCGCGTGGAACCCGGCATCCGCAACACCGCCGGGGCAGCCATGAAAGAACGCAGCGACTGGCCCCTGAACTTCGAAAATCTCAAACCCAACGTGCGTTTGGTAGGCCGGGGCGCCATTATCCCGCAACAGTCTGCCGAAGGTAGCGGCGTCATTTTCCCCTTCGAAGCCGTGGGGCTGCGCGCCGTGGATGTAGAAGTGTTTAAAATATTCAATTCCAATATTTTACAGTATCTACAAGTCAATGAAATAGAAGGCGATAACGAACTGGAACGCGTCGGAAAAATTATTTTACAAAAAAAAGTATCGCTCAGCGACCTCAACCCCGATGCTAACAGCCAGGTGTGGCAACGGTACGCCCTCGACCTGAAAGACATCATCCAGCAGGACCCGGGCGCCATCTACCAGGTGCGGCTGGGTTTCCGGAAAGGTTATACCATTTATAATTGTTCCGCCACCGGCGTGGTAACGACACAACCGGAAGAAACCGGCGACGAAGGGGAAGACGGTGAATATGAGGAAGAATCGGGTGGACCGAATCCGTCCCCAGCCTCCACATTTTCCACAACCGATGAAGATGACAGTATGGCCCACCTCGGCCGGACCGACGATAACGGCAACCGCATCAGCATCTGGGGCGGCTATCGCGGCATTTATTACAACGATGAAGAGGGCTGGTGGGGCGACGGCGACGATTTCAACTGGGGCAACCGCGACAACCCCTGCGCCAAAGAATACTATCACTATGGCCACTTTACCAAACGGAACGTGTTCGTCAGCGATCTGGGCATAACCGCCAAACGCGGCCGCGACGGCTCCCTGTTCGTGTGCGTAACCAACCTGCACACTACCGAACCCGTCAGTGGCGTCGATTTGGAACTATATAACTACCAATTACAATCCATCGTTAAAACACGTACAGACGGCACCGGCACGGCTATGCTGGAAGACCTGCGCGAAATGCCCTTTGTGGTGATGGCCACCCGGGGCGACCGGCGCGGCTACCTGCGCATGGCCGACGGCAATACCCTGTCGCTCAGCCGTTTCGACGTAGCGGGCGTAGAACCGCAAAAAGGACTCAAAGGTTACCTCTACGGCGAGCGCGGCGTGTGGCGCCCCGGCGATTCCTTGTTTTTAAATTTCGTTTTGGAAGATAAAACCGGCAAACTGCCCGCCGGCCACCCCGTTACGCTCGAACTGACCGACCCCCGCGGCGCGCTGCAATACCGCACAGTATCAACGAACAGCGTGGGCGGCGTATATCCTTTCCCTTGCGTCACCCGGGCCGAAGCCCCCACCGGCAACTGGACTGCCCGCGTGCAGGTCGGCGGCGCCACATTTACCAAACAGCTGAAAATCGAAACGGTAAAGCCCAATCGCCTGAAAATGGACCTGGATTTCGGCAAAAAAGCCCTGAGCAAAACCGATGAAAACACAACCGGCAAGCTCAGTGTCAACTGGCTGCACGGCGCCACGGCCAAGGGCCTCAAAGCCCGCGTGGAAATGCAGGTACGCGCCGTAAAAACAGAATTCAAAGACTTTAAAGACTTCGTGTTCGACGATCCCGCACGCAGCTACTCGAGCGAGCCGCAAATGCTGTTCGATGCCAACCTTAATGACAATGGCCAGGCCAGCGTACCGCTTCGAATGGGCGACAACAGCAGCGCGCCCGGCAAGCTGATCGCCAATTTCAAAATACGCGCCTTCGAACGCAGCGGCGATTTCAGCACCGACAATTTTGCGCTCGACTACTTCCCCTTCGACCGATTTGTCGGTGTGGCGATACCCAACAACCGCTGGGGCAGCAAGGTAATCGACCGCGAAGGCGGCCAAATCCAATTTGCCTGCGTGGATAAAAACGGACGCCCACAACCCGGACAGAAAATTGAAGTCGGCCTGTACCGTTGCAGCTGGCGCTGGTGGTGGGACGAAGACCGCGGCGACAACGTGGCGCAGTTCAACTCCAGCGACCACGTCAACGCCATCGACAAAACCACCCTGACCACCGATGCGCGCGGCCTGGCTGTCTGGAAAGTAAAACCCAACAACTGGGGCCGCTACCTGGTGCGCGTAAGCGATACGGAGGGCGGACATTCCGGCGGCGACTTTTTCTGGAGCGGTTCCCCCGACGACCTCGACGATATGCGCAGCCGCAACGCCGCCGCCATGTTGCCGTTTACCGTAGAAAAAGAAAAATACGCCGCAGGTGAAGAGGTGACGCTCAAAGTGCCCGCCGGCGAAAGCGGCCGTATTCTGCTCACGCTCGAAACCGGCGCCCGGGTGGCGAAACACCTCTGGTTCGATGCCAAAGCCGGCGACAACTTCCTGAAATTTGAAGCTACCGCCGACATGACCCCCACGGTGTATGCCCACGTGAGCTTGTTCCAGCCCCATGCTCAAACGAAAAACGACCTGCCCATCCGAATGTACGGCGTCATGCCGGTCAATGTCGAAAATCCGGAAACCTTTCTAAAACCGCAGATCGACATGCCCGAAGTATTGAAACCCGGTGAGTCGTTTGCCGTGAACGTGCGTGAAACCTCCGGCAAAGCCTGTACCTATACGCTGGCCATTGTCGATGAAGGCTTGCTCGATCTCACCCGGTTCCAAACGCCTAACCCCCGGGAAGTCTTTTTCGCCCGCGAAGCGCTCGGCGTAAAAACCTGGGACATCTACGACTACGTGCTGGGCGCCTACGGGGCGCAATTGGAGCGCATCCTCAGCGTCGGCGGCGATGGTATCAATCAAAAGGCGAAAAACGCGGCCCAGATCAACCGTTTTAAACCCACGGTAAAACACCTGGGGCCGTTTAACCTGGAAAAAGGTAAAACTGCCAAACACATGCTGAAAATCGACAACTATGTGGGTTCTGTACGTGTCATGGTGGTATGTTCGGCGCCGGCGCCTGGCGGTAAAGGCGCTTACGGCAGTGCTGAAAAAACCTGCCCGGTCCTCAAACCCCTGAAGATCCTCCCTACCCTACCCCG
>CAUJEY010000012.1 GCA_963169325.1 Bacteroidota bacterium
GGAGAAAACCACTGTTCTGGAACCGATTCGCCTGTTCAGCCCCAAAATGTTGCCCGACAGCAACGGCATCCTCGGTGGTCATATCGACCAAACCTTCTTTACCAGCGGTGGGCCGGCGGCGGGATTGCCCATCTGGATCGCCGGCCCTGATCTGCAACCACTGCGGTACACGGTCACGGATCAAAACGGCTATTTTCGCTTTGATAAACTACCGTTTGGCGATTTCTACTTTTTGGTGGACAAATGGGGCATTCGCAACGACCTGGCGCCCAAAGTAAGCCTGAACGCCCTTAGCCCCGAGAAAACAAAAATTATCGGAACCTTGCTTGCCGACCGCCTGATTTTGAGCAATATCGTCAATACTTCCACACCGGAAGACGCCGGTACGTTGCTACGCATCTCGCCCAATCCAACGACCGGCCAGTTTGGGATACACGCCCCGAACCGTTCCGGACGGATTGAAGTGTTCGATGCGGCGGGCCTGGTCATCTTACAGGAAAATGTACCGGCTTCCGATGCCGGCACACAGGTGAACCTGCGCGCCTGGCCGGCGGGCATATACTGGGTGCGTTGGAGTGACGGGACGGTGGTGAAAACAGCGCGTGTGGTGAAAGAATGATGCGCTAACAGTGTGTTTATATTTACCGAACAAGTCCATTTCCACTATCAGATGGTGCTGTCTTTCATCTATATTATTTTATTCTTTTTGATTTCCGATAATGTTTGTATCCCCCAAAAACATCGTACCTGCCGGACAAATATAGCCGGAATCTTTAAGGTTCAGCCCTGTGCCGTCTAAAAGCTTCACAACTTTAAACGGCACAATAATTTAACCTTTTATGATCCGGTTGTCTCGCTGCGCTCGACATGACAGATCTAATTTGTTTAACTACTCATCAAATTCCTCGCTGCGCTCGAAATATTCATAGTGTTCCCGGCAATTTCGAGCGCAGCGAGAAATCCGGAGGATAGTTTAATAATCAATGATCTGTCATGTCGACTGAAAGGAGACATCTGATTTATCGTGGCAAAGTAGTATTAAGCATCGTGTCGTCAATAACTTTCCATTTTGGCGGCATCTTTTTACCTCGGGCTTCGTTCCCAAAACAGTTATATAGTACACTATACGCCTGTTTTGGTGCCTTGTCCGAGCCCAAAATCTGCTCCCCAAAATGGAAAGTTATTAACGACACGATGCTAAGTTGATAGTTATGGTGTGCACCCAACATGCTCTTGTTTAAATCATTTCCCTTTTATCTCATTGACCAATTTCTCAAAATCCTTCTCTTTCAGATTATATGACATTGGGGCGTAGGTGGTGTACACGAGTTCGCCAGTATGAGAATTATAGACCGATACATATTTATCGGTACTGCTTTTGATATACACCAGGTAATAAAATGGCGCTGTGTCGGCTAAAATTTTTTTATTCAACGCTTCATTGCTGATCAATACATACGGCAGTTTATATTCCCCAAACAGTTCCTTTTCCTTGTGCCTTTTTGACTCATCGCCACTAAATTTACTAAATTTGATCAACAGATAATCGGGTATATACAGCGTATCCTTTCTCAAGTTTTTGAGTTGTTGGGGATCGGCATTACTTCTATACAAGGAGCGTTCTTCGCCTTTTTCCAGCAGAGGCATAAGCATTTGAAGATAATTTTTCAGGTACCCGGGTCCCCAGTTGCGAATATGGTCCCCGCCATCATAGTCGGATTGGTAAATATTCTCAGGTTTAGACAGTGTCTCAAAATCAGTATACAATTCAATTCTACTGATGAGTACCTTCACTTTGTCGGGGAGTTCGTCTTTCTTTTTTTTCCTGTTTTTCCATTTTTCGAGTTCTTTCTGGTTACACACCCACAACTCGTAATAAAGATGTGTGTTATCGTAGCTCAGACCGTTTTCCTGCCCGAAAGTTTTCGACATGTGAACGAAAGTACTGGTCGTAGTGAATCCGCCGATGGTAAAAAAGGAGGCATCCGCCGAGACGTAATTCAGAATGTCCTTGTATTCGATAAACCCGATTTTGGAGCAGGTCCAGTAACGTCGGAAAATATCCTTGTAGGGTTGTGCCACAGCGGACCCTGTATCCTTCATCACAATATAGGTGATCCCCTTTTTAAGCCGTGCAATTTCGTCAATGTTGTTGATGGCGATTTGACAAAAGGCCGACTGGGTGAACAGGCTAAACAATAACGCAGGCAAGAGAAATCTAAAGTTTGACATGTTAGAGCAGTATTTTTGTTTTATGTTAGGCTGTATCATAAATCGTAGATTGATACACCCCGCGGAAAGTGGTTTGGGAATTACGAGCCGAAAGACTCGTACCAGCCGGACAAATATAGCCGGAATCTTGCAGATTCAGCCCTTCAATGCGCCGTTTTTGGATGAGGGCTAAAAATGCGGGGTTGCCTGCACAGTCGTGTTAGCGGGACATATTTTTATCGGCCACCCTCACCCGTACCATATCTTTGCAAAAAACAATTTTAATGACGCAACAACCCAACAATCCCCTGCACGGACTTACCTTACAAACCATCGTCGAACAGCTCTTGGCGCATTATGGTTGGGATGCGTTGGCGGATCGTATCAACATCAGGTGCTTCAAAGACAACCCAAGCGTCAAATCCAGCCTGACCTTTTTGCGCAAAACGCCCTGGGCAAGAAAAGAAGTGGAAGATTTGTACGCCCGGACCTTCCGTTGAAAAATCCATCTACTACCGTGAAACGCTACCTAACGGTCTTCATCCGGAGGTCAGTCTGCTTTGTCCCTGAGCGAAGCATGGTAAAAAACTTTATATGACCTATGACGAATTTCAACGTATAAAAAGCATATCAATATTTTTTATCTACTTTTGCCGGACATCTGTAAATATATAATCTAATGCGTTCTCCCGTACTCTCGCCAAAGTCTGCTGCACTACGTGTATCCCGGCTCGTACCGGTCATCACCCTCTTCGCCCTCCTCTTTTTGGGGCAGTCGCTCCGCGCCGAAAATACCTGGACGGGCGCGTCCGGCACCAACTGGGCCACCCCCGGCAACTGGAGTACTGCGGCCGTACCCGTGGCCACCGACACTGTCGTTATCCCCGACACCGACAACAAGCCCGTTATCCTGGGCGGTACGTCGGCGGTAGCTAAAACCGTCGTGGTGCAAAGCGGCGGCCTGCTCACCGTGAATGCCATGGGTATCCTGACGATTGAAGGCGCCTCCGGCTTCAACACCGGGGGCATGCTCAACCAGGGGACGGTAACCATCAATGCCGGCGGGCTCCTCCGCATCGGCCTGACGGTAAGCCCCGGCCAGTACGGTTTGGTCAATGAGGGCACGTTCAACAATGCCGGCGAGATCAGCATTGACCGAACGGACTTTTCGGGTATGGGCTTGTGGAACAAGGCTGGCAGCACGTTTACCAACACGGGGAAAGTCACCATTGGCGGCGGCGTGGGCACCAATGGCGTAAGCTTATACAACGAAGCGGTGTTTCAAAACATCGGCGGCGAACTCAATATTGACCGATTCAACAGTGCCGCCATTCACAACCTCGCCGGCAGTTCGCTTACGAATACCGGCAAAATCGCCATTGGTAAAACAGCCGCCGGGGGTGGAGCGGGCATCTACAATTTCGCGACGTTCAACAACAACATGGGCGCCGAGTTGAGCATTGACCGCGCGAATGCGGGTATAGACAACCGCCAGCACAGCAGCTTCATCAATGCCGGAAAAATAACCATTGGCGGAGTGGCGAGTTTAAACGGCCCGGGTGTGTACAACGCTTCGGATTTTCAGAACAACGGCGGCGAAATCAGCATAGACCGGACCTACGCAGGTATTACGAATTACGACAGCAGCACCGTTACCAATTCCGGCAAAATTACCATCGGCACGAAGGGAAAATTGCCTTTTAACCCTGGCATATACAACTACTCCTTCATTCCCGTTCCCCCGTACTATTCTCCCAACTTCCCCGTCTTTAACAACAACGCCGGCGGTGAGATCATCATCGACAGCACATCTAACCAGGCTGCCCTGCACCATCAATCCGGTATTTTCACGAATTCAGGAAAGATCACGATCGGCGTCACATTGAGTATTAATGGTCCGGGGTTGTATAACCAGGCTGTTTTCAACAACAATTCCGACGGCGAGATTTACATTGACGGTGTAACCAATACCGGTTTTGGCAGCGCACTCGGTAACAATTCCAATTATAACACCACCGCCTCTTTCACCAATGCCGGCAAGATCGTCATCGGCGCCGCGTTCGAAGCTGGAAACTCGGGGGTGTATAACGGTTATAACAGCATTTTCACCAACAATGCCGGCGCCGAAATCAGTATCGACCGCATCCGCATCCAAACCTATGAATTTAACAACAATACGTATTCATACAGCGGTAATGGCCTGCACAACAGTTATACCTTCATCAATTCCGGCAAGATCACAATTGGCAGCGCGGTAAACGGCGGCAGCCACGGACTTTTTCATTACAGTGGCGTTTTCACCAATAATTCCGGCGCCGAGATCAGCATCGACCACATTCTTGATTCCGGCTCGAATAACAATGGCCTTTACAGCAATTCTACCTTTACGAATTCCGGCAAGATCACGATCGGCAGCGCGGTAAGCGGCGGTATCCATGGGCTGTTTAATGCCAACGTTTTCAGCAATAACTCCGGCGCCGAGATCAGCATCGACCACGTCAGTAATAATGACATGTATGGCAACAGTCATGGCCTTTTCAACACAAATACCTTTACGAATGCAGGCAAAATAACCATCGGCAGCACGGCAAGTGCCGGACACAATGGCTTGTACAATGCGAGCACCTTCAACAACAATGCCGGCGCCGAAATCACCATCGATCATGTCATGGATACCCTGACCCCGCTGAATACCCATGGCTTGCGCAACGATAACAACTTCACCAATGCGGGCAAAATCACCATCGGCGGTACGGCAGCAGCCGGTCAATGGGGGCTTTGGAACGCCAGTACATTTAACAACAATGCCACCGGCGAGATCAACATCAGCCGCTCGGATACCTGCGGCCTGCGCAACGGTAGTTACAATGATGGCTCGAACTTCATCAATGCAGGCAAAATCACCGTCGGGGCAGCGGGCAGCGCCGGCAACTACGGTATTTTCAACTCCTCCACGTTCAGCAACAGCACCTGCTCCGCGCGGATCGAGGTCATTTCCGATAATATCATCGTCGCCCCCGGCACCTTCAGCAACGCCGGCACGATCGTCGAAAACGCCGGCGGAAATAGCAACATTACCAGCAACACGGGCATCGTGCAAAACCTCAACGGCGGCGTCTTCAGTATCGGCTCCGGCAACGCTCCCATCACTTTCCCTGGCTACCTCAGCGCTTGCGGCGCCATCATCAGCGGCGTCATCCTTTGGGAAAACGACGGCACCAGCGGCGTGAAAAACGCCAGCGTGAAACTGACCGGCGATACCACGGCCACGGCGCTCACACCACTCAGTGGCGCGTACGCATTCACGGTGAGCACCGGCTCCAATTTCACCATCACCACCACCAAGAATATCAACAAACTCAACGGTCTGAATGTAGCCGACGTCACAGCCATCCAGCAACACGTGGCCAATATTGCGTTGCTGCCTGCCCCGTTCAAACGCATCGCCGCCGACGTGAACAAAAGCAATTCCATCAACACACTCGACGCCTCGCTGATCAATCAGGTGCTGCTGGGCAATCCGCAGGCCAATGCTATTTTCAATACCTCCTGGCGCTTCGTGCCAACATCCTATTCATTTCTCAACCCGAACGTGCCTTGGGGCTTCCCCGAAAAAATAACCCTGACCGGTGCGAGCGGCCTGGTGAACAACCAGGATTTCTACGGCATCAAACTGGGCGACGTAGTGAGTACCTGGGCCAACCCGGCTAATTTCGGCAAAGGCGAACCGCTCGTTTTCCGGGTGCCCAACCGGGTGCTGCAAGCCGGTGAAGAAGTAACGGCCGAATTTCGCGCCGACCAGCTGGACGACCTGAACGCCTTCCAGTTCGCCCTTCGTTTCGATCTGGAACAGGTAGAATTGGTAAAAATCGACATCGAGGCCTCGGGGGGACTGCCGCTGTCAACCAATAATTTCGGCACCTACAATATAGCCAATGGTGAAATCCGCGTGGTATGGTCGCAGACGACGAGCGTGCAACTGAGCGAAGCCACGCCGATATTCCGCCTTCGGTTCAAAGCCCTGGAAAGCGGCGCGCGGCTGAGCGAGGTGCTGCAATTGAATCAGGAGGCGTTGCCAGGATACGTGTACAACAGCGCTTATGCAGAGTCGGGGGTGGAGCTGCGATATACTGAATCGACGGGTACGAATCCAGGCGGCATACTGCCGGATTTGACGTTGGACAACCGCCCGAATCCGTTTACGGATGTGACCACCCTTCGTTTCGTGCTGCCGCAAGCCGGCGCGGCTGAACTGCGCGTGTACGACGTGTCGGGCCGCCTGTTGTTTTCACAAAAGAAAACCTACACGGCCGGCCAACAGATGGAAACGCTGCGGCTGGAAGGGGTCAGCGGCGTGCTGTTTGCGGAATTAGTGACGGAGCAGGGCAGCGTATTGCGGAAGATGCTGGCGGTGAAATAATGATTGCCCGGTTCGGTGTCTCCATTTACCGGCCTCCGGAGCGCATGTCGCTCCGGAGGCCGGTTCTGTGTACGGTGTATTGACGGTCTTCATGCAAAGGGCAGCCTTTTTGTACCTTTGCATGAAGCGACATGACTTTGTACAAAAACGCCATGCCTGATTTAAAATGCGAAACCTGATACTAATCTGCCTGCTGTTATCTTCAGCCCATCTTATCTTTTCACAAACCACAGAGATTTTACAAAGGTCAGATAAACAATACACGAAAAAAGGAAAGGATTTTGCCTGCCTGAACGCCGCAACCGACACCGCAGCATTGGCCTTTGTAGCGCGTATCAAAGCCACCGGGAAAAAGAATAAAGGCGGTATCCAATCCCTCTATTTCACCATACAGACTAAAGCAAAATCGATGGGCGCCAATGCATTCCAACTGCAGGAGTTCATTAGAAACGACTCCACCGATGAAGCATCGCTTGTCCTGGATACCTATTATGGAACAGATGATGCACTCCGTGCCAATGCCGGGCAACACGACAAAAACATCATCATCATTTTCGGCGGCGAAAAATCCGGGGAAACGGAAAAATTTTCCTTTAAAGTGAACAGTGACAAAAAAGTGATCAAATCGGGCACTTTTTTCCGGTACAGTTTAAAAGAAGATGAAGAGGTCAAAATCAGCGCAGGCGGCTTAACGGGTTCATCCATGTGGTTTAAGTGGAAAGAAAACAAACCGGCAACTTTTCTGACTTTATCCGGTTTCGGTGTTGGCGGCGGCAATGCCCCCACAGGGCCGGCAGGCGTTTCTTCCAAAACCAGACAGTTGAATTTCGTAGATGCCAACCTCGGCTACCTGCTGATCCAATTACTTCGCCCTGCTGAATAAGCCGGCTATGAGGGCTCCGCAGTTTCGAAACTTGCGCAAAATGCCCTGGGCAAGAAAAGAAGTGGAAGATTTGTACGCCCGAACCTTCCGTTGAAAAATCCAACTCTACCTTGAACCGCCGCCGCCCTGGCGGAAAAACGGATAAGCAAACACTATGAATCAACGAACAGCCCTTTTTCTGTTGGCATTTTTCGCCGGCGTTGCCGGCATCCACGCCCAAAAAACCTCAGGCAACCCTGTATTTCCCGGCTGGTACGCCGACCCGGAGGGCGCCGTATTCGGCAAGCAATACTGGGTGTATCCGACCTACTCCGACGTGTACGAGCGGCAGGTATTTCTGGATGCCTTTTCTTCCCGCGACCTGATCCAGTGGAAAAAACACAACCGTATTCTCGATACTGCGGCTATAAAATGGGCGCACAAAGCCATGTGGGCGCCGGCTATCGTCCGGAAAGACGACCGCTATTTTCTGTTTTTTGCGGCCAATGATATTCAAAACGATGCAGAAAAGGGCGGCATCGGCGTAGCCGTGGCCGACCGGCCGGAAGGGCCGTTCAGCGACTACCTGGGCAAACCCTTGCTTGGCGCCTTCCACAACGGCGCCCAACCCATTGATCAGTTTGTGTTCCGGGTTAACGACGGGCAATACTATATGATATACGGCGGCTGGCGGCATTGCAATATCGTCAAATTGAACCGGGATTTTACCGGTTTCGAACCCTACGCCGATGGTACTATATTTCGGGAAATCACGCCTACTGGATATGTAGAAGGGCCTTTTATGTTTATCCGTCAGGGGAAATACTATTTCATGTGGTCGGAAGGCGGTTGGGGCGGCCCCGATTACCGGGTGGCCTACGCTATCGCCGACTCGCCGTTCGGCCCGTTCGAGCGTATCGGCGTGGTATTGCAGCAGGACCCGACGGTGGCCACGGGCGCGGGTCATCATTCCCTGATACAGGTGCCGAACACCGACGACTGGTACATCGTGTATCACCGGCGCCCTTTAACCGAAACCCACGCCAACCACCGGGTTACCTGTATCGACAAGTTGGAATTCGACGACAAGGGGTTTATCAAACCCGTCGTCATTACCAGTAAAGGCGTGGCTAAAAACAAGTTAAAAAAGCGGCGCAGCCCGTAAGAAACAGTCTGAACAAAGAGGCAAGATTTGATATTTATATTCCTGTCAAGTAAAACTATGCTACCGTATAAAAAACCATCCTACTCCATTCTGGCCGGCGCCCTGTTTTTCGTCATTGCAGGAATATTGTTTATCTACACGCCGGAAACCTTTACCACTACCCGTATGCCAAGCGAGACATTCATCCGTATTGGAGGAATTGCGTCCGTTTTATTTTTCGGATTTTGTTTTGTAGTCCTGGCGCGGGAAAAATGGAAGGGAAAACAGTAATCCGTAACCACTTTCCGCAACCTCTATAACGGTCAGTACAATATCATCACCATAAATAAGAGAACTAACAATCCGCTTCGTGCAAAAAAACACCCTGCTCCGCCGCCTCTGGAAAATCCTGAAATGGACGGCCGGCATATTTCTCCTGCTCCTGCTCGCCCTGGCCGTCTACCTCTACGTCGTAGCCATCATGGACCCGCCCAAACCAACCGACACGGCCTCCGTAAACTGGCAACGCGACGCCCTCGGCCCCACCTGCTTCACCCTCGGCAACAATTGGTTGCGCCGCAGCGACAGCGGCCTGTGGGAACTGTACGTGGAAGGAGAACCCTTCGAACGCGGCGTGGTCAATGGCAAACTGACCCGCGAATTAGTGATCAAACAGGAAGACGCATTCAGCGAACAGATCAACCTGATGGTGCCCTCCGGACCATACCGGCATTTTTTGAAATACTTTATCGGCTGGTTCAACCGGAACCTGGCAGAGAACGTAACGCAGGAGTATCAGGAAGAAATCTACGGCGTTTCGTTGTCCGCCTCCGACCAATATGACTACATCGGCTCCAACTACCAGCGCCTGATGAACTACCACGCCGCGCACGACATCGGCCACGCCCTGCAAAATATGGCCCTCGTGGGTTGCACCTCCTTCGGAACCTGGAGCAGCCGCTCCGCTGATAGTTCGCTGATCGTCGGGCGCAACTTCGATTTTTTCGTGGGCGACAAATTTGCAGAAGACAAAATCATCGCCTTTATGAATCCCACGCAAGGCCACAAATTTATGATGGTCACCTGGGGCGGCATGACGGGCGTGGTGTCGGGCATGAACGAAAAAGGCCTGACCGTTACCCTGAACGCCGCCAAATCGGACATTCCCTCGGGCTCGGCCACGCCTATTTCGCTGGTGGGTCGCGAGATTTTACAATACGCCCAAAATATCGAAGAGGCCCTGGCCATCGCCCGCAAACGCCACACCTTCGTGTCGGAATCCATCCTCATCGGCTCGGTGCAGGACAACAAAGCCGCCGTCATCGAAAAAACGCCGGAAGAAACCACCCTGTACGAATCGGGGCAGGACTACCTCATTTGCGCCAACCACTACCAGAGCAGCGCCCTCGCCGGCCAACCCAACAACCGCATCCAAATGGAAGAAAGCGCCTCGCTTTACCGCTTTCACCGCGTGGAAGAATTACTGACCCGAACCGGCCCCATGACCCTGCCCGGCGCCGTTACGCTCTTGCGCGACCAACGAGGCCTGCGCGATGCCGACATCGGAATGGGCAACGAAAAGGCTGTAAACCAACTCATTGCGCACCACAGCATCGTGTTTCAGCCGCAAAAACTGTTGGTCAGCGTTTCCACTTCGCCCTGGCAACTGGGGCAATACGTCACCTACGACCTGCGCCGGGTGTTTGCCCTGCAGGGCCTGCAAGCGGATCGGGAAATACGGGACAGCCTGCTGACGATCTCCGCCGATACATTCCTGAACACAGCTGACTATCAGAACTTTGTTCAGTTCAGACAGATTAAGGAACAGCTGCGCCGGGGTACGGCAGGCGACATCGATGTGGAAAAATTTATCCGGCTGAACCCTGGTTATTACCATACCTACGTGCTGGCCGGCGATTATTTTTTTAGAAAAAAAGAATACCGGCGCGCATTGGAACAATACCAGGTGGCCAAAACTAAAGAAATCGCCACTTTGCCGGAACGGCAGTACATCGAGCGGCAGATAGAACAGTGCCAAAAATAGAGGGGAAAATGATTGGCGGGGTGGTGCGGCTCTTTTTGTTACAGAGATTCTCGGTTTGTCGGGCATGGCCGGTTTTTGAGGTGTAGTCTGCGAGGCACGAGCAGGCGACATCACGAAAAACAGATAATAATTCATCATTTGAGGTTGAGAAAGGTGTCGTTTAAATTTTTTTTTAGATTTAGCCAGCACGTGCCTCGCAGACTACACCACAAAAACAAGCCAAGCCCGACAAACCCAGA
>CAUJEY010000013.1 GCA_963169325.1 Bacteroidota bacterium
CCAAACCTCCAAACCCCCAAACCCCCAAACCTCCAAACCCCCAACCCCCCAACCCCCAAACCCCCAAACCCCCAAACCTCCAAAGTCAGAAACCTTCCCACCGGAAATCTAAACGTCGTATCATTGCACCCGGATTTTAAAACACACCTATTTGCCATGTTTCTTTTAGCCATGCCGGATTTCGCTTCCGGAGAAGTTTGGATCAGTTTGCTCACCCTGACGTTCCTGGAGATCGTTCTGGGTGTGGACAACATCATTTTTCTGTCGATCATTTCTTCCAAACTGCCTGCGGAAGATCAACCCAAAGCACGCAATATCGGGTTGATGCTGGCTATGGCGTTGCGTATTGTGCTGCTTTTCGGGCTGGTGTGGATCATCGGCATGAACGCACCGTTGTTTCAAATCGATTTGCCGGGTATTCACGGGGCCGTAACGGGACAGGGACTTATACTCTTTTTAGGAGGCTTATTTTTATTGTACAAAGCAACTTCTGAAATTCACCACAAGTTGGAAAGCCCGGAGGCGGAGGATGATCCTAAAATTGGCAAAGGAAAGGCCGCTCTGAATGGCGTTATCCTGCAAATTACCCTGATCAACGTCGTGTTTTCTTTTGATTCCATTTTAACGGCAGTAGGCATTGCCGATAACCTTATTGTGATGATCATCGCGGTAGTGGCATCAGTATTGGTCATGATGCTCTTTGCGGGGCCGGTCAGCAAATTTGTAAACGAACACCCGACAGTACAGATGCTCGGATTAGCCTTCCTCATCCTGATCGGGTTCTCACTGATTGCCGAAGCCGCCCATATCGGCCACTTTATCGAAGGCGCCGTGCCGAAAGGGTACTTGTATTTTGCTATCTTTTTCTCCCTTTTTGTGGAAATGCTCAATATCCGCATGAAAAAAAGCGCAAAACCGGTTCAATTGCACGGCTATGCCGAAACGGCCGCAAAAAGCGGACTGTTAGACGACGAATCGCCGAAACATTAAACCCGCCACCCTCCAACCAGAAACCCTCAAACCACCCTCTATGCAACTGAATCTTGATCGCGACATCGTTTTTTTCGACGTGGAGACTACCGGTCTCAATGTGGTGCGGGACCGTATCGTACAGATAGCCTTGGTCAAATTAGGCAAAAACAACCCGGAGCCCACGGAGTTTTCCACGCTCGTCAACCCGGGTATTCCCATTTCGGAAGAGTCGATGGCCATACACGGCATTACGCCTAAAGATTTGGCCAACAAACCCACGTTCCGGCAATTGGCGCAAAAAATCTGGGACTTTATCGGGAATGCCGACCTGGCCGGATACAACTCCAACCGTTTCGATGTGCCGATGCTGATGGAAGAATTTGCCCGGGTGGGCATGGAGTTCGATGTGAGTAAGCGGCGTTTGATCGATGTGCAGCGTATCTTTTACAAAATGGAGCCCCGCACCCTCAAAGCGGCCTACCGGCTGTATTGCGGCAAGGAAATGACCGATGCGCACGATGCCCTGGCCGATGTGCGCGCCACAATCGAAGTGTTTCATGGCCAACTGACCGCGTACGAAGGAAAGGACCTGCTCGACGAAGACGGCAACCTGATCCCCGCGCCCATCAAAAACGATATGCAGGCGTTGCACGCCTTTACCAACGACCTCAATTTTCTCGACGCCACCCAAAAACTCCGCGTGCAACCCGATGGCACCGTGGTGTTTAATTTCGGCAAATACGTCGGCCAACCAGTACGGGAAGTATTGGCAAAGGATAAAAATTACTATTTCTGGATTCAGGAAAAGGAATTTTCCTCTCAGTTGAAACAAATTATGAAACAGCTGATGAAAGAAATTGAACGGAAGTGAACCAACCCCGCCCTGCATTTTGCCGTCATTGACGGGAACAGGTTTAAATAGCCGTCAAAGCAGTACTAAGATGTGGAACTTTTGTAGCCTTTTGCTCCTCGCTATTTGTCTTTTCTTCCTGGCCGCCTGCTCCGAACCCCGCAAAGCCTGCCTCGACATTAATGCAACCAATTTCGACGCGGCAGCCGACGAGGACTGCTGTTGTGAATACCCCCAATTGCGCATCGATTCCCTGCTGCCCCGTTTCGGCACATTGGTTTGGAAACCCGATACCGCCTACGAATACAGTTCCGGCAAATGGTTCAGACTGAAAAGTGTGGTCTACTATTTGTCCGACTTTCAGGTCTTTCAAAACGGTATTCCCATACCGGTATCCGATACCCTGTCTTTTCAAACCTGGGGCACCTCCGGAGATACCACGGCTACGACCTTTACCAACGATTTTCAACTCATTCGTCGTAACAGCACCGCCTACAAGCTGGGGACTTTCCGCACCGCCGGAACATTTGAGTCCGTGCAATTTCTGGTGGGTATCCCGGCAGCGGCACAAAATATTATTCCAGGCCTCACCCCCGACGGTCATCCCCTTCGCCTGCAAGGAGAAAACCTGTGGCTCGGGCGCGATACCGGCTTCGTGGCGCTTCAATTGGTACTTACCCGCGATACCCTGAGCGGCACTTTGCCGGATACCGTGACGATAAGCCGGCCGGAAATTGAAAATATTCTGGTCAAAAAGGACGGTATTTTCGAGCATGAGGGCGGCTATGATTTCAAACTGAAAGTTATCGCCGATTACGGCGAATTGTTCCGCGACGTGGATTTGTCCGGTAGTGACATTTCGGTGTGGAAATCGAAGATTATAGCCAACATACCCAACGTTTTTCATGTTTTACAATAGAGGAATTTGGCAATTTTGCCGAACTCGATTAAGCACATAAAACAATACTATATCATGAAAAAATTGCTCCTGAGCGGTATGTTGGCCGCCGCCCTCTTTTTCGCGGGTTGCGATGGCACTTCCGATCCGGCATTGCCGCCTTCGTCCGACTTTACCGTTACGTTTAAGGCCCTTTACGATGGTCAAACCCTGGAAAAGTTTAAAAGCTATGATTACGATACCTATAAAGTCAACTTCAGTCGTTTTAATACTTTTCTGTCCGATATTACTTTGCTGAAAGGCAATGAAGAGATTAAAATATCTGACATTGAATGGGTCGATTTTACACCCGACAGCGCATTCGGCAACCTTACCGTTTCCGTACCGGTAAAATTCAAAAATGTGCCTGACGGCGATTATACCGGTATCCGTATCGGCTACGGCGTTAAACCGGAACTCAATGCCAAACGGCCTAATAACTTCCAGAGTACCCACCCTTTGAGCCGGGAGAATGAATATTGGCTGGGTTGGGGCAGCTATATTTTTAACAAAGTAGAAGGTAAAGCCGACCTCGACAACAGCGGCGCGTTCGGCACTTCGCTGGTGTATCACTGCGGCTCCGACGCCGTTTATCGCACCTACACCTTTAATACGCCGATCCAGGTGGAACAGGGCGCCGCAGCAACCGTGGAATTTGACCTGAAAAAGTTGTTCACCATCAACGGGAGTTGGTTCGATATGAAAATTCCGGCAAACCAATTCACGTCTAATGATGTCGGAAATGTAATTGTCGCCACCATTTTGATGGATAATTTTGATGCGGCAACGACGGTGATTCAATAATTACCGGTTGACCTTCCATTCACCGGGTGACTTTAAGTCACCCGGTGAATCTACTAAGGTGAGTTGTATCTGAATTAATAATCAATGAATTATGAAAAAAAACAACGCTGGTTGGACTTTCAAAATCAGTACTTTCTCTGCCGTCTTACTGATATTCCTGATGCTGGATGCCTGTAAAAAAGACGATCCGCCGGTAGAGGATCGGGATGACGACCTTGTGGCCATTCCGTACAACCCAAAGTCTTATACCATTCCGAAACCGGAAATATTTCCAGAAGTGCCGGTTCCGCCCGATAATCCGGTAACGGTAGATGGCATTCAGCTGGGCCGCAGGTTGTTTTACGACCCGATTTTATCTGCCGATAGTACGCAATCCTGCGCGACCTGCCACCTGTCCTCGGGTAGTTTTACCGATAACAAAGATGTTTCTACCGGTATCGACGGTATAGCCGGCCGGCGGAGTTCCATGAGTTTGCTCAATGTAGCCTATGTGTCACGCCCCTTGTTCTGGGATGGCCGTTCGCCCTCCCTCGAAGACCAGGCCCTGCGCCCGGTGGAAGACCCCATCGAGATGCATAATACCTGGGCCAATGTGTTGGATAAACTGAAAACGCATGCCTCCTATCCCGCCTACTTTCGCCAGGCTTTCGGAATCACGTCGAGAAAACAAATTACCAAAGAGCTGGCAGCCAAAGCCATCGCGCAGTTTGAACGTATCCTCATCAGTAGTGGTAATTCAAAGTTCGACCGCTATCTGGCCGGCGATCCCGATGCGCTCGATGATGAAGAACTGGACGGTAAATTGATGTTCTTCGATGAAGGTGGGCTCCTCGGTCTGCCCGACGCGCAGTGCTTCCATTGCCACGGCGGTATTACCAACACAGGGTTCAGTTTTTTCAATAACGGTCTGGATTCCGTCGCTTCCCTGAATGATTTCAAAGACAAGGGTAGGGGAGAGGTAACCGGAAACATAAACGACAACGGCCGTTTTGCCACGCCAACGCTGCGAAACGTCGCATTGTCAGCGCCCTATATGCACGATGGGCGATTTAATACCCTGGAGGACGTGGTAGAACATTATAGTAAAAACGGTAAGGGTGTATCTAATGAAGATCCCCTTATCCGGCAACTCGGCTTCCCAATCCCGGGCACCAATCCTGTGAAATATTCCGGCCTGACGGAATACCAGAAAAAAGCGATCGTCAAGTTTTTACATACCCTTACAGATATTGATTTTGTAAATAATCCGGATATCAATAACCCGTTCTAATAGCATGGGCGGTATTCACCGGGTGACTCAAAGTCACCCGGTGAATGAAGGGCGTCCCGGTGAACGAGGCAATAAAAGGTTGAGAAAACAAGAAGGAAAAGACGGCCGCACCAAAAGTTTTGGTGGGTGCGCGACCATTCCTTCTGTTTTCTCAACCTTTTTTATTTTTGGCTTGATTTTTAATACAATAATATTCTCATATATCCTTTCATCCCATGCGCATATTCTACCGATTTACCCTGTTGCCGGGGTTTTTATGGGCATCCCTTGCCTCAGCCCAAATCAGCGACGGCGGCCAGCCGCCCAGTTTTTTACCGGAAAACACCGCTGTCTTCGCAGCTGCGGGCGAACCGCTTCAGATCTCGTTACAATCCCTGGATCTGAAAAAAATTCACGCCGAAGATGCTGCGCAATCCGAACAGGGCCGGTTCGCAGCGCCCTTGGCCGGTATCAGCATAAGCCCTAAAACGGACGGACAATGGGTCGATCTGCCGAATGGCGACCGTGTTTGGCGCTGTGCCGTACAATCATCCAAGGCCCTGGGGCTCATTCTTCTTTTTGACCAATTCCGGATTCCCGCCGGCGGGCAGTTTTTTGCCTATTCCGCCGATAAAAACCGGGTATACGGCGCCTTTACGGAGCGCAGTTGTACGCCTTCAGGAAAATTTATGATCGGCGTATTACCCGGCGAAAGTGCAATGCTCGAATATTTCGAACCCGCCGCGGTAAAAGGCCAGGCCCAAATCCGCCTCAACCGCGTGGATTACGTGTATGATCCGGCAGGCACGATGTCCAAGGACTCGCCCGACGACTTTGGTCAGTCGCTCGGATGCAACGTCAACGTCAACTGCACCCTGGGTCAAAACTGGCAAACGGAAAAAAAAGGAGCCGCGCGGATTCTGATGGTTTTTTCCAATGGCGCCGGCTGGTGCTCCGGTACGCTGATCGCCAATACCAGTGGCTCCGGCGACCCGTATTTCCTGACGGCCCACCATTGCCAACTGATCGGCCAAACGCCGGACTTTGATTTGTGGCGTTTCGATTTCGATTATGAAGCGCCCACCTGCGCCAATCCCGGTGTGGAACCTGCGCCCAAATCGGTCCTGGGCTGTCAGCGTATTTCTTACCGTGCCGAGACGGATTTTATGTTGTTGAAAACCAGTCCTGTTCCGGCTAATTACGGCGTCTACTTCAACGGCTGGAACCGCACTACCGCTACCAATGCGCTGGTGCCGAATTCTGTTTTTATTCATCACCCTTCCGGCGATATCAAAAAAATATCCAAGGACAATGAAGCCGCCACGATTCATCCCCAAACCATTAACTGGGGCGGTATCTTCGGCGTTAGTCCAATTAATACGCACTGGAAAGTTATTCCGGATGAAGGTATTTACCAGCCCGGGTCTTCCGGATGCCCTTTGTTTGATCCCAACAAAAGAATTGTGGGACAACTGCATGGCGGCAATGCCGACCCCAACAACGGCTGTCTCGTCATCAACACCTTTTTCGGCCGTTTTGATATATCCTGGGATCAGGGCGGTACCTCCGGCGCCCGGTTGAAAGAGTGGCTGGACCCCGGAAATACGGCGGCGATGACCCAAAATGGATATGCACAGCCGGCCACCGTCAGCATCGGCGGCCAAATTCAGACCCATTGGGGAACGGCTATGCCCAATGTGCTGGTTAAATTGTCGGGCGGCGCTACGACGACGACCCGCACGGATGCCTCCGGGAACTATACTTTTTCGGGCCTTGCTGCCGGTCAAACCTATACCGTCACCCCGGAACGCGACACTAACGACGTGAACGGTGTTACCACCTTCGACCTGTCGATTGTCAACAAACATGTCCTTGGTTTAGAGCCTCTGGATTCACCCTGGAAAATCGTGGCCTCCGACGCCAATGGCAGCAATGGCGTGTCTACCATCGATATCGTAGAAGGCCGGAAAGTGGTGTTGGGCCTGAATCCCGCTTTCCCGTCCGTTGCATCCTGGCGCTTTTTTCCGGCGTCTACAACATTTCCCAATCCCTCCGACCCTTACTCCGGTAGCGGGCTAACGGAATTTCTCCAGTTCAGCAACCTGCAGCAAAATGTCACAAACGCCGGCTTTAAAGGCGTCAAAATTGGTGATGTGAATAATAATGCGCAGCCGGGCGGGTGATTAGTTTGAAGTTCAAAGTTTGAAGTTCAAAGTTTGAAGTTTGAAGTTTGGGAAAATTTCCGCAGGAAATTTTGAACGACTTCGAACTTCAAACTTCGAACTTCAAACTTACCTTTACCCCATGAAAAAATCGCCTTTCCACCACACTTCCAAAGAGCGCTTTCTGCGCTATGTACAAATTGATACCCAAAGCGATCCTGACAGTAAAACGAATCCCAGCACAGAGAAACAAAAAGACCTGGGACGGATACTGGCGCAGGAACTGAAAGACATGGGTATCTCCGACGCGCACCTGGACGAATTCGGCTACGTGTACGCGACGATCCCGGCCAACACCGACAAAAAAGTGCCGGTGATTTGTTTTTGCTCGCATGTAGATACGGCGCCCGACTGCTCGGGTACCGGTGTAAAACCCATCGTGCATGCCAACTATAAAGGTCAGGACCTGGTTTTACCCGACGACCCGACCGTGGTCATCCGCGAAAAGGAGCATGCGGATTTAAAACACCAGCACGGCAACGACATTATTACGGCCAGTGGAACCACGCTGCTGGGCGCCGATAACAAAGCCGGCGTTGCAGCCATCATGGATGCCACGCATATCCTGCTGAACAATCCTAACCTGAAACACGGCAAAATTCGCATCCTGTTTACGCCCGACGAAGAAATTGGTCGCGGCGTGGAAAAGGTGGATATGAAAAAACTCGGCGCCCGGTTCGGCTACACCATCGACGGCGAAACCGCCGGTAGCATTGAAGACGAAACGTTTAGCGCCGACGGCGCCCTGATTACGATACACGGCGTGGCTTCCCATCCCGGCTTTGCCAAAGGGAAAATGGAACATGCCCTCAAAATTGCCGGAAAAATTCTGACCAAACTGCCGGATAAACTCAGTCCTGAACACACCGAAGGGCGCCAGGGTTTCATCCACCCGGTTCATGTGGATGGCGGGCTGGAAAAAGCGACCATCAAACTTATCCTTCGCGATTTCACGGAGGGCGGCCTTAAACGCCATGCTAACACCTTGCAAAAAATCGTAGACGGGGTGTTGAAAAATTATCCTAATTCCCGGGCCGAGGTGAAAATTACGGAGCAATACCGCAATATGGGCAAAGTGCTCCGCCGGTATCCGCAGGTGGTTGCCAACGCCGTTGAAGCCCTGCAACGCGCGGGATTTGAACAGCCGGTCAAAAGTTCCATTCGCGGCGGTACCGACGGCTCGCGCCTGTCCTTCATGGGCCTTCCCTGTCCGAATCTTTTCGCCGGCGAACACGCTTTTCACTCCAAACAGGAATGGGTGTCGGTACAGGATATGGAAAAAGCGGCCGAAACCATCGTGCATCTCGCACAGGTTTGGGAAGAGAAATCCTGATACAAGCCTTAGTTTAACACAAAAATCATGTTCACCGATGATCTGATATGCGGCTTAGGGTTAAAACGGCCATATCTTTGTATCTCAACAACAACCGGTTCACTTATTAAAACCTGATTATCATGGAAGAAAAAGATAAAATGCAGGAATTGCTGGATTCAGCGAAAGAAATGGCCGCAAAGGCCGGCGAGCAACTTGAAAAAGTGAAGGATGAAGCTGCCGTCAAAATGGAACAACTGAGCGTTGCCGCCGGGGAAAAATTTGACGAAATCAAAGCGGCCGCAGGCGAAAAAATGGCCGAATGGAGTGAAAAAGCCGAAAAGATGGCTGCCGAAGCCCGCGAAGAAGCTGCTGAAAAAGCAGCGGAATTAAAGGCGGCAAAGGAAAAAATTGCAGCCCACGAAGGCGGCGCCCTCGGCTTCCTTTCCGATAAGGCAAGAGAAGTAATTGGCGAGGTAAAAGAAGAGGCCGCTGAAGTAGCCGACCAAGGCAAAGACTTTTGGGAAAAAGCGAAAGATTACGCCGCTGAAAAAACAGATGACGTTTTTGGGAGAAAAGAAGAAAAGCCCGGGGAGGAAAAGAAAGAAGATGTAGCTTGATTTTTTATGTTGTGGTGCTATATTCTCCCGCAGATTTCGCAGATCAACGTAGATTATTCTATTGGTTGTCAAAATAAAAATCTGCGTTGATCTGCGAAATCTGCGGGAGAATACAGCACCACAGCACTATTCCGGATTGACTTTCCGGTAGTCGGCCAAAAATTTCTCCAGGCCGATATCCGTCAGAGGGTGATGAAACAGGCCCAAAATAGCGCTGAGCGGGCAAGTCACCACATCGGCGCCGGCCTTAGCCGCCTCAATAATATGCAGCGGGCTACGGATACTGGCCGCGAGAATCGCAGTTTCATAACCTGCGTTGTTGTAAATTTCCACAATTTCCTTGATCAAAGACATGCCATGCCAGCCAATATCGTCGATTCGGCCGATAAACGGCGACAGGTAGGTGGCGCCGGCTTTGGCAGCCAGAATAGCCTGTCCGGCAGAAAATACCAGGGTACAATTCGTTTTGATATTAGACTCCGTAAAATACGCGATGGCTTTTACGCCCTCGCGAATCATCGGCACTTTTACCACGATATTCGGGTGGAGATCGGCAAGTTTTTTGCCTTCGGCCACGATTCCTTTAAAATCGGTGGAAATAACCTCTGCGCTTACGTCGCGGCCTTCGCCGACGATTTCACAGATGGCGCGATAGTGTTTCAGGATATTCTTTTCTCCTGAAATCCCTTCCTTGGCCATCAGGGAAGGGTTGGTGGTAACGCCGTCGAGGATGCCGAGTTCGGCAGCCTCTTTAATATGATCCAGGTTGGCTGTATCGACAAAAAATTGCATAATGGTAAGATTAACAGGCTGTTAAATACTGCCGGGTAAAGGTATGAGTGCAGATGCATCCGGTACCGTATCTGCCCATTACAATTCGGGGCGTAACAAAATCTTTCGGAGAAAAATTTTGTTACGCCCCGAATTGTAATGGACAGGCCCGATAAATAAAAAAAGCGCCAGACACACCGCTCAACCACATACCCTTGCTGCGTTTCCGCCCTGGGGGAGTTTTGCAGGAGCTGGTCGCCCGGCGCCGCCGCAAAGATAACACGGTGTATTGGAAAAATTATAGTTTGTGTAAAGAGATTTCTTTGAGCGGTGGTCAAATTTAAAAGTAGCAAAGTCGTTCATACCATCAAATTTGACCGAAACCCGCGGATATATTATTTCAAACTCCCACAAATTCCGTTCATTTGCACACTTAACACGAACATCCCCCTTCGTTTCCTGTATTAATCGCAACGCCACCGAACAGCATGGAAAACAACTTGCCGGACTCCGCTACTACACCCATTTCCACCGATTATACCGCACCACGTTCCGTACCCGCTGCGCCCTCGTACAGTGGCGACGCCCTGACCTGGCTCCAAGCCAAACCGGGAACGCTGGACTGTGCCGACTTATTTACCCTGGATGCCGGGGATTTTGCCATAAAATGCGTCCGCGAACTGGTGGACAACAAATCGTTCGACCTCCCGGTGCAAGCCAATCACCCGGCGAACCTTTGGTTTAACCATTTTTACTTCGAATCCCGGAACCGCGAAAAAGTATTCGGCACTAAAAATCTCGGTGTCGGCTACCCCTTGCTGACCGCCAAAGTGGGCGGATATGAACTCTGCGCACCACTTTTCGTCTGGCAGGTTTACCTGGAACCGCACGCGCAACATCCCGACCATTGGTCGGTACAGAAAACTGATACGCAATTTATTATCCCGAATTACCCCTTGTTTCACCTGATTGATACTTTACATGGGGCTGATTTTTCGAAACGGGCCCGCCAATTGGCTGAAAACAAGTCGCTCGATGCCCGCACGCTCGCCGAAATAGCGGATGGCGTTCGGCTGCTCCTCCACTTGCAGGAAGACGGGTTGCCGCTCAGCGTGCAGCCCTGCCCCGACGTCGCAGGTAAAGAGCACCTGTTCGGAGACGGCGGCCTCCGCTGGTCGGCCGTAGCCGGTATATTCCCAACACTGCCGCGCACTACGGCTACGCAAGCGCCTATAGTAGCGCCCGACCTGCCGGGCGAAATGGAGTGGCCCCATTCCTTTACCCTGTTGCCGCTCGATCCTTCACAGCGCAACACCCTGCAGGCCGTACAAAAAAATGCGCTGACGGTCGTGGAAGGCGCCTCGGGTACCGGCAAAACCTACCTGATCTCGGCCATTGTGATCAATGCGCTGTCCAATGGCAAAAAATGCCTGGTTGTTTCCAAGAGTATCCAGTCGCTTCGCAGGGCGCAGAAATTTCTGCTGGAAAAGGGTTTTGGGGATGTGTCTTTTATCCTGCGCGATATCGAAGGCGATCATTTGATGCTGGCCGATATGTTGCGTATGGCTTCGGAAAATAAAAACAAAGCAACCTACGACGAAGAATTGTTTAAAAGCGTGCTGAACAAAACCCAGCGCGAACAACGCAAACTCGACAACGCCTGGGATACCCTGCACGAACCCTTGTTTGGCGATAAGAGCTTTACCGAAACGGTCGGCCAGTTTTTACGCTCCAACCGGTCGGAAGGCAAAGACCTGCTGCTCAGCCAGTTGAACCCAGCCGATTTTTTGTTTAACAAAGATGAATACGACGGTATCGTGGCGGCGATCTACGATAGCGAACCCCTGTTCCGCCGCTTCCCCACGCTCCATCACCCACTGAACAAACTGCACGACGCCGTTTTTTTAGACCATAGCACCGAAGACGGCCTGACCTGGACGGAAACGCAGGTAAAGAGCCTGCTGGAGAAGGCTACGGCCATCCACCACCGCTATATCACCAAAACCAACGACTACGCTGAAGCCCTGCTCGATCACTACGAGCAGCACTACTTCGAACTGGCCAGCCAAACGAAACGAATTCGCGAAACCATTGAAGATGGCGTTCAACGGTTCGGGCCGGACTTTGAGAAACCGGCCTCCAATACGGAAAAACTCTACGGCGTTTTTTCCGATCGCTACAAACAAATATCTGCCGCCAAAGAAAAACTGGGCGAAGACTTCGAAACCCTGCTCCGCACTTACGGTCTCCGGAAATATTTCGACTTCGATTTTCCGCCGCTTTTCGACACCCGGAACATTAAAAAAATTGCCGAGTTAGCCAAAGACTTCGATGCCGCGTTGCGGCTCTGGCGCAGGCGCATACCGGCCGTCGTGCGCGAAGATGTGCGCCGTCTGAACAATAAAAGTATTCATGCCGAACTCGATTTTCGCGAACAAATCAAGGAATTGGAATATGCCATGGATATTTTCCTGGAAGAGTTCAATGCCGCCGGTTTGTACCGCGACACGATCAAACATGAAATGCTCACCATTCCGAAACGGCAGGAGTTTCTGGAAGACGTGGTTGCCCGTTTGGAAGATACGCAGTTCTATTTGCGCGATTTCCAGGATTTCTACATCTGGCAACGGCATTGGCTGAAACTATCGCCCCCGGAGCAAAAGGTAGTACGGGCCTTGTGCAAGATCAAACCGCGCAACTGGATGTCGGCCTTTGAAAGCTGGTACCTGCACCATTTGTTGCAAAACGAATACAATCCCAGTTTTCAGTGGGATGAAGAGACCATTAATAATTACCACGACGCGAGTGCCGAACTTGCGCGCCTGTTGCCGCTTCAAATCAGTGCGCTATGGCAAACGCGCAAAAACAAAGCCCTGCGTACCCTGAAATCGGCCGAACCTTCGGCGTATAAAACCTGGTTCGGCAAAAACAACCGCAGTCTTTCCAAAGCGCACAGGGCCGAAGAACTGTTTCAAAACCACATCGAAGCGCTGACCGAAACCCTGCCCGTGCTGTTGGTTACGCCCCAGGTGGCTTCCGATGTGGTGCAGGCCTCCAATATGTTATTCGACCTGGTGCTGGTGGATGAAGCGCATAATATCCCCAAGCAGGAATGTTACCACCTGTTCGACATGGCCAAAAACATCGTTGTTTTCGGCGATGCTAAACAGGACATGACACCCGCGGCTGAAGACGACCTGCTGGAATTTTGTAAAACTCTGGGCTCCACTACCTACACGCTGGAGTATCAGCACCAGGACAGCCCCGAAGAATGGATACGGTTCAACCAACTGGCTTTTGGAACGCCGTTCCAGCGCCTGCCCTCGGGGCGTTCGGCCGCCGAAGTGACGGTGGTGGAAAATGTGGAGGGCCGCTACGATGAATCGACCGGTACCAACGAAGCCGAAGCCCGGCAAATTATCGACTGGCTGAACCTAATAGAACCGACGCCGGCCAAAACCTACCCGGTTGTCGGCATCGCCTGCTCCACCATCCAGCAACGGGACCTGATTGCAAGTCATCTGCTGAAAATCCGCCAGCGCAAAACCGCAGGACACGAAAAAATTCAGCAACTGCACCTGAACGGCCTGGGCGTGTACCAGTTTGCCGAGCTCCAGGGCCAGCACGTCGACGTGCTGCTGCTTTCTATTACGCATGGCCTGATCGATGCGCAGGGAACCCTCACGAGCCACCTGCATTTTTGGAATACTCAAGTGGGATTCAATCAGTTGCATGTAGTGCTTACCCGCGCTACGCAAAAAATTTATATTGCGCACTCTATTCCCCCCGGGCTGTACACTGTATTGGCGGCGAATAAAAGTTTCATCGGCACCTGCGTGTTATCCCACCTGGTGACCTTTGGCGAATCAGTGCAGCGGGGTGACCGCGAGGCCGCCGAAGAGCAACTCCGGCACATGAAGGCGTTGCTCAATTATCCCGATCCTACCTATCAATCCACCCTCTTTATGCAGGAAGTGGAATACGCGCTACAACCTTATTTTGAGCCGGGACAATTGCGGCGCAACGTGCCCGTGGAAGGGGTGGTGACCCCGCTGCTCGTGCAAAGCGGTAACCACCGGAGCCTGCTGCTGTACGATGGTGTGTTGGCAGAAACGCCGTCGCCCTCCTACGAATGGGAGGCCAAAGTAAAACGTTACTTCAACAAACTCGGGGTAGACGCCGTACCCACGCTGTCCGTGCAATGGTGGAAAAGCCCGAGACAGGAAGCGCGGAAACTGGCGGCGCGGTTGCTGCGGCGGGAGTAAAAAAAGGGGAGTCATTTTACGCGAAACGCAAAATGACTCCCCTTTTGTTTACAAACCTTGTTTACGGTTCCCAGCCGGATTATTTCTTTTTAGGGGCTTTCGTCCCTTTTGCGGCAGGCTTCTTCGCGTCGAATATGCCCGGCATTTCTTTCTCAATAATTGCCTTTACATCGGCTAACGAAAGGGTCCGCGCATGATCGTTGGTCATTTTGGCGCCATCTATTTTAGGTAAATTGATAGATTCTTTGCCAAAACGGATAAAGGCGCCCCAGCGGCCGTTTTCAATGCTGATTTTCTCTTCGGGCCAGTGCTGGATGTAACGGTTCGCTTCTTTTTCGATCTTGGCTTCGATCAGTTCGATAGCCTGTTTTTCGTTGATGGTATCCACGTTAAAACGCGCCGGTACGTTGACATACAGGTCGGCCCATTTGAGGAACGGCCCGAAACGGCCTTTGCCTTTGGTGATGGGCTGTCCTTCGTAGTGCCCGAGCGGTTTATCTGCTTGTTGCTTGGCTTTGATGAGCTCGAGGGCGCGATCCAGGGTGACATCAAAAGGATCTTCGCCTTTAGACAACGAGATGAATTGCGCACCGTGTTTGACGTAAGGGCCGTAGCGTCCGGCATTTACCGACACTTCTTCGCCTTCGTATTCGCCCAGGGTTTTGGGCAGGGCGAAACTGGCCAAAGCCTCTTCCAGTGTGGCTGTTTCCAGCGTTTGACCCGGCCGAAGGTTGGCGTATTTGGGTTTTTCCTTTTTTTCCAGTTCTTCGCCGGTGCCGATTTGTACCACGGGTTTGCCCAGGCTGCTCATGCGTACCAGTACTGTGCGGCCCGTTTCGGGGTCTTTGCCCAAAATCCGTTCTCCACTGGCGCGGTCTGCTTCGGCGAGGGTTTTTTCCACATCCTGGTGGAAGGGTTTATAAAACCGGTCGATCATTTTCGCCCAGTCCGTTTTGCCTTCGGCAATATCGTCGAATTGTTTTTCGATGCCGGCGGTGAAGCCGAAATCCATGATATTTTTAAAATAGTTATCGAGAAAGTCGCAGACAATTACCCCCATGTCGGATGGGTAGAGCACATTTTTTGTTGTGCCGGTGACCTCTTTGCCGGTCGTTTTGCTGATTTGGGCGTTTTTCAGCGTCAGGATTTGGAATATACGCTGTTCGCCTTCCCGGCTTTCTTTGGTCACGTAGCCGCGGTTGGCTTCCATAATTTTGGTAATGGTGGGCGCATAAGTGGAAGGCCGGCCGATGCCCAGTTCTTCCAGTTTTTTGACCAATGCAGCCTCTGTGTACCGCGCCGGCGGACGGGTGTAGCGTTCCGTAGCGGTCAGGTTGTCCATATCCAATTTCTGGCCGACCTTCAGGGGAGGCAGCATACCCTGGGTTTCTTCCTCGTCGTCGTCAGTTCCTTCGAGGTATACTTTCAGGAAGCCGTCGAACTTCATGACTTCGCCTTCTGCCACTAATTTTGCCGTAGGCTGGGTGCTGATAGCGATATCGACGGTCGTTTTTTCCAGTTCGGCATCGGCCATTTGGCAGGCCATGGTGCGTTTCCAGATCAGGTCGTAGAGGCGTTGCTCATCGCGGTTTCCGCCTGCCGTGGGGTTTTCGGCGTAAGTGGGGCGAATGGCTTCGTGGGCCTCTTGTGCCGAGTCGTTTTTGGTTTTAAAGCGGCGCTCCTGGTGGTAGCGCTGACCGAATTGTTTGACGATCTCCTGGCCGATGGTTTGGATGGCCGTCTCGCTGATGTTGGTGGAGTCGGTACGCATATACGTGATAAAACCTTGTTCATAAAGGCTTTGCGCGAGCGACATGGTTCGGTTTACGGAATAACCCAGTTTGCGGCTGGCCTCCTGTTGCAGGGTGGAGGTCGTAAACGGCGGGGCCGGTTTCCGGCGGGTCGGCCGTACGTCTACGTTGCCGACAGAGAAATTCGCTCCGATACATTTTTGTAAAAACGCTTCGGCGCCGCCGGCATTTTCAAAACGTTCGGGGCATTCGGCGCGGAAGGTCACCACCTTTCCCTGGGAATTGGCCGCCAGGAAATCAGCGGTAATCCGGAAATAAGGCGTGATTTTGAAGTTTTGTATGTCCCGTTCGCGCTCGACAATCAGTTTTACGGCTACCGATTGTACGCGGCCGGCGGAGAGTTGGCCTTTTATTTTTTTCCATAACAAACCCGACAACTCCCACCCGACCAGCCGGTCGAGCACGCGGCGGGCTTGCTGTGCGTTCACGAGGTTGATGTCCACCGTACGCGGGTTTTGCACCGCTTTTTGAATAGCCGGCTTTGTAATCTCGTGGAATACAATACGTTTGGCGTTGCGTGCATCCAGGCCGAGCACTTCGCAAAGGTGCCAGGAAATGGCTTCTCCTTCGCGGTCTTCGTCCGTCGCGAGCCACACTTCCTCCACTTTGGAGGCGGCTTCCCGCAATTCTTTTACCGTGCGGTGCTTGTCCGGCGGAATGACATAATTGGGTTTGTAGCTGTTGTTGACATCCACCCCGAGGTCGTTGCCTTTTTCGAGGTCGCGGATGTGGCCGTAGGAGGATTTTACAGAAAAATCGCCGCCTAAGAACTTTTCGATGGTTTTCGCTTTCGCCGGAGACTCGACGATCAGTAGTTTTTTTGCCATAATCGGGGGCAAAAGTAATGGGATTTTGAAAGCAAAGGGAAGTTATTGTTTTTCTTCGCCGCCTTTGGGTGTCAATTTATCCGCTGGAGCGGCTTTGGCCGGCTGTTGAGGCGCCGGGGTTGCGGGTTTGGATTCGGCGCTGTCGGGTTTCGGGCGCTGCCGGGTTTCCACTTTCAGCACTTCGCCTTCCTGCACTTCTTCCCGCCATGCTGCTTTGCGTTTTTCCCGAAAATAAATCGCCAGGTCTTTGATAACAACCGGTTTGTCGTGCAGCCGATGGTGAAAGGCAAGGATGAGGAAGTCGGCCATGTCGTCGGGGTAAGTAATCCCCGCACTGCGCAAATAATGCGACAGCCGCGACCCTTCGTAAAAACTCCAGTTGACGATCATCCACTGGCCCAGGCGGTTGTGCATGACGCGGCAAACACTGTCTTCCGGGATGGATTTGAACTTGAGCCTCGATTCCGGAGAAGTCAGCTTGTCCAGCTGGGCCAGGGCATCGTCTAAATTTTTCGGGATATAAATGCCGCTCAGTCGATCTTTCGTGATTCGTTCCTGGTATTGGCGTTCAAATTCTTTGTCGTTGGAAGGCGGGGCCACCTGTTGAGCGCTGAGCAGATTAAAATTGGCCACAGTACTGCCAATCATAAAAAATAAGATGAAGCGGAATTCCATAGTCTTTGCGGACATTTGTGCGTTCAAAAAAGAGGAGTTTAAAGTTTGAAGTTTAAAGTTCGAAGTTCGGAGTTTGCGAGGGGCTTCAAACTTCGAACTTTAAACTTCAAACTCAGTATAACATGAAAAGACAATTTTTTTCCTTCAGGCCGTCTCTCCTGGAAATTTTTTTACTGGAATTGGCGGTGTGGTTGGCGCTATGGCTGATAAATGATTACGTAGCCACGCTTTTAACGCTCATCCTTACAGCCATCGTATTTGCCGTGCTGGTAATAGCGGTGATTTCAGAGGCCATTGACCGGTCCAAAGTGCCGCGGCAGTATTTCTGGATTATGGGCATCAGTGTGATTACGCCCGTTTTGGCAGCCATTATTTACCTGCTCATCTTTGGCGGAAAAATTGAGTTTGGGAATTGAAGTTTGAAGTTTGAAGTTCGAAGTTTAAAGATCGCGAGGGGCTTCGAACTTCAAACTTTGAACTTCAAACTTTGAACTTCAAACTTCAAGTTCTTCAAACGTTCCGGTTTGCCGGTTTTTACGCACGTTGTTCCAGTTGAAATAACGGCCGTTCATCACGACGTACACGCCGGGCGGCAACACCTGTACAAAGGCGAGGGCGCTGCCCAGGTTGAAAAAGCCGTCGGAGGAGGTGCCGAAGGCGTAGGGAATCATGGCCCCGGTGAGTACGATGGTTTTGCCTTCAATGCCGGATTCGGCCAAAATGCGGGCCGTGTCGACCATCCGGTCGGTGCCATGTGTGATGAGGATGTGGTGATGTGGCGATTTGCGGCAGTTGTGTACGACGATGGAGAGGTCTTCTTCGCGCATTTCCAGGGAATCGATCATCATCAGGGTTCTGATATCGATGTCTACTTCGCAGCGGCCGCGTTCAAACATTTCTTTAAGATGGGTGTCCTGAAAGTACAATTCGCCGGTGATGTAATTGTATTCCTTGTCGAAGGTGCCTCCGGTGACGAAAACCTGGATCATGTACAGGAAAAATATGGTGAGCGGTTAATCGGTTAAATTTGGACGCTGCAAAGAAACGTGAATTCCGGCGCTTGTCATCTAAAAAACGTTTTTACCTTTGCCGCCAATAAAAATGTATCGTTTATGAAAAATGAAGAATACGTTGAAAACCGCGGTCGCGACTGGATCGTGTTTATCGTTAGCTTGGTAGGGGCCGTTGCCCTGTTAATCTGGAAACCTGAATGGGTTTGGGTATCCTTCCCCTTTGTTTTTACCGCTTTGGCCGGTGCAATGGGACGGTTATAAGGGTTTAGAAGGTTAAGAGGGTGTATGCCGATACTGAACCGGCCTTACCGTCGTTTAGAAAAAACTAATCCTCCTTGTGAGAGCCCGATGGGCACAATCTTCCTTTATGCCGCGTGGTAGCGACTTGTTTATATGCCGGATCGGCAAAAACAGGTTTCCGCCGCGCGGCTTTTTTTTGTTGATTTGTTTATTCGTTGATTTGTTGATTTGTTTGCGAAGTGTACAAATCAACAAATCAACCCTAAAATAGAAATCCCTCGCCGGTACGACGAGGGACTCTAACCCAAACAAATAAACACAAAAACTACTTGGTGCAAGTTTAAGGCAAGTTTCGGAGTTCCGACAAATTTTACCCGGAAATTTTTGAACAATTTTTTAAAGTATTTTTGCGGAAGCAGGTTTTTGCAGAATAATGACTGTAAAAGGCGGAGAAGTGCAAGCAAAAGATTGGTTTTGTTAAGGGGAAGCAATCGCTGAAAATAGTCTAAAACCCATGAATGACTATTCGCCGGCGACCATTTGAAATGCGCTCGCCGTATCCTTACCTTCGCCCCATGCGTTTCATTCGTTTTTTCTTCGCTTTTGCCTTCACGGGCCTGCTGGTCTGGCTGTTGCAGTCGCCACAACAGGTCGGCGACAAACCCCTGCCCGCCCTGGGCGCGTTTTTCAACCCCTTCAGTGGATTTTGGCGCAATGCCGAGCCGGCGGACGCCGCTTCCCGTTTGCCGCAGGCGGTAAAATTACCGGGGCTCACCGGTCCGGTTCAGGTGGCTTACGATGACCAGCTCGTGCCGCATATTTTTGCTGGCAACATCGAAGACGCCGTCAGGGTACAGGGCTATCTGCTGGCGCAACACCGCCTGTGGCAGATGGACCTGATGACCCGTAAAACATCGGGACGGCTTTCGGAAATACTGGGCGAACGTACTTTGCCGATCGACCGGCTTTCCCGCAGGCGCGGCACCGGCTTCGCTGCCGAAAACGCACTGAAGGGCTGGCAAAAATCGCCGGAAAGCATCCGCTTGCTGGAAGCTTATTCCGCCGGGGTAAATGCCTGGATGGAACAAATGACCCCGGCCGAATACCCGCTGGAATTCAAACTGCTCGGCTATAAACCAGAAGCCTGGACGCCGCTGAAAACCGCGCTGGTGTATGAAAGTATGGTTGAAACACTGTGCTCACGCGATGAAGACCTGGCTTCCACCATTGCCCTGGAACAATTCGGCCTGGAAACCTTCGACATGCTGTACCCCGAATGGATGCCCGGCCAACAGCCGATCATCCCGGATACCGGCCAGTGGAAAAACATCCGAGCGGACATCCCGGCTTCCACAAAACCTGCCAACGCCGATCTATCCGGTGTTTCTGAGGTGGATCCAACGCTCAGCGCCGACCGGGATTTGGACGGCAGTAACAACTGGGCCGTCGCCGGCGCCAAAACCCGCTCCGGGCACCCGCTGCTGGCCAACGACCCGCACCTGTCCCTGTCCCTGCCTTCCATCTGGTTTCAAGTGCAGATTCATCTGCCCGAACATAATAGTTATGGGGTCGCTCTGCCCGGCGTTCCGGGTATTATCATCGGCTTTAATGAAAATATCGCCTGGGGCATGACCAATGTCGGGCAAGATGTTTCCGACTGGTATAAAATTGCCTGGGCCGATTCGGCGCATTCGGCTTATTTGCTCGACGGAAAAACGCAACCGGTGGAGTGGCGGGTAGAAGAAATCGGCATCAAAGGCAAACCCGCTCTGCGCGATTCGGTACGTTACACCGTGTGGGGCCCCGTGGTGTACGACCATCTGGCCGACCACGCCCTGCGGAATTGTGCCCTGCGCTGGATCTCGCATGATATGCCGGAGCGGAATGCGTTCGATCTGTTTCTTGCTTTAAATGCGGGGAAATCTTATGCCGACTATCAAAAGGGCATGGCTAATTTTGACTGCCCGGCGCAGAATTTCGTGTTTGCCTCCCGCACCGGCGATATTGCCATTCAGGTGCAGGGCAAATTTCCGATCCGGAAAAAAGATCAGGGCCGTTTTATCCAGGACGGCAGCCAAAGCGCCAACGGCTGGCTCGGGTTTATCCCGCAGGATCAGGTACCATCGATGAAAAACCCCTCCCGGGGATTCGTCTTTTCCGCCAATCAACACTCCACGCCGCCGAGTTACCCGTATTATTATTGCAGTCCTGATTTTGATGATTACCGGGGCCGGCGGATTTATGATCGATTGTCTGCCATGAGCGATGTCACGGTAGACAGTATGAAAACCATACAGTTAGATAATTTCAGCATCCGCTCCGGCGACGCCCTTCCGGCGATGATATCCCTGCTCGACCGCTCCAAACTCGATGCTGAAGGCACGGAAATGGCCGCTCAGTTAGCCGCCTGGAACGGCAGCTACGAACCCGGCCTGCTGGCGCCCACCTTGTTTGAAGTGTGGTTCGATTCGTTGTACCGGTACACCTGGGATGAAATGTATACGTTGCGGGAGGTTAAAAAAGACATCCTGCTGCCCGATTCCTGGCGTCTGATCGACCTGATGAAAAACGATCCCGGGAATGTCTTTTTCGACCGTACGGCTACACCGGCGCGGGAAACGGCCCGCAACGTGGTGCAGGAATCCTTTCAGGCGATGGTCACGCATTTTCGTCAAAATCCGAAGGAGAAAACGGACTGGGCCCACGCCAAAGGGTTTGCCATCCGGCATTTGGCCCTAATTGACGCTTTCAGCCGGACGGATGTGCTGGTCGGCGGCAATCGGAACGCACCCAACGCGATCAGCAAAACCCACGGCCCTTCCTGGCGTATGATCGTGGAATTGTCCAATCCGGTACGTGCCGTCGGCGTATACCCGGGTGGACAGTCGGGCAACCCCGGCAGTCGGTACTATGATAACATGGTAGATACCTGGGCCGCGGGCGCTTATAATGAACTACTATTGCTCTCCAGCCCCGACGCCATGCCACCCGCTCGTAAATTAACACAACAAACCTTCTCCGCGCAATGAAACAATCGCTGCTTACTATCCTATTCATATTGGCCGTCGGCCAGCTTTGCCGTTTCGGGTTGCCGTGGTGGGCTGTTGCGCCCATCGGCGCGGTGGCGGGCTGGTTATTTCCGCAGATGCCGGTGAAAAGCCTGGCTGCCGGTTTTATCGGCGGATTTTTATTGTGGTTGCTTCAGGCCTTGTGGCTGGATATGGGCAATGAAGGAATCCTGTCCGGGCGGATTGGATCGTTGTTTATGGGCCTTTCAACGGCACAATTATTGCAAGTTACCGGTTTATTAGGCGGTTTGCTGGCAGGTTTCGGATGCCTGACGGGGCGTTGGGCGCGCGATTTGGTCGTCCAGACGGCAAAAGCCGGCTAATCGCCAAAAATGTTTTTTATGGCATGGTTTTTCGCGCTAAGTGAATTAGCTTTGTGCTTCAACGGCACAAGCCGTGCAAATTTCGTATCTAAATTTCGACCTATAATTGGTCTTGCCTTCGCGTTTAAGTAATCCACCAATTTTGAAGTATGGGCAAAGCCGGCACGAAACTGCCGGCTTTTGTTTTTGGCGCCCACTTGGTTTTATTCCCTTCCGCCTTTTCAATGCCGGATAAAACAGGTTTACTTTGCGCCGACCAAATCCTGCACCTTCAAGATGGAAGAATTTCTCAATTACACCCTGTTTCAATTTGGCAATTACCGTATTTCGGTGTACCACCTGGTATTTCTGGGCATGTTGCTGGCGGCGACCTGGCTGGTGTTGTTTGTGGTTAAAAAAGCCGTTTACCGCTCCGGCCGCCTCGATGCAGGGCGTAAGTATGCTATTTTCCAGATCATCCGCTACTTCCTGCTGGTGGTGATGATTACCGTTGGGCTGGAAAGTGTCGGCGTGAGTTTTACGGTATTGATTGCCGGTTCGGCGGCGCTGTTAGTGGGGATCGGGTTGGGTTTGCAAAACCTGTTCAACGACTTTGTTTCGGGCATTATCCTCCTGATCGACGGTAGTGTGGAGGTAAATGACGTGGTTGAAGTGGAAGGCCTGGTAGCCCGGGTATTGACCATCAACCTGCGCACCTCGGTGGTACGCACCCGCGACGACAAATATATCATCCTGCCCAATTCCATCCTTACCGGCGGGAAACTGATCAACTGGACCCACCACAGCGAGTTATCCCGTTTCGACGTGAGTCTCGGCGTTTCTTATGGTTCCGACGTAGAAAAAGTAATGTCGATTATGAAAACCGTGGCCCGGGAACACCCCATGGTCTCAGCGGATCGTGAGCCATTTGTCCGCCTGACCCAGTTCAGCGATTCGTCTATCGACTTCGAAGTGTTGTTCTGGACGGAGGATGTTTTTCGCGTGGAAAACACCAAAAGTGATATCCGGATCGGCATCTGGCGGGCTTTCCGGGAGCAGGGGGTGGAAATTCCGTTCCCGCAGCGGGTGGTACATTTAAATCAGGCAAAATGAAACGTTATCTCGTTACCTATTTCAATCTTCGGACCGACCCGGAAGGAGAAGCCACCATTCTTGAGGAACTCCGTCAGGGTTCTGAATTTAAGGGAATCAATTTGTGGGCGCTTATCACCGCGATTACTATTGCCTCGGTGGGGCTGAACATGAATTCCACGGCCGTCATTATCGGCGCTATGCTGATATCGCCGCTGATGGGTCCAATTATTGGCGCGGGGTTCGCTTTGTCTACCTTTGATTTTGATCTGTTGAAAACGGCGGGACGTAATTTTATCCTGTTCGTGGGTATCAGTTTGGCCACATCGCTCCTCTATTTTAGTGTCTCGCCTATGGAAGACCCCACCGAAGAAATTCTGGCCCGAACCTATCCCACGATTTATGATGTGCTAATCGCTTTTTTTGGCGGTGTTGCCGGCATCGTGGCTTACAGCAGGAAAGACCGGGGCGGCAACATCCTCCCGGGGGTAGCCATCGCCACCGCGCTGATGCCGCCCCTGTGTACCGCCGGCTTCGGCTTGAGCCGGCTTTTGGCCGGTCATTTTATGGAATGGTATATTTTTGCAGGTTCGCTTTATTTATTCATTATCAACTCGGTTATGATCGCGTTTGCCACTATGTTGGTCACGCGTCTGGCGCTCCGCATCCGGCGAAAACATTACCCCGATGAAGCGGTGCGACAGCGGGTTACCCTGATCATAACGACCGTCATTCTGTTCACTATCGTACCCAGTTTATGGCTGGCCTATTCGTTGATCGGCAAGAACAATTTTGAAAATTCGGTCAAGCAGTTTTTGGAACGGGAGGTGGAAACGCTGCAAATCCCGGTGTTGAAAACCAAGGTGTCGTACAAGGATCGGACGATTGAAATATTTTCCCTCGGTATGCCCGACACGTCTACCCAACGGTTAATACAGCAACATACCGCATATTATAAATTAGAAGACACCCGGATCATATTTCGCTCGGCCCGGGAATACCTCGTGGAAAAAGAACGGGTTAACCGCACCGAGGCCGAAAACCAATTGCTGCGCTGGCAAGATTCGGTGGAGGTGTTAAGCAAAACGCTCGACGGTTATCAGCGACAAGCTGCCCGCGAAGCGCATATTCTGCGTGAACTCAGCGCCATCGACACCAATATCGCGGGCTTCGGCATCGTGCCAATGCGACTGCCCAACGGCGCCGCAGACAGCGCCGTTAACGTGATGATCCGTTGTAACAATCCACTGCCGCCCGACCGGCAACAACAGGTGCATCGTTTTCTGATAATGCGGCTCGACAGCGCGCGGGTAACGGTGAATTATCTGATCCCGGCTGGACAGTGATCCCCGATATTACAACTCCAGCCCGATCATAAATTGCAGCGATTGTTTGCCTTTTGAGACAGGCAGTACGACGCCTTGTTGAAACATCGGCACAAACCGCTCCCGCAAGTCGATTTCCCGCAGGATAAGTTCCTGCGGCTGGTCGTTGCGATACACCTCCCTGGCGCCGGAAAA
>CAUJEY010000014.1 GCA_963169325.1 Bacteroidota bacterium
CTCCAGTTCATCGAGCCGTTTGAGCACTTTTTCATCAACATATTCTGCGCGCTCCCGCACGGCTTTGTAAGCATCGCCCAATTTGTCGAGTACGCCGTCGTATTTGCCGCTGTCAAATTTTTGCTTTTCCGATTTCAGCAGGTTCCAGGCGGCGCCCACGGCATCGCCGGTTTTTTTAAATACTTCTTTCGACTGGGCTTTTTCCTGCGAAGTGCCGAAAAAGTAGTTATACACTAAAATACCCGCTACCAGCAGCAGGCCGAGTTTGATGAGCGAACGAATCATGGGTAACAGGTTTTTAATTTATTTACAAAAACGGTTTTACTTACCATACACGCAATCCCGTTGTGAAAGTAGTGCTTTTTTAAAAATGGGATCAAAAAAAACACCACGGAGACACGGCGACCCGGAGCATAAACTCCGTGTCTCCGTGCCTCCGTGGTGAATAAAAAACCTGTCGGAAACACAAATCAATTACCGCCCCTGCACCACGAATTTTTCAACCCGTACGCCGGCGTCGGACACGATTTCCAGTTGATACATCCCCGACGGCACGCCGGCGAGATTCAACTGCTGCGCAAATTCCCCTTCGGAAACCAAACCAAAATCGCCTTCTAAAACTAATCGCCCGGCCAGATCGCGGATATTGTACCGCAGTGCCTCGGCTTCGTTCATCTCGAAACGAACCAGCACGTTATCGATAGCCGGATTCGGCGACAATTGCAGCGAAGCCAGTTTGGCAGCCAGTTCATTCGTATTCACAAATACCGGCAGCGGGAAAGTGTTCCCGTCGGCTAAGGCTACCCACACTTCCAAGCCGGGCTGACCGCCGCCAAAGAACCCGGAAGCAAAAATGGTGGCTGCCTGTCCGCCCAGGGTAGATACGTCGGCCCGGTAACTTTGTATCACCGTATTGTTGTCGTCGGCCGGAGTTACCTGCACGATGTATTCGGACGGCGGCACGGAAATGTAGCTCGAGAAGTCGCCAAAAGAAATGTTGTCGAACAACACAGGGCCGGTGGAGAGTTTAACATCCACCGCCGGGGCGTCGGGCGAACCGTGGAACAAAGCCAGGTCCACTTCCGTGCTATTTACCGCGCGGTTGCGGCCGTTTTCATTGACATACAATTCAAACGGTGTAGCCGGCGAACCCACTACGCCTGCGGCCATGATGACATACGATTTGCCGGTTTCCAAACGGTCGATCGGCAGCGTGTAAATGGCGTCGTCCACGGAAGTGCTGGTGCCTGGCGCGATAGACAGTTCAAAAGGTACCCGTGCCGGGAATAAGCCGAAGTTCGTTGCTTCGCGGAAACCCAGGTTGTTGAGCACGAGGTCATCGTCGAGATAAGCATCCACCACTGCGGCGGCAGCGCCGGGCGAGTTGTGAATCACCTGTCCGCGGGCAAACGCCGGAAGCGGCAACACAAAACCGTTCGGCAGCACCAGTACCAGGTCGATTTCCGGGTCGCTGCCCAGCAGGCCGCTGGCCATCACGATACCCACCAGACCGGGCACACCGCTCAGGTCGGCGCCCCAGGTGCCTACCACGGTATTCGGACTGGCCGTCGGCACCATGTCGAGCAGCAATACGGCTGGGTCGAGCGTCAGATAAGGCAGGAAGGTCCCGTAAGCCAGGTTCGACACGAGCGGCGTGCCGGCGCCCAGGGGCACCAGGTTGACCGCCGGCGCATTCGGTACGCCGTGCAAAACGGCTAATTCGATTTTATCAATATCCACCGGACGTTCGCGGGCCATATCATTGACAATCAGCGTAAACGGCGTCGTGGCATTACCATTTAAACCGCTCGCCACCACAGCATAAGTATCGCCGTTGGTGAGCGTTACCGTGGTGTTGAAAAATGCATCGGCGTCGGAAGTACTGTTCGCCGGCGCTACAGCCAGGTCGAGCGGTATGCCGGCCGGGAAATAACCGAACGGCGTGGCATCCAGGAACGCAAAATCATTCAGCAGCAAAAATCCGTTGGCATATACGTCCACCACAGGGGCAGGCGAATTATGAATGACCTGTACCCTTGCAACCTGCTGGACAGGCAGGGCCACCACCGTGCCATTGGGCAGGGCGGCATACAGGCCGAATCCGGGCGTACCGCCCAAAAAGCCGCTGGCAAATACGCGGATGGCAAGTCCCTGGAGGCCGGCCAGGTCGGCGCGGTAAGTCGCAACGATCTGATCCACGCCGGCGGGTTTAACGTCTAAGTAATAGCCGTCTTCGGCCGGGAGCGTCAGGTAGGGCGTGAAAGCGCCATAAGCCAGGTTGTTCACCAGGGTACCGTTCAGGCGTTCCACCACGTCCACCGCCGGGGCATCGGGCGCACCATGCAGCACGCTGACGCGCACCGCACCGGCTTGTGCCGTTTCCGCGGCGTTGCCGTCGATGATGAGGGCAAACGGCGTGGTCGTGCTGCCCACCACACCGGAGGCGGCTACCAGGTAGGTACCGGAAATAGCAAACGACGCATTGAACGTAGCGATGGCATCCGTTGCGGAAGTGCTGTTGGCCGGCGCAATACCGAAAGCCACGTCGCGGCCGGCCGGGAAATCGATATACGGCGTCGCCGTACGGAAAGCGAAATCATTCAACAACAAGGTATTGCCGGCATACACGTCCACCGTCGGGCTGGGTGCATTGTGCAGCACCTGTACCCGGGCCGTGGGCGTGAGCGGCAGTTGCAGCACCTCGCCGTTGGGCAGGGCTGCGAACAGGCCGAAAGCCGGCGTTCCGCCCAGCGCACCGCTGGCAAATACATAAGCGGCGCCACCGGCGAGTCCGCTGAGGTCGGCACGGAAAGAGGCCACCACGTTCGGGTCGCCCGCCGCGCGGATGGCTAAGTCGTATTTATCCGGCGCCAGACCGAGATATGGGGTGAACGCTCCGTAAGCGAGATCGCTCACCACGTTGTTGGCCACAAAAACGGCATCCACATCCACTGCGGGAGCATTGGTAGAACCGTGTATGACGGCAATGTCGACCTGGCCGGGAATGGCAGCGGTCTCGCGACCGTTTTCATCGACGATCAGCGTAAACGGCGTGGTCGGGTCGCCCACGATACCGGAGGCCGTTACGACGTACGTTTTGCCTTCCTCAAAAGTGACGGGGAACGTAGCCAACACATCATTCACGCTCTGGCTGTTGCCCAGCGCTACACCGATATTGATAGCCACCTCGGCCGGTACGTCGATAAACGAGGTAGCCGTGCGGTACACGAAATCGTCGATTAACAGATCGTCGTTGGCATAAATATCGACGGTAGGAGCGGCGCTGTTGTGGATCACTTGCAAACGAGCAGTGGCCGGCGGAGCGACGGCCGGGAATTCCACCACCGTGCCGTTGGGCAGGGCCGCAAACAAGCCGAATCCGGGCGTTCCGTTCAGGTAACCGCTCGCAAACACTCGGGCCGCGCCACCCGCCAGGCCGCTCAGGTCGGCCTGGAAAGTACCTACTACCGTCGGCGAACCGGCGGGACGGACTTGAAGCAAATAATTATCGGGATCAACACTCAGGTAAGTGGTCTGTTCCGAGTAGGCCAGGTCGGCGATGATATTGCCGATACCCACTACATCCACGTCAACCGCCGGCGCGTCGATGGCGCCGTGCAGCACGTTGAAATCCACGTTACCCGGGTCGGCAGCCGCCTCGCGGGCTTCTGCGTCCACCAGGAGCGTAAACGGCCGGCCGGGGTCGCCCACTACGCCGCTTGCCGTGACGCCGTAGGTTTTTCCTTCTTCAAAAGACGCCGTGAAAGTGGCCAGGGCATCGGCGGAGGAAGTGCTGTTGTCGAGGGCGATACCCAATGCTATGTCGCGGTCTGCCGGCAGGTCGACAAAAGGAATGGCAGTACGGAAAGCGAAGTTGTTCAGCAACAAGGTATTGCCGGCATACACGTCCACGGTGGGTTCCGGGGAGTTGTGGATCACCTGCACCCGGGCCGTGGGTGTGGTGAGCAGTTGCGTCACCGTACCGTTCGGAAAGGCGGCAAACAAACCAAAAGACGGATCGCCGCCGAGCAGGTCGGCAACAAAAACATACGCGGCGCCACCTTTTAACCCGCTTAAATCGGCGCGAAACGTTGCGGATACAGTTTGGGTGCCGGCTTCGCGCACGGCAAAATCATATTTGTCCGGCGCCAGGCTCAGGTATGGCGAGAAAGAACCGTTGTTCAGGTTGGTAATCACGTTGTTTCCTACAAATAAGGCATCCACGTCCACGCTTTGTGGCGCTTGGAGCGCGCCGTGAATAATAGCAATATCTACGTTGCCGGTGTCTGTGGCTATTTCGCGGCCGTTTGGATTGACCACGAGGGTGAAGGGAAAATCCGGGTCGCCGACAAAGCCGGCGGCGGTTACGATGTATGTTTTTCCATTCTCTAAGTTCACCGGAAACGTAGCAACTGACGAAGCCGCGCTGGTGCTGGTATCTAAGGCGACACCCAGGTCGATGTCGACGCCGGCCGGCACAAATATAAACGGTGTGGCGGTGCGGTACACGAAGTTGTCGATCAGTAAGTCGTCGTTGGCCCACACGTCTACCGTGGGGTTGGGGCTGTTGTGAATCACTTGTACGCGGGCGACCGGGGTGGCAGGCAGTTCCACTACCGTGCCGTTGGGCAGGGCGGCAAAAAGGCCGAATCCGGGGGTACCCGTCAGCAGGCCGCTGGCAAATACCCGCAGGGCGTTGCCGGCCAGGCCGCTCAGGTCGGCCTTAAAGGTTTGTACGATGGCATTGCTGCCCGCCGGTTTTACGTCGAGGTAATACACGCCGGGGTCTACGCTCAGGTAGGGCGTGAAGTCGCCGTAAGCGGCATTGGATACGATTTTGCCGCCGGTGCGCACCACCACATCCACCGCCGGGGCGTCGGGCGAACCGTGCAGCACGTTGAGATCGACTTTGGCCGGGTTGGCGGCTGTTTCCCGCGCATCGGCGTCGGCGATGAGGGTGAACGGCGTAGCCATGTTGCCCACGATACCGGAAGCCGTGATGGCGTAGGTTTTGCCCGTTTCGAAGGTCACCGGAAAGGTTGCAATCGCGTCCATGACCGAGGTGCTGCTCGCAGGGGCCACGGCCACCGTGAGGCCGATACCGGCGGGCAGATCGAGGAACGGCGTAGCCGAACGAAAGGCGAAATCATCGAGCGCTTTCAGGCCGTTCACGTAGATGTCTACGGCCGGATCGGGCGCATTGTGGATGATTTGTACCCGGGCCGTTTGCGCGGTTGCCGAAGCGGCAAGCAGCAGAAGGGCGGAAAAAAGGGAAAGTAATGTTCTCATAAAAGTAGGACTGGTTTGTTAATTTCGGTTTTAAAACTGTCCTACTAACAGGTTTTGTTTAAGGATGTTTAAGGCAAACGAATGTTGTATTAAACAAAATTTCCGTTTTGCTCAAAATTAGCAAATTGGGGAAAGGGGGCATGTTTTTAAACACATAGGCACATAGGGCACATATTTTTTTGATTTTCAAAGGTTTAAAGTCTATGTGTTCTATGTGCCTATGTGTTGAATTAAAAATATCCAGCGTTGTGGTGGGCGATACGCTGCTACGCACAACCCGCGAACCGCCCCTACCCTCTTTCTTTCTCTCCCGCCACTTGTCATCTTGGAAGGAACCATTAAAACTTTGTGGCGGACGGCAACCGTCCAATCTACGAGTGTAGCGCCATACGAATACCCCGACGTAGATTGGACGGTTCCTTCCAGGATGACAGGCGGGGGAGAAAGAAAGGGGATAGGGAAGATTCCGGGATTTAAGCAAAGCCGGTGCTCGGTGGTAGCATAAAAAAACCGGCAAATTGTTGGGCAATAACCCAGCAAGCCATAGATTTGTCGGCAAAGGCGGCCAGAAATAAAATTCACCCGTAGCCCTGCTACGCGGATACGACAAAATTTTATTTTATGGCTGTTATCACCATTACGGTCAGCCCCATGCTGCACGAAAACCAGGAACGAATTCGGGTGGATATTCCTTACGACCCGGCCATGATCCAAAAGATCAGAACTGGCTCCGGCGCCCGCTGGAGCGCGGAACACCGTTGTTTGACACTGAAGCGGTATAGTTGGCGGACGGTGAAAGCCTACAAGAATTGCTTCGGGCAATTTATCCGGCATTACGATGAAATCAAGCCGAGCCAACTTACGCGGAAACAGATTGATGATTATGTGGTGGGGCTGATTCGGGAAAAGCGAATTAGCGAGTCGCACCAAAGCCAGATTTTAAGTGCGATCAAGATGTTTTATGCGGAGGTGATTCAGCAGGAAGAAAAAGTAAGAAATATCATCCGTCCAAAACGCCCGGAAAAATTACCGCATGTGCTGAGTGAGGCAGAAGTCACGCGACTATTTCAAGCAACTACGAATGGGCACCTGAGGTGCGATAACGCAATAGTTACCTCTCATTAGAATCGACAAATGAATAATATTAAGATAAAGAAAGAAGAATTTGATACTAATCGAGCTGAAATTGCCAAAGCAGAAGCTATTTTGGATAAGAACTTTCCAAATGATTATGTTGAATTCTTACTCCAATATAATGGAGCAATAACCTATCCGAATTGGCCAAATTTAGGTCCAGATAACAAAACAGAGATTTGGGAAGTAGAACGATTCTTTAGTATTGGTGATGTAATCATTCAGAAACTTTACCCTATGACATATACTCTTCATGACATCGATGAAGAAAGTTTTCATGAACACAATTTGGATCCTAAGAATATCTTAGTTTTCGCTGAAGGAGAAAGAGGAATTTATTTTTTCAATCTTTCAAGTGAGGAATATGGGCAAATCTACATAGCAAACTTTTCAGGAGGTGATGGCATTTCAAGAACATCCTGCAATTCTTTTAGCAAATTTCTAAATTCACTTGGGTTCCCGGAAGGGGATGATAAAGTAGAAATTGATCTGGATTTTGAATTTTCGACAGATTATAATTCTTCGATAAAAGTAATGCAATCGCATATGTTTTATACTCCTGATAAACCTAAACTTGGCTTCCAACGGTTTAAAGAAGTATTTGACTACTATGAACAAACCACTTCTACAAATGATGGATTTAAGGGAATAGCATACAACTATGTGGATGATAGATTAAAATTAAATTATCTACTCCAGAAAGGATGCGAGACTGATAATCTCTTAAGAGGAGCAAAAAAAGCAGATACAATTGAATACCTAGTGAAAAAACTAAAATTGAACATAAATAGAATGGATAATGGTATATATCCGCTGCAAAACTACCTGATAGATAGACCCGATTATTACGCTAAGCAAAATTATGAATTGATCGATGAATTATTGAAAAGAGATATACCTTTAGATTGGTCAATAAAAGCTAAAACATATGACGGGAATGATGGGCCCTCAATGCTAGATAAACTTTTAACATTACATAAAAAGTATTTGGATATGATTGCAAAAGAGGAGGAATTTCAAAATCAATACAAACGACCAAGTGGAATTCCGCCATTCATCAAAAGTGAACTTATTGAAGAGAAGATTGGAATTAAGATTGATGATAATTGGATTAACAATATACTTAGAAAAATATCGAGAGGTAACAAGTGATATGAGATCAGACTTACTATCGCTGCGTCCGCTCCATATCACAGCCTTTATGTGCAAATAAATAAATAAATTATGGAGTTTATCAAGTACGAACAATGTGCTAATTATTGGCTTTTCAAGCCTTCTAAACAAGTGATTTTTTCAACATTCGAAAAAATTAATTACCGTGCGTTTTTTCGTGAATGGTTAAATGATAATGGACGAATTGAAGTCAGAATTAAAACAGACGTGAATGCTTTGAATCCGTCTGCAAAACAAGTTGAATCAATAGAGTTTATAATTAAAAATCAAAAAAATATTGTTGATTCAATTTATGATTATTACAATAAAGTGCTATCCCCAGTATATAATAATGAAATTGAAAAAAATGACATAGTGAGCGATTTATCGGAATTATGCAATGTATTAGGAATAAGAGAAATAGAGATTCCTATGCATATAGAATCGAATCATTACTACTTTATAATCGAGTTTGATTTTAAATATGATAATGAGCACGGGTTATGCATCTTGTTTGAAAATAGTACTGCAATTGATTCATTCCCCTCAACCGATATTAATTACGATTTAGCAGGTATTTACCTGAATGGATTAAAAAATGATAATGGAATGCCTTTGCGCTTTACGTTATATGATTTAGGTAATTATATTGTTTTTCAAACTCATTGCTACTATGATGAACAAATTAACAGGAAAATAAGAAAGGGAATCTACAGAGTAAGTGTTTTATACAACCAAAGGTCCTTTGATATCAATCTGTTTATCCCAAATCACTTGGAAAGATTTTCCCTAAAACAAATACTTGAAATGAAATAAATGCACACAACAACGGCTTGCAGTTCATGCCGCCGAACAGCCAACCCGCAAAGCCAGAGCACGACGGCACAACATCCATGCCCAAGTTCGCTGTAACCAAGAAAAAATAGAAAATCAAATGACGTTATTCATTAGAAATATCACCTTACTGGTTTTGTCCATAGTGCTACTTTCTTGCAAAGGACAGGTAAAAGACAAAAAGAAGTTACTCATGAAACAGGAAGTTATAGAACCAAATAAAATACCTGTTCCAGAAAATGGATTTTCAAGCGGTCTTATGGACAAAGACGGAACTATTTGGTTCACAAGTAACGGTAGTGGTATTTACCAATTTGACGGAAAAACATTTAAGAATTATACTATGAAGGACGGATTGAGTAGTAATCAAGTCTTTTCAATTGTTTCTGACCATAAAAATAATATATGGTTTGGAACTCAATACGGTTTAGTGAAATACAACAGACAACAATTTGAACATATACCTCTACCATACCAAGACACCACAACAGGTTGGATTAGTACGGTGTACCCCACTCTAAGTCCCAATGCTGCTTATGCTTTAGCAACCGATAACAACAACAATTTATGGATTGGAACTGGAGGGGCTGGAACTTATTGCTATGATGGGAAAATCTTCAAATCATATTTAACCGAAATCGGACAAAAACAAGAAGATAGTTTGTACCATAATTGGATTCCTTTTATAAGAAAAGATAACAAAGGAAATATGTGGTTTGCATCAATGACTCACGGAGGAGTTAATCAATTTGATGGTGAAGTATTTACACAATATTTGATAAAGGATGGATTAAGTGATAGCCAGGTACGAACTATCTACTGCGACAAATCTGGAAAGATATGGATGGGCTTTAACGGGAATAGAAATAGCGGATTAACCGTTTATGATGGAAAATCATTCAAAACCTATTCTGTTGAGGACGGCTTATGCAATAAGCGAATACGAGCAATTTTTGAAGATAAAAATGGTAATCTTTGGCTTGGTGCTGACTTGGGTAACTTATGCCTTTTTGATGGTCAAAAGTTTTCTGAATTCAACTACAACGGACAGACATTTTCTGAAGTCCTTTTCATCTTTAGTGATTTAGAGGATAATATTTGGTTTGGGGGAGCAAATGGAATTTGGAAATACGACGGAGAAATAGTTACAGATATGACAAGAAAGAATAAATAAAAGGCAACAGCGAACAATGCATGGTCGGTGCGACGTGAAAGTCGCTCAACATACTGTCGAACATTCCGTCAGGAAGATTACACTGAACTAACGGATTAGATTCGACCTCGTTTTGCACCGCTGCGTCGCCCAAGTGGAAACCGGGCCGGCGTTTCGGAGTGCCGGAGCCGGATGAGGTGAAAGTCTCACGTCCAGTTCTTTGAGGGGGGAGTCGCTCGGGGAGCGGCTCCCGCGCCTACTCGACTCAATGCTCACTAAGCGGTCGCACTGCTTAGCCACCCACGTTGTACGTAATACTAAAAAGACCTAAACAGTGCAAAATGAGTTCAATATAAGACGACTTTACCGACCTGTACAACCAACTAAGACGGTATTTTGAGTATTATGTTGGGGATACCGCAAAAACATTCAGTCAGGTAGTACGTTTCCAAAACATTCTGAACGCTAAGCCTTCGACACAAAGCCTCAGGCAAAACAAAATATTCTTTGACCTTGGCTACTATGACCAAGCCCATTTCATAAAGGAGTTCAAAAATTTTTATGGTGTAACACCGAGCAAAGCTTTCGGAAGATAAAATGTCCGTTTTTTACAATTTCAGCGTTCAAACCGCTGGTATTTTTGCATCATCTTTTACATAAAATCGGATAAAATATGAAGCTCAACGCAGGTATTCTCACAGCAAAGTTGGTAGAAAGCAAAACTTTCTATACAGACAAATTAGGATTTGGGGTAACATTTGAAAACGAATTTTACCTTTTGATGCACACTCCAAACCGACAAGCTGAATTAAGCTTTCTGTTGCCGCATCATCCAACGCAACAACCCTTTTTTCACAAACCATTTAATGGACAGGGAATGTATCTTACCATTGAAGTGGATGATGTTGACACCATTTACAACGACCTTAAAAATAAAGGCGTTCAAATTAAAGTTGATCTACGAGATGAACCTTGGGGTGACAGACATTTTGCCATTGAAGACCCAAATGGTATTGGTATTGACATAGTGAAATATTCACCCCCACAAGAATAAAACTATGAAAACCATCGCCAATAACAGTTTGAAAGGAGCAAAAAACATCGGTACAACCATTCTGAAACGACTGAATGAAATTGGTATTTATTCACTTGCAGACTTAGCGGACATAACGCCTGTAAAGGCTTACAAAAAAATATGCGAGCAAAATCCGGGAGAGACTTTTCCTGTTTGTTACTATCTTTACTCCTTAGAAGGAGCTTTGCTTGAGTTGCATTGGGACGACTTGCCGGAAGATTTGAAAAAGGACTTGCGGAAACAAATAAGATGATTAAGAAGTACATACGCACAACATCGGTTTGGCAATATGGCAGATGAAGTGCTTCTATGAAACATTTGTGCAAGGTTTAACAACAGGAATTCTATTGAATTTTTATGCTAAGCATCGCCAAACCTTGAACGTTGGACGTCACTTTAAACAGACATTCCGTATGAAACGACAAATTAAAAAATGGACTCTTCGCCTGACAGCTACCGTAGTACTTATTGGAGGACTTTTGCTCATTATTATTCTGAATCCAATTTTGACTTACGCCAGCAAAACGACACATAACAATTACACCGTTTTCCATAATAAAACACTTGACCCTACATTATTAACTAAACTTGACCAAGCGACCGAACTTTTAAAAGCAAGTGAATTTTACAATCCAAAACTACACCTTGACATATGCCTGAATGACAGATCAAAATATCCAAAACTTATGCGAACCTTAAGGGGACAAGCCTTTGCGTGGGGCTTCTATAACAAAGTTGTTCTTCAAGGAAATACAAATTATCAAGACAACAATGTTGAACTAAATAGCTATAAATGGAATTTGACACAGCTTTTGGCACACGAAATGACACATTGTTTACAGTTCGACAAATTAGGGTTTTGGAAGTCAAACCCTGTTGCAAATATCCCAAATTGGAAATGGGAAGGTTATGCAGAATATATTTCCCGACAGGACGCAGACCAGAAAAACCTTTCAAAAAATATTGCACGTCTTATTGCGACCAAAAAAAGTAATTGGCAAGTAACTTTTGCTGACAGTACAATTGTGCCAAGAGAATATTATGAAAGTTGGATAATGATGCAATATTGTATGAATATCAAAAAAATGACTTACAAACAAATTCTTGCGGACACGACAAGCGAACAAAATGTTACACAAGAAATGATGAAGTGGTATGAAAAGAATAAAAGCGAACGCACAACATCGTATTGGCAATAGTGGGGCTGACAGTTGTAAACTCAACATTTGTAATTCTATTGGGCATTTGTGCAAATGCTGGGCTGACGTTTTTCAAATGCCCCACCATCGCCTGCTATTGGAGTAAAATCGGGGCAAAGAAAAAAATTGGGCAGTCTATGTACAGGGTAAACACGTTGGCGATAAACCATTCAAATAACAGGCTTTTTTGGTATTGTAAATCACAGCCTGCGTTACCCGAAATTTATACACGATAAATAGAGGGCAGAATGCCCGTTTTTTACTAAAAATATAAATATCAATGAACATTTTTTGCAAAGGCATATACAAGCGTCAAATGCTCCAAGTCCCATATTGGGCAATTGTCATATCAGGCATTATTGCCGGTATCGCCAATCATGCTAACGCTCAAATAGTGGAGGCTACACAATCCGGGTTCACCTGGATAACTACGGAAAATGTAGCTGATACGACCTTGGGCTCAGGCTATACCATGTATTGTGCTGCCTGGCCTATATTTAAGCAGTATCCCGGGCCTGACGATTTCCAGACCGGCTTGAGCAGTAGCTGGTTGACGACCCGAAAATTGAGTAATCAACCTCAGTTTTATACCACTATCGAAGGTGGCTTAGGCTGGTGGCATGATACGCGTTTTGGCACAAAAATCCCTAAGTTTATTATGGGCGGGGTGTCCTATGATTTCTATGCTTGGGCCAATGGTCCGGGCGCAGGGAAAAGCGACATATTGCCAAATGGACAGCGTGATTGGAGTACGCCCGGAGGCAAATACGGTGTAGCGCAGTTATCCAACAAACTACTTTGGGCGCCTGATGGCTTGAATATGGCGCAGGGTTTAAATGGTGAGATGCTCGGATATGGATATATTCCTTTGCCCTTAACAGAACCCATATCAAATACGAACGGAACAGATGTCGAAACAGGCAATCAATGCTGGACACTTTTCTTGAATTCCACCAATTTCAAAGGGCCGGCAACCTTTTTTCTACCTACTTTTTGGACCGAGCCTGTATTGCTCAACCCCGCCTTGGAGGGATTGATGCTTGATTCAAGCCCCTCCGATCCCAACGTCGCTTTTGGTGTTGAACACGCAGGCTCTCCGGCAATCATTGCCCAAGATGGCAATGGCAACCGGTATGCTAAAGTAAGTCGCTTGCAGTTTCCGGCAAATAATGATGATAGATCAATGATTCTGAATCAAATATCAGTCTATTCTCCGGATGCGCTTTGGAATGACATGGAGGCTTGGTTTAATGGTGGCCCCGCAGTGCCGCCGGGTATTAATGCTGCAGGCATTCGCGGAGTTTCATTTGTCAATAACGGAGGTTTTATGGCAGCTGAAATCCAGGAAAATGGGCCAAATGGAATAAAAAAAGAGGTTGATCTCAACTATATCAACAATGTTCAACTCAATAATAACATTATGGGGTTTGAATATGACCTGAATATAGTGGAGCATGATGTAAAAAACTTCAAGTTGCCCGAATATTTCAGGCTCGATTCGGATAGCTTGTGGCACGCTGTTGATAAGGCTAATGTACCCGCTTCTACTAATTTTTTAAGCACCCCTGTCCCGACATCGCCGCGACCGGAAACCACCTATTTAACACCCTTAGACCCGGAATGTCATTGGCAAGACCCCAATGGCCCCTGGAACAGTCCCGGGCCGGTGGCCGGCCCATTTAAAGCGAACCTTGGAGACGGCACCACGGTTACCTATTACTGGTATCGTTTTGTGGACCAACCCGCCATCATTCACGCCAAACTTCCGGAGGATATTCGAACCAAACTCCAACAGAGAGCCGAACTCATCCATGCCAACTGGAGCCATACCGACGAATACCTGGCACCGCCTTCCATCGGCAGGATAGCAACTGTTGATCCGGCGGCTATTATTCAACCACCGGCGGGCTTAGAAATTGGCTATGTCCCGATTGTGACCAGACAAGAAAAAACCGGGAAAAAAGTAAGGATATTTGTTTTGGCCGGCCAATCGAATATGCAAGGATTCGGCGCCATCAACCATCCTGAAAACGCCTCGGGAACCTTGCACCACGTTGTACAAAATGATATAAATGGCACGTGGTCAGACATCGGAAGTATCAATAATTGGACATCCCTTGACCATGCCTACTTGTATTATGAGCAGGATGGCGACACGATCAGGTCAAATGTAACGGTGGGCCAGGGGGCTTATGCGGATTTGATCGGCCCGGAGTTGGCCTTTGCCCATCAGTTGGACAAATACTATGAAGACCCAATCTTAATCATAAAAACTGCCTGGGGAGGCAAAAGTTTAGCCGTAGATTTTCGCCCGCCGTCGGCAGGAGGCACAACCGGTGAATACTATAATGCCATGATCCTAAAGGTGAGCCATGTTACCGAAAACTTGGGAAGCCATTTCCCGGATCTGAATGCAACAGATTTTGAAATTTCAGGGTTTGCTTGGTTTCAAGGTTGGAATGATGGCGCATCCGATGACTTTTTGAATGAATATGAAAGTAATTTGTATCATTTGGTCAATGATATAAGAACCGACTTGAATAGCCCTAAACTACCTGTAATTATAGTAAGTGCAGGCCAGGGCGGTTATGAGGCAATTGATGACCCTTGGGTTCAAAGTATACAAAACATAGTTGCTGTTGCACAAGAAACCGTAGGATGCAATGATAGTATTTACGGTGGTAAAGTTGGCTTTGTCAATTCAAAACCTTTTTATGTGAATCAATCGGAATCTCCGGAGGATGCCATTTATCACTTCAACAATAATGCCCTTACATTCCTGAATGTAGGAAAAGCAATGGGTGATGAAATGATTCTGGCTATCAATGATATGTCATTTTGTTATCAGGAATGCGCCAATCCTGTAGTTCCGGGTGTTGTATCAATAGGCAACAGGGTATGGAATGATCTGAATCGAAATGGCATCAATGAACCCGAAGAGCCGGGAATTCCAGGTGTATCTCTGGTCATCTGGTCCGATTCAGACGGCGATGGTATCCCAGACTGGCAAGGCTTTGGGGGCGTACAAGTAACGGATGAGAACGGGTATTATAAATTTTCCGGTTTACAACCGGGAAATTATGTGGTTTTTGTATGGCAAGTTAACAATTGGGGGACCGGGGAGCCCCTGGAACATTTTGTATCAACCAAAGGATTCCAGCCTAATGCAAATATTGACGTTGATTTTGACAACAATGGCTTTGGCGAACCGTTCACGGATATAATGTCAGGCATTGTGACACTTGGAATAAGTGAAGAGCCGCTGAATGATGGCGACCCGTTCAATTGCTATTTTAATTATGATGCCAACGGCAATAACAGCGTAGATTTTGGTTTCTATGATCCCAGCATTATCTCTTCTAATGAAGATTTACACGCCGAAGAGGCTTGGATTCAACTGTTTCCGATGCCCGTCATGGATAAATTTACGATCAAAAGAAAACTGGCCGGAATGTGCCGTATAGAAATATATGATTCCCTCGGTCGGGTGCTCCGCAGTGATGAATTCAACGATGACGTTCATGCCGTTGATATTTCGCCATTTCCGGCTGGGTTGTATTTTGTTAAATTAAATACTCAGACTAATAATTACAGGAAAATATTCAAACTGATAAAGATATAAATTGGAGTGGGCGCAAACGGCATTTGTCCCCTGTTTTTATTCGACTGCATATTTAATAAAAACATCACAAAATGAACAAATTTAAACAACTTAATTTTATTATATTAACTCTGCTGACACTAACCACTTTAAACTCTTGTAAAGTTGGAAGGTTTGTAGTTTATAACTTTGCAGACATAAACGATCATAAAAAATTTCCTGCACGAAATATTGAAAACGGAACAACTAAATTCATTTTTCCGACTGCTGAAAAAGGTAAATTTCCAAAAGAACTAAATGTAAAAGACAAAAGTTATCCGTTTGAAAAATATTTAGAAGACAACAAAACCGTTGTATTTTTAGTTATTCAAAACGATACGATTCAATATGAAAAATACTGGGGAAAGCACAACGAAAGTTCTATTGTTCCATCTTTTTCAATGGCTAAATCTATAACTTCTATTTTAATCGGTTGTGCTATTGACGACAAACTTATTCAATCAATACCAATGGTGGCTACCAACACAAACCACTGAATAATACCGCTCATCCTCTACTGCCGGATTCAAAAGCCCGTCTGCATCTTTCAACGGCTGGATCACGCAATACACCTTGGCAAGGCCGTCGGCCGTTAGCGCGGGCTGTCCTTCGAAGGTCGTTTGCCTGATGGTCCATTGAAAATGGGAAGGCAGGAGTCCCATGGTGTCGAGGCAGGTCATCAGCTCCGGCTGCGACGCTACCCAGGTTTGTTTTTCAGACTCGGTTTGAGGTTTCGGAAGCGCTGCCGACGCATCATACAACACGATCCATTCCACCGGCACAACGAAATAATGCACGTAGCTGTCGCCCGAAAAACGGGGTTCGATACGTTGAAGTGCTTCGTGCCAGTCCGTCGTATCGTTAGGGTACCGGGTGGCCAACTCCCGGGCCACCGCAGGGTTGCCGGGAAACGTACCGTTGGGAAAAATCACGTAACTGTAATCGGCCAGGTAGCGTTTCACACCCACTTCGGTGCGTTCGAAAACATTGAAATACCGCGCGGAATGTACACTTGCGCCGTCAAAAGCTCGGCTCAGCATGGCCAGCAATGCCTTGTCGTGACCCAGGTTGCAGCCGTCGACGATGAGTTGCGTGGCGCTGTTCACATGGCCTTCCGGCAGTGCCGGGAACAATCCTTCCGCCATGGCCTCTTGCAACACCCCGGCATCGGTGCGATCGCGCATAGGCCCATCCACGGCCACGCGCATGCCCGTCCAGGCGTTGCCGTGCACCACCAGGCGTATGCGGCGCCACGGACCGGTCATTGGACGGTGCTCCGCCAGGTAGTCATGCACTTCACGCAGGGTTTTACAGGACGACACCTGCAAGTCGGTTTGCTCGGCTTCGTTGTGGGCAAAATACTCCTCCGCGTTGGTAAAGTACGGATTGCGGTCCGACCGGTCGCTACCGAGCATGAAGGCCACCGAGTCGCCCTGTACAAATGTCACGGGAGCCTGTTCCTGCGCGCAGCTTCCAAGCATCGTAGCGCCGGCGACGAACAGCACCCACTGACTTTTGAAACGGCGCAAGCGGTACGCTATGAGTAAAAGCGCCAGGACAGCACCAAAGACCAAACCGGCAGTCGCATCGGGTTTGCGTTTGAATCCACTCATGCCGCGGATGCTCAGGTCGAACCCAATGGCCAGGTCCGATACGCCCTGTGGCATCGGCAACGGTTGTTTTACCTGCATGGACTTGCCGTTGGCGGCCACCACCTCGTCGATGGCGATGAAGGAGGTGAACGCGGTGAGCAGACTATACTTCAAACCCAACTGGGTCACGGCTTTATCGCGCTTTTCATCCGTGCCGAAAGCGTTGTAATCCACCAGGTATTTGATGCGTTCGCGGGCCCAGATGGACCGGATGGCGGCGTTGCGGGGGTCGGGTTGGGCTTTATTTACAGGTATGCGGATCTCGTGCGCCTTGTTGCCCACGTGACCCTGGATGAGGATGTCGCCACCGGCTTTGCCACGCCATTTGCCCATCACGATCACCGGACGTTGCGAAAATACGTCGGGCACCACATCGGGCACGATGTCGTACGCGTCGAAACCGGGGAAGGAAACCGTGATTTCGCTCATCACCGGCGTGGCGATGTATTGGCGGAATTGTTCGGCGATCGGACCGGCTTCTTTTTCGTTCAAAACCACAAACGGCAAGCCGCCGCCCACGTGTGCCAGACCTTCGATGAGGTGTCGGTTCACCGACGAGCCAATGCCGAAAGCGAACAGGTTGGCTTTGTTGAGGTTGCGGCGCACGAGGTTGAAACACTCGGCTTCCACGTCGATGTAACCGTCGGTGACCACCACGATGGAGCGCGACAGGCCTTTTTTGGCGCGGGGAAGTTTCAGGGCGCGTTCGAGGGCGGGAAGCAGTTCGGTGCCGCCGCTGCCTTCCTGTTTATCGAGGAAGTCGAACGCTTTTTGCAGGTTGCCGCTGTTGGCTTTGAGCGATTTGTCGGAGAGAATATTGCTCGTTCCGGCGAAGAGGATCACGTTAAACTGGTCGTCGGGACGCAAACAGCCCACCAGGTTTTTTAGCAGTTTTTTCGACACGTCGAGTGGGAAACCGTTCATGGAACCCGATACGTCGACCACAAAAATATACTCGCGGGCGGGAATGTCGGCTTTGGCCACGCTTTTGGGCGGCTGGGCCATGCAGAGGAAAAATTGCTCGTCGCCATCGTCGAAAAGCAGCAGTCCGGCACCCACCTGTTCGCCGCGAAGCGAATATTTCAGGATAAAATCGCGGTTGCCTCCGTTGGTTTCGGTTTGGTGCAGGCGTACGTCGGCCTCGGCGTCGGTTTTGTAATCCACGTCGATGCGGTGCGAGGGCGATTGCACGTCGAGCACGGGCATGCCGGCTGCGAGGTGCAGGTAAAGATCGAAGGCATACAAGGGCGCTTCGCCCATGTGCTGGGTAGGCTGGGCCGTAAACCCCTTGTTGTTGCCCGATTTGCCGTTGGTGTATCGTGGGCCCACGACAGTTGGATACACAAACTGGTATTCGCCGTTTTCGGGCACGAGTAATTCCGTGTAGCGCAGTTCCACCTCGATGGTGTCACCCGGAGTGATGTTGGCCACGTTCATCTGGAACACATTGGGACGTTGTTGCTCGAGCAGGGAGGCGCGTTTGCCTTCACTTTTGGCCTGCTCGTATTGGGCGCGGGCTTTTTCGCGCCCGGCTATTTTGGCTTTGACGGTGCGTTGTCCGATACGCATGGTGAGTCCGTACACGGCGGCCTGGGTGGAGCCGGGGAAAACGTACACACATTCAAGCGTTTGGGTACCCGTGTTCACATACGTTTGGGTCACCGCCACGTCGGCGATGACGCCGGCGATATTCACTTTGGCGGAAGTGTTCTTAAGCGGGAGGGCATCGACGCCGTTTGCGGCGCCTTTGACCATAAAGTAGGGCGACAGGGTTTTGTCGGCGGGTTCCTGCTGGGCGAAAGCAGTCAGGGAACAAAGCAGAAGCAGGAAAAGCGAAGTGAATTTCATGTTGCACAGTTGTTATTGAGTGATGATGTGCAACAAAGGTGTGGGCGGATATTAAGGAGTGACGGCAGCTTGTAGCAGGTGTAGGGTTTGGGCTAGGATTCGTTGAGGATTGGGGAGGATGTGTTTGGATATTTGATCTTAAGGTTTACTTTTACACCTTAAAAAATGCTAAATAAATCAAATGTTCCCCGCCTGTTTATTTGCTCGTCAGTTGTGTGAATCCAAGCCTGGTTGGTTGGATTCACGCAGCGGGCGTTTGCAGATTAGACCGAAAGTAATAGGAACAATTACTTTTGACAGCACTTACAACATAAAAACTGCAAAAACAGATTTGACAGAAAGGGATTTTACCAATTCTGAAAACGACTTGTATCAGATTAGAAAAATTGCATTAGATGAATTGAGCACAAACTCAGATTGACTTTTCAAATTTTACAACAATACAAATCCCTACCCGAAACAGGGGACTTTATTACAGCGACAGAAATTTGCACTTTGATGCTTCTCTTTCCGCCCTTTCTTGCCTGTCGCCGCTGGCTGACTGCACCGTACTTGGCTGTTGTCTTCCCTGGTATCCAGGATAAATTGAATCACCGGGGACTGCGCTGCCTGCTGCCGGCCCTGGTTGCTATGCTTCTGCCGGCTTCTGCCCGACTCGACGCCCAGACCCAATTGTGGGGGCTGACTTCAGGTGGAGCCATGGGATTTGGCTCCATCATCAACCTGAATACAGACGGCAGCGGCTTTGCTAATTTCGCCTTCGAAAACCCGGGAGTCAATCCGATTGCTGATTTATTGGAGTCGGGCGGCAAATTTTACGGGATGACTCCTTCAGGCGGAAACAGTGGCTACGGGGTGCTATTTGAATACGACCCTGCCGGAGGCGGGGCCGGATCCTACACGGTCAAGCATCATTTTGACGGGACCAATGGCGGTAACCCGCTCGGCAGCCTGATAGCGTCGGGCGGCAAATTCTACGGGATGACTAGTGAGGGCGGAAGTAACGGCTACGGGGTGCTATTTGAATACGACCCTGCCGGAGGCGGAACTTACACAATCAAACATCATTTTGACGGGATCAGCGGCAGCACCCCCTACAGAAGTCTGATAGCGTCGGGCGGCAAATTTTACGGGATGACTAGTGAGGGCGGAAGCAAGGGCTACGGGGCGCTATTTGAATACGACCCTGCCGGAGGCGGAATCTACACGGTCATGCATCATTTTAACGGCGCCAATGGCGGCAATCCGCTCGGCAGCCTGATAGCGTCGGGCGGCAAATTTTACGGGATGACTAGCGAGGGTGGACGTAACGGTTACGGGGTGCTATTTGAATACGACCCTGCCGGAGGCGGAACCTACACCATCAAGCATCATTTTGACTTCACCAATGGCGGCAACCCATACGGTAGCCTTATAGCATCGGGCGGCAAATTTTACGGAATGACTGCTTCTGGTGGAAGTGACTCCGGCGTACTATTTGAATACGACCCCGATGGAGCGGGGGCCTATGCAGTCAAGCATCATTTTGACTACACCAATGGCGGCAACCCTTACGGTAGTCTGATAGCATCGGACAGTAAATTTTACGGAATGACTTTTTACGGTGGAGGCAGCGATAACGGCGTTCTATTTGAATACGATCCCACTGGATCGGGAACCTACACGATCAAGCATACTTTTGACTCCCCCTTAAGCGGCGGCCCTTACGGCAGCCTGATAGCGTCGGACGGCAAATTTTACGGGATGGCTTCTTCTGGCGGAAGCAGCGGCGGGGGCGTAATATTTGAATACGATCCCGCTGGATCGGGAACCTATACAGTCAAGTATCATTTTGACTTCACTAAAGGTGGCATCCCTTACGGCAACCTGGTAGCATCGGGTGGCAAATTTTACGGGATGGCTTCTTCTGGCGGAGCGAGCGCCGGTGGCGGCGTTCTGTTTGAATACAACCCCGCAGCTGGAGCGGGAACCTACACGGTCAAACATCATTTTGATCACACTAATGGCAGCTTTCCGCACGCCAGCCTGGTAGCGTCGGGTGGCAAATTTTACGGGATGACTTTTGGAGGTGGAAGCGGCAAGGCCGGAGTACTATTTGAATACGATCCCGCTGGATCGGGAACTTTCACGGTCAAGCATCATTTTGACCTCACCACCGGCCGCACACCTTTTGGCAACCTGATAGCGTCGGGCGGCAAATTTTACGGGATGACCTACGGAGGTGGAAGCAAAGGCGCCGGCGTACTATTTGAATACGATCCCGCTGGAACGGGAACCTACACGGTCAAACATCATTTTAACAACACCGAAGGCAGTTATCCGCGCGGAAGCCTGATAGAATCGGGCGGCAAATTTTATGGAATGACTTCGGAAGGTGGAAGCGCCGGCTATGGCGTTCTATTTCAGTACGACTTGGCCGGAGGTGGGGCCTACAAGGTCATGCATCATTTTGACAACACCCGTGGCAGCCGGCCTAACCGCAGCCTGATAGCGTTGGGCGGCAAGTTTTATGGGATGACTGGTTACGGAGGAAGTAGCGATGTCGGTGTACTATTTGAATATGACCCTGCCGGAGGAGGCACCTATACAGTCAGGCATCATTTTGACGGCGCCAACGGCGCTAATCCGCTCGGCAGCCTGATAGCGTCGGGCGGCAAATTTTACGGAATGACTTATGGGGGCGGAAGCAGCGATGGTGGCGTTATATTTGAATACGACCCAGCCGGAACGGGAACTTACAAAGTATTGCGGCATCTGGAATATGCCAATGGAATTCACCCCTTCGGCGACCTAATCGCAATTACTATGGTAAATACGACCAACCTGGCGGAAGGGCCGGCGTTGGAAATGCAGGTCTCGCCCAACCCGTCCGGCGACCAGGTGACGATCAAAATATTTTCCGAAAAAGCCCTGCCGGGTAACCTGGCCATTTATGACTTGCAGGGCAGGCCAATAGCCGTGTTGGCAAAGGACAGGATTTTCCAGGGGCAGGAACGGATAGTCTGGCCAACTGTCGGCCTGCCCGTCGGGGTGTTCTTCCTTCGGTTACAGACAGAAGCAGGGGTGTATGTGGAGAAATTTATCAAGCAGTAATAAAGAAAAATAATCAAAACAGGGTAAGAAATTCTGGTGCTAACAATTCACTGCTTATTATGCCTCCTAAGCGTCGGCACGTTGGGAGTGGTAGCGTTCGGTGAAAGCACTAACCAGACTTAAAAAATGGAAGAATTAACGACAGAACAAATAAACAGTTTTATAAAGAACGGTTTTACAAAAATAGAAAATGCCTTTCCTACTGAAATTGCTGATGAATGTCGTGCAATTTTATGGAAAGCCACCCAATGCGACCCTAATAATCCCGACACTTGGACTCAACCAGTAATTAGAATAGGAGAATTGGGATTTGAACCATTTAAAAAAGCCGCAAATACGACCATTCTTCATAATGCCTTTGACCAATTAGTTGGAAAAGGGAATTGGCTACCAAGGATCACTTTGGGTTCGTTTCCGATACGCTTCCCAAGCAACGAAAAAGCAAATGACACAGGTTGGCACGTAGATGCAAGTTTCGCAGGAGAGGATGACAATAATTATTTAGAATGGCGTGTAAATGTTCACTCAAAAGGTCGTGGCTTGTTGATGCTATTTTTATTTTCAGACGTAACGGAAAAGGACGCACCAACCATTATAAAGGTAGGGTCACATTTTGACGTTGCAAAAATTTTGGAATCCGAAGGTAAAAAAGGGCTTTCATTCATGGAGTTGGCTCAACGCCTTAACACAATTCCTTATAGAGAAGAAGCAGTGGCAATAGGAAAAGCAGGGACAGTTTACTTGTGTCATCCGTTTATTGTACATGCTGCACAAAATCATCATGGTAGAACCCCAAAATTTATGGCACAACCACCTTTATTAACAAGAAATGACTTTAAATTCAACAAAACAGACCATGAACTTTGCCCTGTTGAAAAAGCAATATTATCAGGACTAAAAATGTGAATACTATACCGCTAATTATACCCGGCGGAATAACAAGGGCAAACCATTTGGCAAATGCTTGGAAGCATATCAACAGGCAAAAGAAAATAGTTTGAATACAACAACCAATAAATAAATTGCCGCTAACAAGGCATGGTCGGTGCCACAAGAAGTTGCTCAATAAACTGTCGAACGTTCTGCCGGAAAGATTACACTGAACTAACGAATTTGATTCGACCTCGTTTACTGCCACCGAAATACCTGGGCGGCTCACACACAGATGAAAATCTGGGACTGCCCCACCCCGATTGCCGCACTCCAGGTACATCCCGAAAACGCCCCCCCAAGTGGAAACCGGGCCGGCGTTCGGAGTGCCGGAGCCGGATGATAAATATTCATTGAACAACATCTTTACGAAAATGCGGCTCAAAGCCATCGCAGGGCAGCACATGCGCACATCCAACCGTTATCAACTAAAAAAATTTAAAAACGTATTAATAAAATGGAAAAATTTTACCAAAAAGGCAATTTTAAATTTGCCGCAGGAATTGTCGTTGGAATTTTACTTTATAAGATACTGATGGAAGTAATCTTAAAGTAAAAGCCACAAGTTGAAGGGGGGAGTCGCTCGGGGAGCGGCTCCCGCGCCTACTCGCCCCAACCGCTGCCCAAGCCCAACCCACAGCCCCTTCCTCGCCAATACCCAAACCGTTCTCCCGCATAAAAGGAAAAACATGACAAAAACACACGTACTTAAAATTCTAATTTTGGGTTTAATCTTAGTAACATCTTGTACGCCAAGTGCAAAATCTCAGATAACTGATGTCGCAGTTTGGAAACTCGGGTGGCGGATGATTGGGAACTCAATGGATAAAAATTATGCAATGGCCAATTTGCAATTTGATTCCATCATCAACCTAAGTGGCAATATCGACAAGAAAATTAGTTGGCAAAGATGCCATGCAAGGGGTATTTATAATGATACTGCATTCTGATGGGGATAAAGAATGGCAGAAATCTCAACTTACGAACATAGAGAGAGCGGTAAAAAATGGTGACATGGATGGCCAAAGTTATGCATATCAATATGACAGAATTCAAATAAATAGTGGAAAGAAACAGTTATATGGAACGCAATGCGCAAATGTTGATACGATAAAAAAAACGGTAGAATTGGCGCCAACTGAGGATATGGAAAACTTGGACGATAGAAGAAGAAAGGTTGGAATGATGCCAATAGAAATGTATAAAGAATTTATGCTTAAAAATCTGTAAAATGAATATGAGGTAAAATAAGACGTGTTAATCCAATTATCCTTGGACGAAGCATTCCATTGTTTGTAGACATCAAAGACAAAATAAAAATAAACCTATTGACTACCCGGCAATTTAATTGCGGGGTAACTGAACTAAATTACATAGTAGATAGAGAGTAATATCAAACCGAGCGCAGAAATGAATTTTAAATACTATTAAAAAATGCGTAAGAATAAGAACAAGATTGTTATTTTGCTAATTGGATTGTCTGTAATTTCATTTATTTTTTCTATGTCCAATATTTCAAATACAAGACGGATAAAAGAAAATTCAGAAAGACAGTTAAAAGTTTTGCTTCAGGAAAAAGAGGCAAAGGACAGGGTGCGTACCCTACCACTAAAAGCAGGTGATATAATTTTTCAAACTTCTCAATCGGCACAAAGCAATGCTATTCACCTTGCGACTCACTCTAAATACAGCCACTGCGGTATTATTTTCAAATATGCAGAGGACTTTTTTGTTTACGAGGCAACCAAAACTGTTTCTCTTACTGCTTTAGACAAATGGATTGCAAGAGGACAAGATGGACACTTCGTTGTTAAGCGATTGAAAAATGATGAACAAATATTATCAACCGAAACATTAAAGAAACTAAATAACGCACAGAACAAATTTCACAAAAAGGAATACGATAAATATTTTAGCTGGACAGACAATCAAATTTATTGTTCTGAACTTGTTTGGAAAATGTATCGTGATGCAACGGGACTTCAAATTGGCAATTTACAACAACTAAGAGATTTTGATTTGACAAGCACAGAAGTGAAAGAGAAGATTAAAGAACGATACGGAGAAAATATTCCTCTTAATGATACAGTGATTTCACCTGTAAGTATTTTCAATTCTGATTTACTCACAACAGTTTTAATAAACTAGGCATCGTGTCGTCAATAACTTTCCATTTTGGGGAGCAGATTTTTGGCTCGGGCAAGGCGCCAAAACAGGCGTATAGTGTACTATATAACTGTTTTGGGAACGAAGCCCGGGGTAAAAATCTGCTCCCCAAAATGGAAAGTTATTGACGACACGATGCTAAATGAGCGGTATTTGAAAAGCAAAAGTAAATAACCCATAATTTTATATTTTATATGAACGTACAAGATCAAATCGACTCGTATATTGCAAGTCAGCCTGAACCAAAACAAAGTGACATGCAAGCATTACACCAGCGCACACTTCAAGTGTCGCCAACATGTAAATTATGGTTCAACGATGGTAAAAACAGCGATGGCAAAACCATTGCTAACCCTAATATAGGATATGGGTTTTACACCATAAAATATGCTGATGGAACAACCAGGGAGTTTTATCAAATTGGTTTGAGTGCAAACACAACTGGAATCTCCGTCTATATCCTTGGTATCAAGGATAAGACATACTTAGCCCAAACGTATGGCAAAGAACTTGGGAAGGCAAGCGTGACCGGGTATTGTATCAAGTTCAAAACGCTGAAAGATATAAACATTGATATACTTGAAGCGGCAATACGATATGGATTTCAGGCACAATCTTAATATGTGAAATATGAAACTATTGCTTTTGTTTTACCTGTGTTCCTTGCAGATGCTTCAAGGACAAGTACCATACTTTAATGTACAGTTTGATTATAGCCATAAATTAGAGGCGGCTATGAGAGGCAGTATTGAGACCGATAGTTTCTATATTTTTCCAGTTAAAGGGGGAAGTCCGTATCAAAATATCGCGGACACTTCTTTTTTACTTAAAATAAATAAGTATAACCAGGAGATAAATTATTTCAAAGTATCTTATTTTATTGGACAATCGGTAACAAGCATCTCAAAAAAAACAAGCGACGAACTCATCATACAAGGTAGTAACTATAAAGCGCCTAAAGAATATGCTAATGCAGATAATAATCAATATTTTGCTGTTTTAAACAAGAATACATTAGACACCATTTTCCTGAGAGAGTACGGATTTCCAGACAGGAGCGATGTATTTTATCGTCATATCTTGACTTCTGATGGTGGAATATTTTCATCTGGTTGGTCATTTGGCCTCCAACCCAATGATCGCCAATCATTACTTGTGTTCAAATGCGATAGCAACCTGAACCAGCAGTTTATAAAACTGTACAGCGTCAGCCAGGTAAATAACCACTTCGGTGCAGAAGTGGTGGAAACCCCGGATAAGGGTTTTATTATTATTGGAACTCGTCAGGTTGGCAACCCGCCCGATTTTAGCAATGCTTTGGTCATTAAGGTAGATTCAGCAGGTAATCTGGTTTTTTGGAAAGAAATAGAGCACAATGGGGATACAACAGAGCTATATCTGACCGGAATCACAAAAAGCGGAGTCACAAATTACATCGCTGTGGGGCGACGGATATTTAACCCGCAAGTCGGCCCTGGCTGGGAACGCTCCTGGGTAGTGGGTATAGATGGCCAGGGCAATGTGCTGTGGTCAAAAGCCTACGCCGAAAATGAGCGCTCCGGGTGGAGCTCAATAACCCCCAGCCACGACGGCAATTTTTACGCCTGCGGGTATGAGCGGGACTTTGCCGATGCCATATATAAACAGTATGCTACCATCAGCAAGTTATCCCCATTGGGCGACCTCATCTGGCATCGAAAATATTCGGTAGAACCGACGGGCAAACACTACGATATTTTCTTAAATGTACTCACCACCTCCGACGGCGGCATCCTGTGCAACGGCACCACCTACGGTAATGACACAACTTTACAAAATGCCTGGGTGATAAAGTTGGACAGTTTCGGTTGCGCCACACCGGGCTGTCAGACAGGTGTCGGCGTACAGGCATTACCGGTGGGCAAGGCCACGCCTTTCACTCTGTGGCCGAATCCTACGGCCGGCGAATTTACCATTGAAACGAAAGATGGTTATGTATTGGAGGCGATACGCATTACATCATCCGACGGCAGGGAAGTGGTCAACCATCCCGATCCGGGGGGAAGTACACGGTATGCGGCCTCATTATCGGATCAGCCCGGCGGCTGGTATTTGTGTTCGGTTTTGGTCAATGGGGTGTGGTATGTGCGGCAGTTCATTCTGGCAAAGTAAGACTGATTCAACTGAAATTACTTGACGGCTACCGGCTATCCGCATAAGGTAAAAGTTTCACGTCCGGTTCTTTGATACCCAGTAATTTATTAATAAAAATGGAAAAATTTAAAGCATTTTTAAGGCAGATTGCTCCAATAACTGATGTTGAGTTTGAAGAAACTATTTTAGTTTTTAAAGAGATAAATTTAAATAAAAATGATTATTTTATTCAACAGGATAAAATTTGCCGCCATATTGGATTTATAAAAAAAGGCACTTTACGAACCTTTTATTTGAATAACAATGGAGAAGAAGTAACTTCTTGCTTTTGTACAGAAAATAATTTTACAACGTCTTATAAAAGTTTTATCCTGCAAACAGCATCTAATTTAGCAATTCAAGCGATTGAAGATACAGAATTGTTAGTCATAAGTTATGATGATTTACAGAAATTATATGCAAAAAGCCCCCTTTGGCAATCTATTGGCAGAGCCGTTGCAGAACGTGAATATATTGTAATGGAACAATATGCTTCTGTTTTGAACAACGAAACGGCAAAAGAAAAATACCTGCGAATATTAGAAGAACAACCCAATGTGCTACAAAAAGCAAACATTGAAGATATTGCTTCTTATTTGGGTGTTACTCGTAGAACATTGTCAAGAATAAGACAAGAAATATCAAAATAATTTTTTGAGGACAAATGTCCTTTTTTGCTCCTTCAAATCGCCTCAATTTTGCAGTATTATTTCACAATTTAATATCTGTAAAAATGAGCAATGATTTAATTCAACAGAATGTTAAAAGTGGTTATGCCGCTATCGTAAAGCGTAACACTAAAAAGTCTTTTTTGTCTAATTTTTTCCAATGTTGCGACCCAAAAGAGATTGCAACAGAGATAGGAAAAAAAATTGGATATAGTGAAGAAGAACTAAAAAATGTTCCCAAAGACGCTAATCTTGGTATCGGTTGCGGCAACCCAACGGCTTTGGCTTCTATCCAAAAAGGCGAAACTATTTTAGACCTCGGTTCGGGCGCAGGCTTCGATTGCTTTTTAGCATCAAGAGAAACGGGTGAAACGGGCAAAGTTATTGGTGTAGATATTACGCCTGAAATGATTGCACAAGCCCAAAAGAACGCCGAAAAAGGAAATTACAAAAATGTGGAGTTTAAAATTGGCGAAATTGAGCATTTGCCTGTTGAAAGCAACAGCATTGATTTGATTATTTCAAACTGCGTTATAAATCTCTCCAGCCAAAAAGAGCAGGTTTTTAAAGAAGCGTTTCGTGTAGCAAAACCAAATGGAAGAATAATAATTTCGGATATTATTTTACTCAATGATTTGCCCGCCTATGTCAAAAAATCGGTAGAAGGACATATTGCTTGTTTGGCAGGTGCGGTACGCAAAGAAGATTACATCAATGCTATTGAAAAAGCGGGTTTTATTGATATTCGTATTGACAAACAAGCAGTATTTCCAATAGAATTGATGCTAAACGACCCAATTGCTGAAAAAATTGTCAGAGAAAACAATTTATCCGAAAACGACATCAAAAGTATTGCAAATTCTATTGCAAGTATTTCTATAAGCGCAAAAAAATCCTAACGATGAAGACAAATTATAAAAAATCATTTTTTCATGTCTCGTAATGTTTCCACGTTTTTAGTAATGACGAAATTTTCAGCGTTGCCAAGCATGTGGTCTTCCCAAAGCCGGACCGACTCTTCCGTACCGAAAATCCCCAGTAAAAGCATATCAATGAAGTAGAGTTCGGATTCAGTTTTTGGCGTGTTGAGGTTAGCAAGGATTGGTTTGATCAAGGTATAATTCTGCGCAGATTTGCTGCTCAAAAACCCGAAACAAGGGTACATCCAGTCGATCTCGCCACCTGAACCTCCGGAGTACTCGCCCAGATAGTTGAAACGGTCAATATTGGCGACCAGGAAGGAGTCCGCCATGACGGTGTTTACCTGCGACACTGCGCGCAGGGCATTCCAGCGAGCGGCATTGTTTAGGTCCACGTTAGAGACGATTGCGATCAATTGCTCCGTTGCAGCATCAACTTGTCGAAATCCGGCAGCGATCCGGCCTTCCAGATCGGGGAGCAAAGTGTCGCCGGCGGGTTCCCTTTTCGATTGAAAATACCTTTCTTTTTGCAAGGTTCTTATTTTCCAGCCGGCTTCTTTGCGTTCCTGCTCCGATAAGGTCCGGTCGGCAAAACGGTTCACATAGTACTTCATGCTGTCCGTTTCTTGTGCGAAAGCGGCAGTTGCAAAAAGAAAAAGGAGGAGTGTTGTGCAATATAAATTTTTCATCGATCCGGCGCATGGTTCGGTGAAATCGAATGCTTTACCGGTCCAAGCCAAGTTTGGCGGCAATTTCCTGAACTGTTTGAATTGGAAGCCCCGTGATTTCAGCAGCGAACTCAATGGTCGCTCCTTTACGCAACATGTTTTCTGCAATTTCTTCATCCCTGCTTTTCAGGGCTTCATTGACCGCCGATGTGATTTCCATTTTCACGGTCTCTACAAAACTCGCATCACTTCTCTGGCCTTCCATGTATCGGTCATATTCCTTACGGTCGGCTGGGTCTAACTTTAAAATATCAAGTTTCTGGCTGGCAGACTTCAATCCCTTTGCCGTGAATTCATCTTTGATTTCCGCTGTCTTCAAAAAGTATATCCACTCGTCCAGTGTATCCTTGGCGACTTCGTTAAAGCGATTGGTTTTTATGACATAATATTCCGGATACAAGTCGGAGACTGATATTTTTTTGAAAAGCGCTTTCTGCTTTTCTGACAATTCCATCTCATGGTTGCTGTGAATACCGACGAAAGTGGTTGTCCCTCGGTACACATAGTCATCCCCCTGACCGAGGTCAAAATAGACGATATTCACGGAGTACACTTTTTTGACTTGGGAATACGGCTGTCCTTCGGCGATATGCTCCACGATGACCTTTGCCGTTCCATAAAGCATCCGTTGGAAGTAGTCTGCTTCCCGGGTATTCTGAATCTCGACGATGACCAACTCCCCCTTTTTGTTCTCCACCAGAATATCTACCCGGTTGAACTTGTCATTCTCGGCTTCCTTATTTCCTTCGCTTTCAAGGATTTGTTTGATTTTGAAGTCTTCATAGAGTAACTCTGAAAGGAAACCTTCCAATATGTCGAAGTTGGCTTTGTTGCGAAGCAGGCGTTTCATTGCCCAGTCGAATCGAACCAGTTTCTTTGCCATTTTGTAAAATTTTTCACAAAAATACACAAAAAGTTTCAAAGACAAAGGCTGTTGCGGAATCCGGGCTGCTTGATTTCGATCTCGCCACCTGAACCTCCGGAGTACTCGCCCAGATAGTTGAAACGGTCAATATTGGCGACCAGGAAGGAGTCCGCCATGACGGTGTTTACCTGCGACACTGCGCGCAGGGCATTCCAACGAACGGCATTGTTTAGGTCCACGTTAGAGACGATTGCGATCAATTGCTCCGTTGCAACATTAATTTGCCGAAATCCGGCAGCGATCCGGCCTTCTGTTTATTTCGCCCACTTTGGCCGGAATTATGCACGATGAATTTTCGGTACTGTTTGCTTTACAATCTAGCCGAGTAAAACCTTAAAGTTTTACCTGGCTAAAGCTTACTATTCCGGATTGACAACACTTCGTTCTATATAATGTCGACGAAACTCATAAATCTTTTCATTCATTCTTTGAAGTTGTTGTTCCGTAAACTTCCTCATACACGCATCTTCATTGTAGCCCATAAAGTTTGAAGAAAGTATATCTCTCATATTATCGCAATCCCGACAGGGTAATGAGCAACACTCGTCGTCAAAATAGCATTTTGCCTGTGGCGGCGTATCCATAATGAAGTCGCCATTAAAGAACTGTTCGCCATTAATGTAGCACATTCCGCACCCATTATGGTAACTAAGGTAACATTTTGGCTTACCGGCCATTTCCCAACAATAACTGTTCATTTCGAAAACATGAAGTAAGCCAAGGTAATGACCGATCTCGTGTGTAAGGGTTTTACCATCATATTGATATTTTCGTACTGGTTGGCCCGGGAGTGTCTCGTGAGCGATAAACACGTAATCGAAAACAGTATTGACTATTTCCGGAAATGGTAAACTTGCTTTTCCAAGAGATCCTGCTGCATCACCAGAGTACAAACTATAAACATTAAGCACCTTTTCCGGTGTAATGGCTAGTTCCGCCGACATGGAATCGGCAATCGGATTTTCGTCCGATTCCAAAGCCAAACTATATAAAAAATATCGATCGATCTTATTTTCCTGATCGCCATTATAGATTTTATAGCCCTCTAACACAAACACGATATTGGCCCCGGCGAAATGAAGGTTCAAAGAGTCAATTTGGACTCTTAGAGTATTTTCCAGGTTTTGGATATTTCCGCGGCCGTCGGAATGCTGAAGAATGTGAAAATATATGGAAATTTTTGACATTTGATTCGCGAAAATCGCCCGTGTCGCCCGGTTGTATCGCGGGATGCCGATGCTTTTTACCCCCTTAGGGTAATCCGTTAAACATTTTCTTCTGAATGTATCAGATTCAATCAGTTTTCGCTTTACCTCAAACTGATCGCGTACTGCGATAAGCTCAGACAACCTTTCATTGATATTCTGAAGTGCGAGATCTACTTTATTTTGCTCTTCATGAAGTTTTTGAACATCGTCGGACTCGAAGTTATATTCTTCCAGGGATATTTTGATGTCTATCAAATCCTCAACGACCGCCGTCAGTTTTTCCAATTGCGAAGAGTCGATCATGGGATGCGCCACTAATTCGTCCAGTTGTTTGATGGTTTTCTCATACTTATCCAGCGTTCTTTGCTGCATGCACCCAGACAAATAAAATATTAATAATGACAATATAGCAAATATCCAGGTTTTCATATAGATTTATTGAAATAATTTTACGATGTCTAAACCAAAAATCGAAAAATTAAGATATAAGGCCAACTTTTTTTCGTAATTAATGATATCGTCGATTTTCTCGGCGTCTCCCGTAATCATGTTACCCACGGCATTGCCGTTTTTTAAACTGCCCGGCACCTGTGAATAACCTGCACCTAGCCCGATCCTAAATTTATCGGCAAAACTCAGCATAAATGCTCCCTGAAAATTATTTAGACTTTGCCCTTCAGCTGAAATTGCCGTCCCTATACCTACTCCTAACGAATTGAGATCCCGTTCACCGAATCTGGCGAAATTATAGGTAAAAAGAATGCCTGGCCGGAAAGGAAACTGATCCGCTTCCTTAAGCGTAATAATACCATTTTCCAGACCATATTGTTTCGTTTTACCTTCAAATACCATGCTACCCAACGGTACAAGTTCGAATCGCTTTCCGCGATAATTTGGCGTAATGGTTACGACAAACAACTTTTCTCCAGTCTGTCGAATGCCCGTTTTGCCCTTTTTTGCAATGGAAATATAGATTTTAGTTTCCTGTTCTTCTTTGATTGTGGTTTCAAATACAATCGTGTCATCGAAGGAAAGGAAGTATCTTTTCAGTTCATTTCTTTTATTGATCAGATTCAACGCATGATTTTTTAAAGTCAAAATGAGGTATTCATTTGTTCCCATTTTGGGAACTGATAAAGAATCAAGTGTTTTGGCTTTCGCTTGAGCTGCCTCAAATAGTTTCTCGTTTAACGCTAAATCGGAAAGTTGCGCCACTTTACCTTTTGTCAACGTAAATTCGGAAGCGTCCTCCGGGCTGTTAGGGACATCGGAAGTCGCAATGATCGAATCTAGCCGGTTGTAACTTTTTTCAATATCCCTGATTTCCTCTAAAACTTTTTCATAAAATATATGCATTTCGTTAGAGACATTGTCAAAATATAATTGCTCCATTTCAGGCCGCTCTCTTCCATTTTGCTTGTCGCCTGTTTCGGGTTTCAGAATTTTCAATTCTCCAGGTAACAATGAAATCAATTCCTCGAACGGCGGGGTGTCAATAACAATCGGTGAAGTATCTAGTTTTATTGAATATGTATAGAAAAAAGGATTGGGATTTCTTATTCGAATTGTAAATTTTGTGCCTGGCGCTACCTTGTTTTTGGCTTCCCCTTTTAGAATTGTTGTCGTTGGATTTATTCCATGATAAATTTCTACGTCCTGCGCGCCAGCAAAATTCGGTACGATCAGATTACTAATCAACATGATTGCAAACAGAGAGAGAGGTGCTTTCGAGTTCTCTGCGACAAACCTCTGCATAAATTCAAAAGGTACAGTTTTCAAAAAGTTGATCATAGATAATAGTTTTGTGCCTACACTTACGCTTTCGGCCTTTTCGCCTTACTTCTTGTTTAGGCAGTTTCAGGTAGTCCTGCCATTTGGTTTATTTTAATGATTTTTTAGTTTCATAGAACATTTGCTTCTATGCCAAACAGCCGCGTTTAGCGAACGGTTGGCAGGGAAGCGGTAGTTATATGCTAGCTGCAATTATTTCACTTATTATTGTTCCTCGACCAACTCTTGATGATCTATCATTTGTTCCACTCCTAGACGCTGTTACATACGTGATTACACTCGATTCATTGTTCGGGTGTTCGGGGTTAAATGAATCAACTTTCTCATAAAATGATTCAAGGTTCTTCTTCAATTTTATTTGATCAACCTTTAATCCTAACTTAAATACTGACTTGTAAAGTTCAATTATTAAACTAAACAAATCTGCCTTTTTCCATACCCTATGTTTTAAATTAAAATTTAATCGCTCAACTATTCTGAATATTTCAATAAGGTTTTTGTTCAACTCATCTGAGTTTGGAAATTCATCATTATATTTGGAGAGATATGCTTCAAGTTCATTGTCTCGGTTAAAATAATTTGAAATTAATGTTATCAGTATAGCTAGTACAAATTTCGTATCCCCCATCCTTCTTATCTCTGAGCCAGTGAAAATTTTATTTTCACTAAAAAAATCATTTTGGGCTATTTCTTCAGCAAACTTCTTTATTGCTCCATCAAATCTGGCGTTGTTAATCTCCATCGGATTTAAAGAGTAGTTAGTTGAGTTAATTCGAAGAAAAATCTCTTTTATGTCTTCTATTTCCATCTTACCCAAATCTCTAACGACTACTTCGTATTCAAGGAATTCTGTTTTATTTACTAAGTCTTTGTAAAATGGAATGTCTGCTTCTATCTTCAATAAGTCAGAGTCTGCAAAATATTGGTACAAAGTGGTAATTCTTTGTTGCCCATCAACTAAAATTTCTTTTCCTTCTCCAGTTTCCTCATCAACTTCTCCTGCTGCTATATATATTTCTGGGAAAGGATAACCTTCTATGACTGTTCTAATAAATGCATTTTTATGCTTTTGTGACCAAACCAATCTTCTTTGAAAATCTGGCCTTGGAATTAAAGTATCATTCTTTATTCCAGTCAGTAATTTTCTTAATTTTACATTTGTGGCTGTTGTGTTCATGTGTTAAATATTTTTGCATTGATTTACTGCGGTCATTTGATAGTTTTCTAAAAAATACCAACTCTTATACAATCCTGCACTGATTTTATAGGAGCCAAATTTATCTGAGTTTGTTATCATTTGAAAGAAATCCCACCAATCATTTGCTACCTTAAACTTTTTACTTGGTGGAAGTTTATCTGGTCTAATCCATCCTTGGAAAAGGTATTTAGAGAAAGCCGGCATACTATACCAGAAGCCTTTTTCCCCGTAGTAATCATAAACTTCTTCCCAAATTTTGTCAAATAATTTTTCTGATATAATTGCAACATCAATATCGGAATCATCCCCAAAATATCTATACCTTAATTTAGGAGGGTCTTTTACCTTGTTCTCTGAAATTGAGAATCCTAATTTGCCTGAACCAACAATAATTACTTGACTTGGATGAATATCAAAGTATTCAGAAACAAGGTCCTTTAGCTCAAAGTACTTTGATTCTGCAATGACATAGGTATTACCGTATGTTATATATTTTCGAACGATTTGCTTGGAATCAAGCAAGCTCAAATCTAATTTAAATTCAGCGATTTTTTCGTTTAATACTTCTGACATCAAGTTTATATTTATTCTGTTTGCATATAACTTTCACACACCCGAAAACGAATAATCAAAACCCACCTTACCCCTTTCACCTATCCCCTTTCGGAACTATTGCCTTTCAACCGGGTTTCCTTCCATCTAAGAGCTCAATCTAAACCATACTTACTCCCTGTCCAAATCCAACCCCCAATACAAACGCCCCTGCTTCCGGACTCCATCCGAAAACAGGGGCGTATACTAAATCGTGTGGGCGTTTATCATGTTGGATTTCCGTTGAGGCCCGAAAAGTAAAGCAACATTCCGGAATCGCCAACTTTCCCGAAAAATTATTTTTTCAATCCGGCAACGCGCCAATCACTTGTTGCTAATTTTTCACGATCACCAGTTTTTTTGCAGTCTTCCACGCTGCAACCTGCACGTGCATCGTGTACAGGCCGCCGGGCAAACCGCTTAAATCCAATCGATAGCGGTTGTCGCCTATTGAAGCGCCAAAAACTTGCCGATGTGCCAAACGCCCGGCTGCATCGAACAAGCGTATCGTTGCCTCAGATTCCGAGATGGATTCAAAGGATAACCAAACTTCATCGCGAGCGGGATTTGGCGAAGTTTGAAGTTCAAAGTTTAAAGTTCGAAGGGGGGAGTTGGAAGTTTGAAGTTCAAAGTTCGAAGTTAGAAGTTCGGAATAGGAAGTTTGAAGTTTGGAGTTTGGTCCCCAGTCCTCGGGATGAAGTTTAGAGTTTGATCCTGAGGTCTCGGGATGAAGTTTGTAGTTTGGTCCCAAGTCCTCGGGATGAAGTTTGAAGTTTGATCCCGAGGTCTCAGGATGAAGTTTGGAGTTTGAACCCAAGTCCTCGGGATGAAATTGGGGCTCCGTGTGCTGTACTTCGAACTTCAAACTTTGAACTTCAAACTCCCACTTTTGCTCTTCGAACTTCAAACTTTGAACTTCAAACGCATTTCCAACGGTAATCACCTGCGTATGCACCCTGGAGTTGCCGCAATCGTCGCTCACCGTCCAGGTACGCGTGACGGTGTACGGACAGTCCGGCCCGGTGCTTTCTTCGCCCAGATAGGTGACCGGCACGATATTATCGCAGTTGTCGGTGGCCATCAGCGCAGGTATGCCGGGGAGGGCGCCGCCGCAAGCGATCGTCACATTGGCCGGCGCATTGGTGAAATTGGGCGCCTGGGTATCCTGTATCGTGATCAGCTGGCCGGCGGTCACGGAATTGCCGCACACGTCCTGCGCGCGCCAGCTCCGTGTTATGGTGTAGTTGCCCAGGCAGTTGCCGGCTGCCGATGTTTGGCCGAGGAAGGTGATCTGTACGTACCCGCCGCAGGCGTCCGCTGCTGTTGGCGTGCCGATGGGCGGTAACAACTCGTGGCACTGTATGGTGACATGCGCCGGCACCGACGTGAATACGGGCGCCTGCGTGTCCTGAATTGTAATGGTCTGGCTCGTTACCGTGAAATTTCCGCAGTTGTCGGTGGCTTTCCAGGTACGGATCAATTGGTAACTGTTTTGGCAGCCGGCATTGGCCGAACTTTGGCCCAGGTACGCCAGGGTCACGGCGGCGTCGCAGTTGTCCGTAGCAATCGCCGGCCCGACGTCCGGCAAGGTTTCGGAGCACTGGATCGTGATGTTTGCCGGCACGGCAGTAAAAGCGGGTTTCTGCGTGTCTTGCACGGTTATTTTCTGCGTCACCGTTTTCGTGTTGCCACAGTTATCCGCGGCCGTCCATTTCCGGGTGAGCACGTAGGTATCGGTGCAAGCCCCGTTGGTGCGGGATTCCCCGTTGTAACTGATCGTCACGGTGGCGTCGCAATTGTCGGTAGCCGTGGGGCCGGCCGGCGCCGGAATGTTGCTGCATTGTACGGTTATGTTGGCAGGGGTAGCGGTAAACACGGGCTTTTGTGTATCCCGTACCGTAATACGCTGGGTGGCCGTTTTAGTGTTGCCGCAGGCGTCGGTGGCCGTCCATTGCCGGGTGAGGGTGTAGCTGTTGTCGCAGATGAGATTGGAAACCGTCTCGCCGTCGAAGGCGATGGTGACGCTGCCGCCACAGTTGTCGGTTGCCGTCGGGTTGCCGGGGGCGGGGATTTGATGGCATTGCACCGTGGTGTTGCCGGGCACGAAGGAGAAGCCGGGCTGGGCGCCGTCGTACACGGTGATGGTTTGCGTGCAGGTGCTGCTGTTGCCGGACAGGTCGGTGGCGCAGTAGCTGCGGGTGATTTTGAACCGGTTGGGGCAAGTCTGGTCATACGTCACGTCGCCCAGGTGCGACTTGCCGGGTATACCGCAGTTGTCATTTGCCATTATCTGCGACGGGGCCGCGGCAGGCACGTTGCCCGCGCAGGACACGGTGACCGGTCCGGGGCAGGTTACGGTGGGAAAAAGATTGTCTTGCACCGTCACGGTAGCGGTGCAACTGTTTTGGTTGCCGCCAATATCGGTCACCGTGAGCGTTACCGTGTTCGGCCCGATGTGCGCACAGTTAAAAATTGTTTGGCTGAGGTGCATAGTCTGGATGCCGCAGGCGTCGGTACTGCCGTTGTTTACGGCTTGTGCGTTTGTGCCGACGTTACCGGAGTCGTCGGGATGCACGGTAATATCCTGACAAATAGCGACCGGGGGCGTTTGATCATCGAGGGTTAAACGAACCGACACGACCCGGCTGCAACCGTATCCGTCATCGTGGGCATTAAAGTACAGTTGTTGGGTTCCTTGTGGCAGATTATCCGGCGTAAAGGTGTTGGCGGCTTGATTATAGACGCCTGCCGGTTGTGTCAGACTTTCGTCCAGATACCAGGTAACGCCCGCGGCGAACCGGTTTTGGATGCCGATTTGCAGGGCGGACGACACCGGACCGCACTCCGAACCGATCGGCTGAACGATGAGGCAACGATTGTCCACGTTCGGGATCGGATTTCCCTGTACATATTCCAGGATACCAAAATTTTCCAGGCCGTAGTAGCTGCCGCTGAAGGTATGCGGCTTGTCGGTGTCCACGGTAAACAGGCCGCGGTTTATAAAAGAGTAGCTCGTATTGCTGTTCAGGTTGCTGTGCAGCCTGATCTCGGCACAGGCGTGATTGGTAAATTCGCCGTAATTCTTTATGCCGTCCTGGCCGATGGGCGCCAGAAGGCCGATATAGAGTTTGCCCCTGTTGTGGAAGGGATGATCGGTGTACAATCCGATGCCGGCCGTCCGGTCTATCCATATCTCGCCGGTGCCGTCGTTGTTAAAAGTATTGGAATTGTATATCCCCCAGGAGCCGATTTGTTGGGCGCCGCCGATTCGGATCTCCCCGCGGTTGGTGAAGGTGTTGTAATTGGTTATAGCGTTGGCGCCGGCGCCGTCGATATGGAGGACGCCGCCGCTTTCCTGTAAAAAGAAGGCTGAACTATAAATACCGGTCCCTCTTACTCCCGCTTCGGCGCCGATGTACAACGCCGCCCGATTGGTGAACACGCCGCTATTGTGTTGTATGCCGTGGCTCGATCTGTCTATGCGGATTTGTCCGCTTTCGTTGGTGAAGGTTCCGCCGTTGTTTATACCGTTATAGCCGATAGTTATCTGCTGTTGCCCGATATGAATTTCACCGCTATTGTAAATCGTGCCGTTTGAGTTGTTAATGCCGCTTTGCCCCGTCGCGTCAATATGGATAACGCCATTGTTTTGTACCGACCCGCCGCTGTTGTCCAGTCCGTTGCCGGTACTGCCACTGATGGTCAGGCTCCCGCCGGTATTGATCGTCAGCTCGGCGTCGCTTTGCACGGACACGGATTTTGCCAGGGCTGCCGTGCTATTCCCGATCACCGGATCGTTCGGCACGTTGGGAATGATGACATTATAGTCGGCAGTGGGCACAAAGGCGATGTCCCAGTTGCCCGGCTCGTCCCAATCGGTGTTCACCGTGCCCGTCCAGGTATGTTGCGGATGTATCCAGGAAATTGTGACCTTGCCGTTGCCTGTATGCTCTCCTTGGGTATGGATGACATTGGTACACAAAACAGGGTCGGTGTACGAGCTGCCGCCACCGGCCTGCGCGGCAAGGTATGTGCCACCGCCGCCATAGTAGCCGCCGCCGCCGCCGCACCCAACGGTGGCACTGTTTCCGCCCTGTCCCAGGCTGCCGCTTTGGCCACCGTTGTACCCGGCGCCGCCGGCAGATTGCGTACCGCCCTTTCCACCGGTTGGAATACTGCGGCCGACGAGCCCACCGCCGTCTCCGGGATTTACATAATTGAAAAAAGTGCCGCCGCCGCCACCTGACACCACCACCCGGTGGGTCAGCGACGTACCGCCCCGGCGTATATCGGTGCCCCCGCCCCCGCCGCCGAACCAGGATGCCGGCGAGCCGTCTGAATAACCGCTGCCGCCGCCGTTGTATCCGGCCGCATGATCGGGAGCAGGCGCGCCGCCTGCATAAATCGTGAGTGTTTCTCCCGGCGTAACACTTAAATCCGTTTCTACTTTTCCGCCCTTCCCGCCAAGGCTTATGATAGCCGAATGGCCTGATCCCCCCGATGCTGCCCAGGCAATCACATGAATGCCCATTACACCCGGGGGAACGGTAAATTCCTGTGCGTTGCCGGTGTAGTTAAAGGTTTGGGTATGGGTTGTTTGAGCCGAAGCCGTTGCAATCATCAACCAATATGCGGCACATAGAAGCGTCAGGTGTTTTGCGCGCAGGGCGCAAAACAGGAAGTGCTGTTTCATTTTCAATAAAACTTTAGAAAGTAAATAATCGTGGTACAAAAATACCCGGCCAGGCATGGGGTTACGACCCCATATCAATGGGGTGTGCCGCGCTAAATTTCGCCGTCCTGGAGTTTGCGCACCACCTCGGCGCGGCTGTTGACCGACAGGGTTTTGTAAATGTTCTTGATGTGGTCGCGCACCGTTTCCAGCGTGACGAGATACTTTTCAGCAATACCTTTATAACTAAGGCCTTCGGCTAAACCTTCCACAATCTGCCGCTGCCGCGGGGTAAGTTTGTCCTCGGCGGTTTTGGGCTTCGGCGCAAAATAGTTGGCTACCCTGCGGGCTATGCTGGGCGACATAAACGAGCCGCCGCGGTGTACCGTCAGTACGGCCTCCTGGATTTGCGGCAACGGCGTACGTTTGGTCAAATAAGAGCAGGCGCCTGCACAAAGGGCTTTGAAAATTTTATCGTCTTCCTCAAACGTGGTCAACATCATAATATCGAGTTCCGGCAGCCGCTGCCGGATCAGGCGGATACCCTCCAGTCCCGACATGCCCGGCAGCCCGATGTCGAGCAACAGGATATCCGGTTTTTTGCGCGGATGCGCGTCGAATTCGGCCAGAAAAGCCTCTACGCTGTCCGCTATAATTTCTATTTGAAAAACAGGATTTCGGGCTAAATAGCCGGACAGGTTTTCCCGCACCAGCGGCTCGTCTTCAATGATAGCGATACGAATTGTTTCCATAGGAGGTATGTGTTTGGCGGCGGCGGTTTGAGGTGTTGCAAAGATCGGGTGCGGGGTTGGGTATGTTGACCCCATTTTGATGGGGGGGGGATAAAATGAAAAGGATTTAAGATTGTAGATTTCATGATTGTTGATTTTTGATGTGCGTAGAGCGTACCGTGACATCAAAAATCAACAATCATGAAATCTGCAATCTTAAATCTGCTATGCCACCAACCCCTAAAGGATAGGGTATTCAAAAGTCCAGAGGCACTACGCTGCCATTTTTTGCTTGTTTTGTTACCGGAGTCTCCCCTAACCCGCGTGTCATGCTGTAAGCATCTGACCAAGCGTTAACCATGGTTTTTTTGTTAAAAACGGCCAAAAGTGTTTCATTTTAAAGCAAAATAATGGTAATCGCCTGGCCAGATGCTTACAGACTCTATGTTTGCCTCGTTAGCCGTATTGAGGTTATTTGGGGTTTCGAGAAAAAAAACTTCGAGTGAAGAGTTAATTTTGAAGTGACGAAACAACAGTTAACTCATTCAACTCGAAGTAAAATGATCA
>CAUJEY010000015.1 GCA_963169325.1 Bacteroidota bacterium
TGGAAAAAGCCCGTCAATGTACCGAAGTAACCCCATCCAAAAATTAGCGCTGACGCTGCTGCTCCTCGGGGCAGGGGCTTTGGCTGTTTGGGGGCAATCGACGCGTGTCGATGCCGCCAGCCTGGTGCGTCCGGCTGGCAGCGCGGGCAACATTCAGTACAACAATACTTCGGGTATCGGCGGATCGCCAAACCTGCATTGGGACAACACCAGCGGCGCCTTGCTCGTCGGGCAACCGTCGTCCGGCACGGCTCGGCTGATTGTCAAAGGCAACAACACTAACAATACCACCTTCGCCTTTCAGGGTTTCGACAGCGGCGACACAGAGCGCAGCCGGATCACCAACGGCGGTTATTTTCAGGGAGCCGGGATCAGCCGCATCGGGTTCGATTATGGCGGGCTATTCAATCTCGACGCTCGCTTGCAGCAACCCGCCACGGTGGTTTCCACGATTACCAGCGGCGCCTCGGCTCTGGTCACGTTCAACGGAGGCTTTGCCCCGACGAGTGGCAATGGCATCATGAATCTGGTGGAAGTCACCGGTATGGTCAACCAAACGGGTGGCGCCAACGGCAAAGTGCGCATGATGTATCTCGCGGCTAATGTTGTGAACGCGCCCAATTTGTTCGCCCTGGAAACCGTCGGCGGGTATAGCCTGATCGGCGACGGGGCCGTTTTTCCGGAAGTTATGCCGCGATTGGCTGTCGTGGGCCTGGGCAACACCACTTCCACCAATGCCTTTGGTGCGTACAATACTACGGGCACACCCCTGTTTTTTGTCGGCGACGACGGCCAGGCCGGCATCGGCACTTCTGCGCCGGCCTACGCGCTGGATGTAACCGGCAACGATGCCATTCGCCTGCCGCGAGGCTCTACCGCACAACGACCCGCCAACAGCCAGGGTATTTTGCGCTACAACACCACCGACAACAAATTTGAAGGCAACGACGGCTCCGCCTGGGTGCAATTCGGCGCGGGCAGCTCCGGTGCGCCTACCGATGCGACTTTCCTGACGCTTACCGGCAACGCCACCCTGACCAACGAGCGCGTCTTGTCCGCCGGGGCCAATGTAAAAATGACCGACGGCGGGGCAAACAGTATCCTGACCATCGCCGCGTTGTCCGAAAAATTCGTGACGGGCGGAATTATTTCCCCGGCGCAACTGACCGGCAACCAAAACGACTGGTCGCCCACGGGCCTTTCCACGGCCAGCGTCATCCGGCTGTCCACCGACGCCACTTTCCGGATCATCACCGGTTTGGACGGCGGAGAACCGGGACGGCGCATCACCCTGATGAACGTGGGATCATACACCGTCATGCTCAAAGACGAATCAGCATCCAGCAGCGCGGGCAACCGCTTTGCCTTCGACGACCAGGACTGGTTTATCCTGCCGGGCCGTTCCGTGGAGTTGATCTACGACGCCACGGCCGCCGTCTGGCGCACCCTGACGGCATTCGACTATTTTCCCGATTATGTGTTGAGCGCACAATTCCGGCACGGGGTAGCCGGCTCGACCGGTTCAGGTACCAGCGGCGACTTTTTCGTAAAGGCAAACACCGGCGGCAGCGGCTCGGGTACGGGTGGGGCCCCCTGGGGACTAAGCGGTATTTCCACTTCTTCCTCGGCCACGGGCAAAGGTTCCATCGGTGCGGCGGCCAACGCAATGGTGCGCTCCACCAATAATACCTATTTGCGCTACGCCGCCTCGATCAGCTTAGACAACCTCTCGGATGGGACCAATACTTACAACGTTCGCTGCGGCTGGATGGACGCCTCCAATCCCACGGGCGAGCCATCCAACGGGGTGTATTTCCGCTACACCCACGGCACCAACTCGGGCAACTGGCAGTTCGTCGCCAGGGCAAGCGGAACGGAAACGGTGATCAATACCGGCACCGCTCCGCTCACGGGAACCTCGACTATGCAATCGCTGATCGTCGCTGTTTCACCCAATGGCAGTGCTTGCGAAGGGTATATCGACGGGGTGAGCGTGGGCGTCACGACGACCAACATACCGACTTCGGCGAACATGGGCTATTATTCCCAAATAGAAAAAACGGCGGGTACGACTGCCCGGACGCTATACCTGGCCGGCGCCAACGTACTGGTCGTCGCCAATAAACGACTCTGACAAACCATGAATCTCGAAAAAATAGCCTCCTACGTCGCAGCCGGTGTGTTCGGCTGGATTTTTATCTCGCTGCCCAAGGTGGTGCAAAAGAAGATGAGTTGGCTCACGCTGCTATCAAGCATCGGGCTGGCCGGGGTTTTGGGGTTTATCGGCGGCAGCGTGTTGTCCTACGCCTTTCCGCACCTGCCCGCCGAAATCGTGTGCAGCATCACTTCCATCCTGGGCGCCACCTGCCAGCATTGGATGAATCGCTTCACGCATTTTGCCGACCGCGCCGCAACCCGGGTGGAGGAGGCTGCCCTGGACATGATCGGCAAAGACGAAGCGGAGAAACCCGATAATGAACCTGAAAACTCGAAATGAATCATTCACCAATAAAAATGACTCCCAAAATGAAATTCGTTCGCAACATCTTCAAAAGTTCCCTCACCCTGGTGGTCTTGGCCACCGTCAGCCTCTGTGCCGTTTTTGCCGGTCCCGACTCGCTCGGCTCAGCCTTCGACAGTCTCGGCGTGGTCAGTTACACCGATCCCACATCCTTTGTTACGCCCTCGGCCACCAGCAGCGTGGAGGTAGCCATCACCATTTTGCTCGGCCTGTTCGCCGGCGCTATTCCCGGACTGAAACGTATTCCAAAGACCTTTATCCGCAGTGCGGCGGCGGCCCTGCTGGTGGCCGGCGGCGCGGCTACGTTTAAACTGGGCTTTTTGACCCAGGAAAGCTTCGAGTACGTGATCCAGCAGTTTTTGCCCAACTTCGCTTACGCCGGACTGGTCTATAACGCATTGAAGTTTGGGCTGCCATTCATCGGCAAGATGTTAGGAAAGGACTGGAATTTTTTCCAGAGTATCAAACCCGCTCAGTAATACACCGCGATCTTAATAACCCTCAAAACCGCTCCATGCCGGCCAATCCGGTATGGAGCACCATTTATCCGGTGATGAAAAACGACGCCCTGAAAAACATCCTGCTGTGCGCTCTTTTGGCTGCCTGCGCTTTCCTCCTTCGGGGAGGATGCGACGGGAAAAAGTCCCTGGAGACAATCTATGTGCCGCGTTACGATACTATCCCCCAGTGGAATATCCCTGAAACGCCGGTGCAATGGCAGGAACTGATCGCCGGTAATTCCGCGATCAAACAATTGCTTCAGGCGACGTTTCAAAAGGTGGTGTACCGGCGCGATACCATTCATGACCGGGTATTTGTCAGCGCCCCAACGCCGGTGGATACC
>CAUJEY010000016.1 GCA_963169325.1 Bacteroidota bacterium
ACGGCCGCGCCGGTAAGTCCCATGATCGGGATCAGCCACAGATTGAAAGCAATATTGGCCACGGCCAGCACGCTCAGGGAAACAATCGAGTAGCGGTAAAATTTTGAATAATACACCAGCTGGTTGTTCAGGCCGCAAGCCATATCCACCAATTTTGCCACGCATAGGAACAACAACACGAATTTGCCCTGCGACACTTCGGCGCTGTTCGGCATTAATTCGTACAGGTTGTCTGCCGATACCCAGATACAGCCGAAAAGCAGCAGGCCGGCAGCCAGCAAGTTGATCGATACTTTTTGGTAAAGGCTGCGCATTTCGGTCCAGTTTTCATCGGCCAGATACCGCGCTACGAAGGACGCGCTGGCGCCGTACAAACTTTTGCCGGGAATTTCCACGGCCGCGGCAATGTTGAGCGCAATGGCATAAATACCGGTCCCTTTTATGGTCGTCAGGCTGCCTACCATCAGGGTATCCGCCTTGGTAGCGAGCAGTAGCGCGAAGCCGGTGATGACGCCGAACACGGCATACCGCGCAATGTCTCCGCGCAATTCCGGTATCAGAAACGACCACTGCGGCCGCCAGTGCCACTCCCCCAACAGCTTCAAATAGATCACCATGCCGATCATCATAAGAAAATAATGCAACAGCAACAGCCATAAGGCAGTCGGGAGGGAAATCCATCCCTGCCAGATGGCGATCATCTGAAGGGGCAGAAACAATTTCAGGGAAAAGTCAATGAGGATACTGGGGACGACAATCCGCTTAAAATTAATACAATAGGTGCTGAGCACGACTGCCAGGGTGTAAAACAAGGCCAGCGGGATGGTCATCCACAGGTATTCCTGCAAAAGCGGCGAACCGGATGCCAGGGCCGCTTTTATGGGCGCCCAGAAAAGGGCTGCTATAATGACACTGATCCCCCAGCCAGTCAGGCACAGGAGAATCAGCAGCGGCAACATACCGTGATGCCCTTGGGATTTGTCTTGAAATTTTGGAAAAAAACGAACGGCAACCGTGTGGGCCGACAACGCGAACAAAGGGTAGCCGATGATGCCGATGCCCAATAGATATTGTACCAAACCGTAGGCCTCTACCGCTTCCCGCTGCGAGTAAATAAATATCGTGCTGGCGGTTCCAATGAGCAGTCCGGTAAAATTTACGATCGAATGTTTGATCCCTTGTCGCTGGATGACGCCCATTTATTCCAGGATGGCCAAACGTTTCACCGTCGCGCCTTTTTCATTTTGCACGATTACCAGGTATGCTCCGGCGCTCAGGCCCGCCGTGGGGATTTCGATCTGATTTTCACCGGTGTATACCCGCGTTTGGTTTTGGTAACAAATACGTCCGGTAGCGTCGCATATTTTTATCACCAGGTCCATACCATCGGTTGAACGAACGTTCAGCATGGCGGGGGTGCCGGCGATTGTAATATTTGGCAACAAATCAATGATGGCCGCGCGTTCCAGTTCGTTGGTTGCAGACAGGTTTTTGGTCCGGAAAACGCCGGTTTGGGCATTGTCAAACGGTTGGCACAAATCCCAGCCGTTGTAAGCGCGCACACGCCAGTACAGGTTGAGGCCGTTCGGCATGGGTTTGTTTATGGTCAGGCTGGAGCCGTCGATGAGGGTTTGGGAAAAGATAATGGCGCCGAATGAAGGACTGAGGCTGACGTCCGCCGCGTAGTATTTTGCGTTGGGCACTTTATTCCATTTTAATTCAATCTGGTTGTACTGCACCGGGGTCAGGGTATCGATCGGGCTGATCAGTTCTACCTGGTCGTCGTCATCAATACCGGTGAGGTGTTGGGTGATTTGCAGGTATTGTTTGTGTTCGTCCTGCAAATTGGCTCGAATAGCAGCGCCTTGTTCTTCACTGAAACGGGAGGCGCAGGCATCGTTGGCATAGCCCATATACAACGTGGCATCGGAACGAAACGGTACCGTATCCGGGTCGTGCTGAACGGTGTTGCTGCGGAAATCATTGGCGCAGGACCAGCGGTCGTTCAAATAGTCCGGATCGGTATCGCAGAAGCGGTCCCCAGCAGTAAAGCAATTGGTGCGGTCGGTTTTTTCCACCGCACGGCCATTTACAAAAGTGGGCGCTGCGTCAGCGTAGTTCCATTCATAATCCTCCCATCCGCTGAAAGGGTGGGGCAGCGAAAAGTGGTGTCCTGCTTCGTGCGCCCAGGTGCTGTTATTTTCTTGCGAACAAGTTTTTTTAAAAACAATCGCGTCCTGCCAGGAATAGCCGCAATTGCCGGCCGGATCCTGCACAATAAAGGCATTCAGCCGGTTTTTAATGCCGGCAGTGACCGTATTGATCATATTGGAACCGCCCGACCAGTCGTGTTCGTACCAGGAAGTTTTTTTGTGAAAACGGATTTCATCGCCCGGTTTCAGGTAGAACCGGATATGCAGAGGCTCGTATTGCTCATTCATGCCGCAAATCGCGCGAATGGCTTTATCCACCGAAAAATAGCCGCTTCCGTCATCTTTACCCACAATATGCACTGTCATAGGTACATAAAGCCAAGCCGTGTCGGCGCCGTCGCGTTCGTACAACGCCGAGTTGCGCTGATACCAATCCAGCCAGGGCGAAAAACCGGTGTAACCACAGAAGTTGTCGGGCGCAGTTTCCTGGCCAAACGAAAAAACACCGGAAGACAAAAAGCAGAAAAGAAAAACGAACCTGTTGAATTGCATTGTGCGGAGGTTTGAATAGTTGGTCGGCAATCGGGGTAAAGGTCGGTATTTCGGTGATATTTATATAGGTGTGGACAGAATGCGCCAGCGGGCGACAATTTTAAATGTGGTCAATGTGCTTTAAATGTGGTCAATGTGTTTTAAATGTGGTCAATGTGGTCAATGTGGTCAATGTGGTCACAATTATAAAATTGACCACATTGACCACATTTAAAACACATTGACCATATTGATCTCATTGACCACATTTAAAACACATTGACCACATTGATCATTATTCCGCCTGGAGCACGATAGTTTGACGAGCCAAACCCGTAGATCCCTGGCAGGTGACAAAATATAAGCCATTGTTCCAATTGGCCGAAGGCAGATTCAGATTAATATTCCGGGCGTTGAACGGGAGGGTTTCTTGCCATAGCAAACGTCCGGCCACATCATAAACGCGGAACTGGCCGCTTTGGTTGAGCCATTCTGCCGGCGCTTCCACGGTCAGTTGTTGACCGGGCGCCAAAAGGGTAGGGTAGCAGTGCCAGCCCGCGACGGCTACGTTGTTCAGGCCGGTAACCGGAACAGCCCGGAACTTTTGGGCCGGGGAAAACGACGTACACGTGGAGGAGTAATTGAAAGGTCGTACCCGCCAGAAAAAGGTAACATTGGCTTGTACATCTCCAATAATGGCAAAGGTGTCGCTCACCACTATTTCCACTTCTTTCAGTGGAAAGGAACTCAATCTGGAGGCCTGAACAATATAATGTGTGGCGCCGGGTACGCGCGTCCATTGCAGTAAAGCGCCGGTAGCCGGGGCATTTTGTTCATTTATCGGCGATATTAAAACGGGAACATCCGTAACCGGCTCATGTTGCGGTTCAAAAACCAGCCAACTGGCCTTTTTGGTGAGTAGATGGGCGCGCATGATAGCGATCTGTTCGTCGGAAAACCGGTTTTGGCATTGATCGTCGGCGTACGACATATATAAAGTGCCGTCGGAAACAAACGTGGCGCCGGTGGGGTCTTTCTGCACGACAAGGCTGTTGCCCTGCGCATTGCAGTCCCAGCGGTAGCTCAGGTAATCCGGCTTGGTATCGCAAATATTATCTGCTGCAATGCCGCAATTGCTGCCGTCGACATATTCCACCAGGCCTGTATCGAGTGGCGCCGGGATGGTCGTATCCAGTGTATCATGAAAATAGGTGTAATTGTAAAGCAGGGTATCCGGCGTCGGACTGTTGGGGTCGTATAAATTGCCGTCCCAGCCCCTGAAAGGATGCGGCAGTTTTAAGGCATGGCCAATTTCATGCGTCCAGGTATGGTCATTCGGGCCGGAACAGGAGTGTGCCATGGCTACGCCGGCATAAGGCAGATTATAGCCGCAGTTGCCGGCCGCCCTCGACATAAAATAAGCATTTAGTACATCGGGAACATTGTTTGTCAACATCATCTGAACGCCCTGGGCAACAGAGTCGTGCTGATACCAGGCAGAATTATTCAGCAGGTTCCAGTCGTATTTGCAATAAAACTGGATCGCGGTCGGACCGTAATCATTATTCAGCCGGCACATCGAATTGAGCAGCCGCTCGGGCGAAAACCGTCCACTCCCGTTATCATTGGCCAACAAATGAAGCTGCATGCCCACATATAAGGTATCGTCGGCATTTTCCGGCAGATCTACCCCATGTGCCAAATAATCAAGGAGCCAGCGGTCCTTTTCAGGAAGCGTGCCACAGGGGGCAAAATCATACTTCGACGGTTCGTCCTGCGCCTTCAGGGTTTGAATGGAAAAAATAAAAACGACCAGAAAAAATGTCCAAATTTTCATGAAAATATTTTAACTATAGTATTGAAAATCAAATTATTGTATTTACAAACTGCCCGCCCGCCACCTACTTTCCGATAGTACGGTAAATCTGTTTCCGGTGTCGTTGAAAATGAAAACGAAAAAACCGGAGCGTCCCCATCCAGCTGAGCCGGCCGACGAACGGATGGCGGTAAACGGCCTTGTCGAGCATTTCTTCGGGGAGTTGTTGTAAAAAATCGGTCCATCTTTGCCGGATGTCAAGCCAGCGGTCGCGCGACAGGGCAAGTGTAGTGAAACCCGGCAGATTTTCGTCACCTACCAGGGCGGGTGCTTTAAACTTGAAGGGCAAATTCAGGTAAAACCAAAGCGAGGCCGCCCGCATCCGCTCTTTGAAACCGGCTTGATCTAATTTCGGATTAAAACTCATCTTTTTTTGAACATAACTCAGCGAAAGTTCTTCCGTTAAAATCAGATGGTGTACCGTTTGCAACGCCGACCAGCCGCCGTCGATAGCGGCCATATTCAGTGTGGCGTCGTTGCCGGCAGCCAATTCGTTTAGCAATTGCTCTACCTCCTTTTGGTAAGCGTCGTTGTACCGCAGAATTTTTGATTTCATGTCATTTTTGAAAAAAAGACTTAAAAATCCGTTCTTTATCTGGAACAAAAAACTTTTTTGCCCAAATTTGCCGGAATGTGTTGTCTCGCTCTAAATAAACGCCCGATCGGCTTTTTCTCCTTCCGGTTTTTGCCGGTAGTGTTGTGCCTGTTCTTTTTAAACCCGCCTCTTCCGGCAGCCCAAAAAATTGCCGCAGACCGGTCGCCTGTAAAATCTTTAAAGGCCCCGCCACCGGAGGAGTACCTGAAAGTGCTGACACAACCCGGCGATAACGTGCCGGTACTGCTGGAACGTTACGGCCTGGCCGGTTACGACTGCAACGTTACCGCCTTTTTTAAAATAAACAAGTTGAAAGAAGATTACCGGCTCAAGCCTAAAGCCGCCTACCTGATCCCGGTCATGGTGGTGGATTACAACGGCAAAAGTATTCGGTCGACTTTGAAAATTGACGACTGGCAAATCGCTACCCGTATTGATGCCTATAATAAGGACGCCCGGGAAAAGGGTCTTCGGGTGCTCAGTTTTATTGAAGACAAAAAACTTTGGGTGCCCTGGCACACCTTGCACTGCCCTTCGGAGACAGCCCAGGAAGTTGCCGTGGCCGAGGCCCGTATATCGGGGGCAAAAACAGAAATAGCCGAATCCACGGCTGCCCGCGGGAACCGGATTTTTCCGGTTTTTGGTAAAAAATATGAAAAAACCCCGCTTGCCAGCCGCAAACTTCAAGGTAAAGTTTTCTACATTATCAGTGGGCACGGCGGCCCCGACGGCGGCGCAGAGGGTCGACGGGCCGGCAATACCCTTTGTGAGGACGAGTACGCCTATGATGTCGCCCTGCGACTGGTGCGTTTGTTGGTCAGCCACGGCGCCACGGCATTTATGATCGTACGCGACCCTAACGACGGCATTCGCGACGAGGCTTATTTAAAATGCGATAAAGACGAGGTGGTTTGGGGCGACCAAACGATACCCCTGAACCAAAAGGAGCGCCTGGGCCAGCGCACCGACCTGATCAACCGGCTGACGGAACGGTATCGGAAAGCCGGTATTACCGATCAAACGATCATCGAAATTCATGTGGACTCCCGCCACCAACACCGCGAAACGGATGTGTTTTTCTACTACCGCCCCGACAGCGAACCCAGCAAATCCCTGGCCCAGCGCATGCACAATACCTTTCTCCAAAAGTATTTAAAGGTGCGGGCTCAAAAACAATACAACGGCACTGTTTCGTCCCGGAGCCTGTTCACCCTGCGGGAAACGACCACGCCGGTAGCCGTATATATTGAACTGGGTAATATCCGGAACGATTGGGATCAGCAACGCCTCGTCATCCCCAGCAACCGTCAGGCGCTGGCGAACTGGCTCTGCTCCGCCTTGCTGGCGAAGTGACTAATGCCGCGTCCGGCAGTTGGCGTATGAATCTGCTGCCCTATTTTCCCTTCCTCTGCGTTGTTCGTCGGTTAAAATATCCCGTATTTCGCCCTCCTCACGCCTTGATGAAGGAAAAATATGGCGCTCATATTCATACGTCAACTGCCGGACGCAGCACTAGGAAAAACTGTTTTTTGTCATATTTTATCTGCCTGCCTGTGTCCGGGTGGAGTAATCGTACTTTTACAACATGAATCAGGCGACCTATCCGACTCCCACTTCTTTTACCCGCGCCCACAGCGCCGAACTGTTTGAAGAAGCCAAACAATACTTCCCCGGCGGGGTACACTCGCCGGTACGCGCGTTTAAAAGCGTGCAGGGCCCGCCCATTTTTTTCGAAAAAGGAGCGGGATGCCACTTGTATGACGTGGACCGGCAAAAATTTGTGGATTTCTGTTGTTCCTGGGGGCCGCTGATTCTCGGGCACTGCCACCCGGCGGTAGTGCAGCGGGTACAGGAAACGGTGCTCAACGGCATGTCGTTCGGTACGCCTACGCCGCACGACAACCGCATCGGCAAACTGCTGCTCGACAATCACCGCTACATCGAAATGATTCGTTTTGTCAGCAGCGGTACCGAGGCAGTGATGAGCGCACTCCGGCTGGCGCGTGGCGTTACGGGCAAAAGCAAAGTCATCAAATTTGAAGGCTGTTACCATGGCCACGTCGATTCGCTGCTGGTAAAGGCAGGTTCCGGCCTGGTTACTTTTGGCATCAGCACATCGGCGGGTATTCCGGAGTCGTTTGCCAAAGAAACCATCGTCGTTCCGCTGGCCGACCCCGAGGCGTTTGAAGCGGCGCTGCAACAACACGCCGGCGACACGGCCTGCGTCATTGTGGAACCTATACCGGCCAATAACGGACTGTTGTTGCAAGACCGCGCCTTTCTGGCCTTCCTGCGCCAAAAATGCACCGAATACGGGGTACTCCTCATTTTTGATGAGGTCATTTCCGGTTTCCGGGTGGGTTTTGAAGGCGCAGCGGGCTACTACGATATCCAGCCCGACATCATCACGTTTGGTAAAATTATCGGCGGCGGCATGCCGGTGGGCGCTTATGCCGCCAGCGCTGCTATTATGAAAAATATCGCCCCGGAGGGCCCGGTATATCAGGCGGGTACGCTGAGCGCCAACCCTGTGGCGATGGCTGCCGGACTGGCTACCCTGACCGAACTGCTGAAGCCGGGTTTTTACGAAGCCCTGGAGCAAAAAACGGCGCAGTTTACCGGTCGGTTGCAACGGTTTTGCGACGAAAAAGGCTATGATGTCACCTTTCCGCATATCGGCTCCATTTTCTGGCCGACGTTTACGCACCAACGTATTCAACGCGCCGATGAGATAGACCCTGCACGGATGGATTATTTCAAAAAAATGCACCTGGAATGCCTGAAACGCGGGGTGTATTTCGGGCCCTCGGGTTATGAAGTAGGATTCATCTCCTCGGCGCACACCCAGGCTGACCTGGATTTTGCGGTGGAGATGATTTGCCAAAGCCTCGAATCGGCATTTAGGACTTAATGTCTTTTTTTACCCACGCCACAATACGCAAAGGGCCGCCGCTGCCGCCGGCTATTTTCATTGGAAGCGCCATCACAAAACTGCCTGTCACAGGCAGTTTTTCCAAATTGGCTACATTCTCGAACACGAGAATATTTTTGTCTAACAGCACCTGGTGGCTTTTAAAATCCTTCGACTGGCCGTAGTCGATACTCGGGGTGTCGAGTCCGACGGCTTTAATTTTCCGGTTTTTCACCAACCAGGCAGCTGCTTCCGGATCTAGTCCGGGGAAATGTAATTTGGGTACCGCTTCCTGGCCGTGTTCATCGGTGCCGAAATAGGTTAATGGGTCAGGGTAAAACTGTCCGTAACCGGTGTGCAACAGCACAATCGCATCGTCGGCGATTTTGCCGTTTTTATCCTCCCAATTGGTTATGTCGGCGGTGCTGACCAAATAATCCCGGTCCTTCAGCGCTTTTTGGGACACATCGACCACAATAGCCATCCCGTTCAGTTTATCCACCGGAATCTGTTCGCAGGTCCAGCGGTTTGCCGCAAAATGAATGGGCGCATCGAGGTGCGTGCCGCCATGTTCCGGTGCGCAAAACTGGTAGGAGGAATAAAAAAAGCCGCCGGGCGTCTCGCCAAAAGACAGCGTATCGAGGTGGAAGGAGATTTTGTTGTTGGGCCAGTACAGCGTCGAATCAGAGAAGGCATAGGTGAGGTCGATCCATGTTCCCGTTGAAAAGAGTTCCGCCGGATTTATCGGCTCGGATTTTTTAGGCGTGCAGGAGAGCAGGGATGTGACAAGGAGGAGGATGCAAAATGATTTCATGTGTGTTTATAATAAGTTTTATATGAAATAGCAAAGAAGTATTAAAGAGATGCTACTTGATATTCAATTGATTATACCTACCGCATCGGTGATTTTAAGATTGCAGATTACATGATTTTTGATTTTTGATGTGCGTAGAGCGTACCGTGACATCAAAAATCAAAAATCATGTAATCTGCAATCTTAAATCCTTTAAAACGGGTTTGTTCTGGCCATGGGGATGGGGGAAAATTGTGTGCAGTAATGCGTAGCCAATGCTCGGCGTATGGGGAAGGAGAGGGGAATCATTGCCGCTTTAAAGTGGCAAAATAGTATTAAGTTAATGCCCCTTCATTCCTTCACCCAAACATTATTTTCCAGGTTAACATCCGCCAGTCGGTGTGTCGGGTCAATCTCCACTTTGGCTACCTTTTTTGCTTTTTCCGGAATTTCAAATTCGTAGGTGGGCTCTACCCAGCGGTGGTCGGGCAGGATGGTTCGGGGCATTTTGGATTCGGCGGGTTTGGCGCCGCGCATACCTTCCAGCGGCGCATAAAAAATTTCCTGATCGCCGTCGGTGTAAGTCACCACAATATCGAGCGGCATGGCCATGTCGCCGAGGCGTTCGATGATGACCTGCGTAGTTTTGCGACCTTCTTTTTCTACGGATTTAACGGCGTAGTCGATGGTGTTGGTAGTGTGTACAAAATCTTCTTTGTACCAATCCAGTTCGAGGCCGCTTTGTTTTTCAAATACGCGGATCAGGTCGTTCGAATTGGGGTGTTTGAATTTCCAGGTATCGAAATACCGGAGCAAACCTTTCGCCACGTTTTCTTCCCCGATCACATATTCCAGTTGGCGCATAAACACACAACCTTTTACGTAAGCCGCTATTGAATAGGTATAAATGCTTTTGAAATGGTCGGCGTGCGTGGTCAGGGGCTCTTCCTTCCCGCTGGTGGCCAGGGTGGTGTAGGCCGAGTAGTTGCCGGCAAAGGGGTTTTCTTCCGCTTTCCGGCTGCCCAGCAGTCCTTCGCGGGCCAATTCATTTTCCACAATGGTTTCGGCGTAGGAGGTAAACCCTTCGTCCATCCAGCCGTACAAGCTTTCATTGGTGCCGAGTACCATTTGGTACCAGGAGTGCAGTTGTTCGTGCACAGCCACGCCGATGAGGCTGTTGAGGCCGCGGTTGCCGGTCATGAGCGTCGCCATTGGGTATTCCATACCGCCGTCGCCGCCCTGGATGAAACTATACTCTCCGTAGGGGTATTTGCCGAAATGTTCGTTCATGATGGTTCGGGCGCGGTTCATCACGGCGGGCAATTGTTCCCACTGGGCATCGTAGCCTTTTCCTTTTTTCCAGAAAAAACGCATGATCGTGCCGTCGTCGGCGGTGATTTTGGTTTGGGTATATTCCGGATCGGCGGCCCACACGAAATCGTGTACGTTCAGGGTTTTGAAATGCCAGCTGAGTTTATCGCCGGACGGGCGTTGAATCGGGCTGTTGGCGGCCTCATATCCGTAGCCGACCTCCTGCGGATTTTGCAGGTAGCCGCCTGCGGCCACCACGAAGTTTTTATCGATATTAATTTTCACGTCAAAATCGCCCCAAACGCCGTAAAATTCCTGACCGATGTACGGGTTGGCGTGCCAGCCCTGGTAGTCGTATTCGCAAAGTTTGGGATACCATTGTGCCATGGAATAGGCCACTCCTTCGCGGTTGTTGCGGCCCGAGCGGCGTATTTGCACGGGTACCTGGGCGTTCCATGTCATTTCCAGCACGACGCTGCTGTTGGGCAGGATAGGTTCCGCCAGCGTTACTTCGAGGATTGTTTCGTTGGTTTCAAAGGTCGTTTTTTTGCCGTTTTGAAGCAGGTTGGCGACTTTGATCCAGCCGGTTTCTTCCGGCTTCAGTTTGCTGATGCGGTCTCCAAAGCGGTTATTGCCACCGGCCATGGTTCGCGCGCGCACATCCATCATGCTGCCCGGCTGGAAGGCGTTGAAATACAAGTGGTAAAAAATCCGGTGGAGGGTGTCCGGACTGTTGTTGTAATAAGTGAGTTTCTGAACGCCGTTGTATTGATGGTTCCGGGCATCCATGTCGATGGTCATTTCGTAGTTGACCCGTTGTTGCCAGCGCTCGGGCTGGGCTTGTATAAAAGAGGGGCTTAAAAGCAGCCAAACAATGGAAAACAGCGTAATACGATTCACTTTTTCTAATTTATCGAGTTTAAAAATTCGGGCAATAATACCGCAATCTCTTTTCAGCGGCGGCCTTTTTTGGAAAAACGCCGCGTATTAGCGACCGAGCGTACATTCAAGTACGCTATCTTTGCGCGGCTTAACTTATTTTACGCATCAATCTGACATTATGAAAGTTCGCATTGCCTTAGTTCTGGTTATACTTGCTGCACTGACCCGTTTGTTGCCGCATCCACCCAATTTTACCCCTATCGCCGCTATCGGTCTGTTCGGAGCGGCTTATTTTGAGCGCCGTTGGCTGGCGCTGATCGTACCGTTCGGGGCTTTGTTCCTGACCGATTTGTTCCTGAATAATGTAATTTACAGCAGTTATTACACCGGTTTTACCTGGGTTACCTCCTGGTGGATTTATGCCGCTTTTACCTTGGTGATGGTCGTCGGCTGGATCATGCTGCGTACACATGTGTCTCCGGTGCGGGTGGTGACGGCCAGTTTAACGGCATCTGCCCTGTTTTTTCTCGTCAGCAATGCGAGTACCTGGGCTGAAACGCCCCTTTACCCCAAAACATTTGCGGGTCTGATGACCTGCTATGCTGCGGGGTTGCCCTTCGTTGGTAACACCATTTTGGGCGACTTGTTCTTTTCTGCCGCTTTGTTCGGCGGTTATGCCTGGGCGACACGGCAAAAACTGGCCTACAGTGAGTTATGAAGTTATAAGTTATGAGTTATAAGTTATGAGTTATGCCGAATAAGATAACTCATAACCCTATAACTTATAACCCTATAACTTATAACCCCATAACTCATAACTCCATAACTCATAACTCTTTATAATGATTGAGCCTAAAAAAGTCTCCGAAAGCCAAACGGTTATGACAGAAATGGTCATGCCCAACGATACCAACCCGATGGGGAACCTGATGGGCGGCTACTTAATGCGCTGGATGGATATTGCGGCGGCTATATGTGCCGGCAAACACTGTGAAGCCCATGTGGTAACAGCCGCCGTTGACCATATTTCTTTTCAAAAGCCGATCCGGGTGGGGGAAGTGATAACACTGGATGCCCGGGTTACCCGCGCGTTCAACTCTTCGGTAGAAATATATGTGGAAGTTTTTGCCAACGATATAAAGGGGCAAAACCCCCGGCGCTGCAATCACGCCTATTTCACTTTCGTTGCCTTGGACGATGCCCGCAAAATACCGATTGCGATACCGGAGGTGCTTCCTTTGTCCAGTGAAGAACAAAACTTGTATGAAAGCGCTGCCCATCGCAGGGAAATGCGCCTCATTCTCTCCGGCCGGATCAAAGCAAAGGACGCGACGGAAGTACGGAAGTTTTTTGCGGATATATGAGTTAGAGAAGGTTGCTGGTTTCTGGTTGGAGGGTTACTGGTTGACGACGAGTCCGCAACCTCTTCCAATCACCTGATTTTAAGCACTTTTTGTTGAAAAATTTCTTTGTCGTTTTCTAAACGGACGACATACATGCCGCTTGGCCAACCCGAAGTATTGATACGCAAGGGGAAGGCGGATGTATTGAAATCCTGGAAAAATGCCCTGCCGGTAGCGTCCAGGATGGTAATGTTAACCTGTTCATGCGGTCGGCCCGGCAAGTCGATAAAAAACCAGTCGTTGGCCGGTTGCGGGTACACCCGTAAAGGCGCCTGCCTACCCGGCTCATTGGCACTGATCGTCATGTTCATCAGCAGCACGCAATAGTCCTCTACCTGTCCGAACTCGAAGGTTTCGCAGGGTGTGGGCGGCGCATCCTGGGGCCCTTTGTATTTCATCAAAATACGCATGCGGGCCAGGGAGGGCGCTCCCCCGGTAGCAGGCGGCACGACCAACTCCCCGCTCACCTGGGCTTCGCTGGCAAAACCTGGATCGAATGCCAACTCGGCCGGGTCGCTGAAATACCCGTCGCCGTTGTAGTCGATATACACCCGGAAGTACTCTTTGTAGGGCAGCCCCGAAAAACCCGGTGTCAGTGCGATTGGTACGTTCGTTTCCGACCATAGCGTGAGCATGCTGTCCATGCCGGCGCCGGTGTAATTTTCATAACCGGTCAAGCCTCCGGACGAACGGCTCCAGGGGCCGATTTCCACGCTGGCAATCCACTCGTCGTTGGCCGATTTCCCTTTAGCTGCGCAGTAAATTTTGTCGGTACAGGCGCCGCAGCCGGCCGTTCGAAAGGTGTGTATATCGGAGAACAAGGCCTCCTGCTGGCCGCACAAGGTTTGAACCGACACTTCGTATTCCGTACAAGGTGTTAAATCATTCAAAATAAGCGTATTAATGCCGGACAGGTATTCTTTCCAGGCGCCTCCTTTGGGTTGTATGCGTAGCCGGTAGCCCGTTGCTGCGGTCAGATTACTCCAGGTCAGGGTAACCGAGGTCGCGGTTATGCCTGAGGCGTCCACCGTAGCCGGCGGGGCGCAACACCCATCGGTTTGGAAAACGAATGGTATGGTCCAGTCGCTCAGCGAGACGCCGCCGCAATTGGCCCGGAGTGAAATTTCATACATTGTGCAGGCTTCAAGCCCGGTGAGCAGAAAGGGATTCGGCGCCATCGGCACAAGCGTCCAAATGGGGTCGCCGGATTTGCGCCAGCGCAAATTAACTGATTGAACTGCGGCAATCTGCGACCACCGGATGGTGGCTTGTTGAGCATCGACGCCGGTTGCCTGCACACCGAACGGCGCCAGGCAGTTGGCGCATTGGTCCTGATAGTTTTGCAGCAGGTTGAATAGGTTTAGCCTTCCGCCGGTTACCGTTTTGCCAAGCAGATCAGCATTGGGCGTGGTGCTTTCCAGTAATAAATCCTTCGCCCATTGTGCTGCCATGGCCGGGTCGGCCCTGGCCATGGCCGACAGGTTGGAACAAGGCGCCGCATAAAGCAAACCGATGGCGCCGCTCACTTGCGGCGCGGCAAAGGAAGTGCCGGTGTAGGTGCCGTAGGAATTATTGATGCCGGCAGTATAAACATCTTTTCCATAAGCGCCCAGATCGATGCTTAGGGCCCCCCATGCGGCATTGGATGCTTTCAGATCGGCGTTGGTCAGGCTGGTCACGGTCACGAGATAATCACTCGGGCAGGCTGTCGGAATATCGCCGGCTACATCCACATTGGAGGGCATGTTATCTGTAGCCGCTATACTCAGGATACCTTCGGCGCCCAACGAATCGAAAGCGGCGCACCATAACGGATAGTCCGAAGGCTGGCCCAAAGAGATGCCCCAGGAACAATTGACGGACACCACGAATGCGCCTTGCTGGCCGTTAGAATCATTATATCTTTTCCGGGCGTTTATCACATAATCATAGGCGGCCAGAATAGCCGATTCCTGGCTGTTTCCAGCAACAAACATCATTTTTACATCCCAGTTAATTCCGGCGACGCCTTTGCCGTTGTTGCCTTTAGCGCCTGCAAGCGCACTCACCGGGGTGCCATGCCCGGTCGCTAAGCCGGTAATATTGTCGGTTTGCGCATACACGTTCCAGCCGAGAAAATCATCGGTATAGCCGTTGCCGTCGTTGTCGATGCTGTCGCCCGGAATTTCCTGATAATTGCGCCACATATTGCCGGTCAAATCTTCGTGGGTATGCTCGATGCCGCCGTCGATGATGGCTACAACAATCGTATCGCCTAATGGTGTAAGGCCGCCGGTGGTAATGTTCCAGGCTAAGTCGGAATCAAAATCGGCATTGGCCGTGCCACTGCCCGAGCCGGTATTTACATGTTGCCATTGCTGACTAAAGAAAGGGTCGTTTGGAGTAAGATCAGGTGGGTTTGACCGTTCTTCCAGCAGGCGGTTGTATTGCGCCATCCGGACATCCGGTTGCCGGCGCAGCCATTCGAGGGCGATGCGTTCGGAAAATTCATCCGTTCCGGTTTCCAGCAACCAAATATTGAGGAATGTGGCAACCTTGCGCTTCAGGCGAAGGTCTATATCCGGCCACTCCGCTTCGAATCGTTCGATTACCGGTTCCGGCGTGGCGCCGGGGAGCAGGCTTGCCAATATCTGACCGGGTACCCGGGGCGAATTTTGCCCGTAAATATGGGAGACGGCAGACAGTAAACAAAGGAAAAGCAGCGTACGGTGGATTAACTTCATCTTAAGCTCGATTAAAAACGGGAACAATGTAAAAAAAGTAAAAAGTGTAAAACACAGATTAAAAGACAAAAATAGAGCAAAGCGAAAGGTCGTAAATTGAAACTGAAAAAGGGGCATAAATTAGGCAAATATTCTGCTTACTTTTGCCAAATGAGGCCGTTTCCGACCAAAAAAGCGTGTAATGTTTAATCGGACCAGAAGGTTATTCCCTCCCCCCGAGCCCAATAGCGACAGTGTTCCCTGTTCAGTATTCGATATTCAGTCCAATACTGAGTGTCAGCGTTTTTTTGACCAAAGAACACGAGCCGCTGCATTCTCCGGCATTTTCCGGCTGCTTCCGGCCGTTAGCCTCCTGCTTATCCTGGCAGCCCGGCTCGGCGCCCAGAACGGGTGTTCGTGTACGAATTGTCCGCAGGTTCTGGCAGATAACTTCGAAGGCGATTTTTTTATTCAGGTACAAAATGCCGCTAATCCGGTGCTGGGCCAAAACGGCCAGGGTGTGTGCGGCGTAGTGCTGCACTTCGATCACGAATTTGTCGGTGATCTGCTGATCACCCTGACCTCGCCGGCCGGCCAAACGATCACGCTTGCGGGTCCGACCGGTTTTTTTGGCGAAACGGACGGCACCAACTGGGATGTCACTTTCGTGCCCTGCAACACACCGGCCAAACCGGACCCCGGGTTTGCATCCACCTGGGATAATGATCAGAATTGGGGGATTTTCGGCAATTATACCGGCTCCTATTATCCAAATGCCGGCTGTCTGGAGGATTTTAATACCGGGCCGGTTAATGGCCAGTGGACCTTGACGGTACTGGATGCACTGCCGAATGACGTGGGCAATTTTTACAATTATCAAATCATTTTCTGCGACCAGACGGATATCGAATGTTATTCTTGCGAGGCGAATGCGGGCAACCTCCTGCAATCGGACACGAGTTACTGTGCCGGCGATACAGCACTTTTACTTGACCTCAAACCGACTTATCCGGGGCAGCAGATGCCACCGCCGGCCGGCGCCTATTCCTATACCTACATCATCGGTGTAGGGGGCGTAATCACCGGTTACGAGCCCGGGCCCGATTTGAGTGCCTACCCGCCGGGTATGTACACCGTTTGTGGGCTGTCATACTTCACGAACGACAAAAATAAAATCCCCCTCCCGGACAGTATTTTGACCATAACGGAACTAACGGCGCAACTCAACTCCTCCAGTCCGCCGTTTTGTGGGAAAATCACCTCCAATTGCTTGAACGTCAATATTTTACCTTTGCCGGAAAATATTACGGATACGGCCACTATCTGCGCGCCCGACTGTTTTAATTATTATGATTCGTCCTTTTGCAGCAGCGGTGTCTATACGGTTCCGTTGCAGGAAAATGGCTGCACGTACACCGCCACCCTGTATTTGACCGTGCTGCAGCCTGTTATCGAAGATATTTATGAAAGTATATGTCCGGGCACTTGTGCACAAACACCCGGTTTCGGGCAGTATTGTGTTGCCGGCGAATATTCCGCAGTCTTTCCCGGTGCGAACGGCTGTGATAGTATCATTACCTTGCACCTGTCGGTGTTGGATGCTATTGCGTCTATCCCGACGCCCCAGACATTGTCCTGCTCGCAAACCTCTGTGCCCCTCTCCGGAGCAGGTTCTTCGGCGCCCGGGCCCGGTGTCACCTATCAGTGGACCGCCGGGAATGGCGGCATGTTGAGCGGCGCAACCAACCTGATCGATGCCGTGGCTACCGCGGCGGGAACTTATTATTTACAGGTATGTAAAACCGGCGACGGTCTGACCTGCTGCGACACCGCTTTTACCACCGTCGTAGCCAACCAGAATTTGCCGGCCGTACCGGCGGCCATTACCGGGCCGGGCTTGGTTTGTGCCGGGCAAACTGTTGAATTTCAGGCTGATACTGCCTTGTTTGCAAATATTTATACCTGGACGACGCCTCCGGGCACCACCCTCAATGCCGGCCAGGGAACGACAATTGTTAACCTCTCCTGGACCACAAATACCAATGGAAATATCTGCGTCACGGCTGAAAATGCCTGTGGGAGCAGCGCCCCGGTTTGCCTGCCGGTGGAAGTCATGTTCGTTCCGCCGGCGCCTGTTGTTTCTGGTCCGGATACCTTGTGCGCCGGCAGTAAATCCGGCTATTCCGTAGTATCAGAACCTGGCGTCACTGGTTACTTGTGGGAAATTACCGGCGGGATAATTCAGGGAAACCCCGATTCCGCCGTCATTGAAGTGATTTGGAATACTTCCAGCGGCAGTGGGACGCTCTGCGCCCGGGCCCGGAACGGCTGCGGACCCGGCCCTGCCACTTGCAGGGACATAACCCTGATCGCTGCACCGGAAGTACAGGCCGGCGTGGATAGCGCGGTATGTGGAAATTCGGTTCATTTATATGCCACGCCGGATTTGCCGGACTCGTCCGGGTACTGGATAGTTATTTCCGGCCCCGGCCAAGCCCTTTTCAGCGATAGCGTCGATGTCAGCGCCTTAGTCAAAGTAACCCAAACAGGTTCTTATATTTTTAGCCGGGTACATTCCAATGGTGTTTGCACGGTTTCCGATAGTGTCGGTATAACCTTCCATCCCCTTCCCGTAATCGGGCCTCCTTTGTATGCCTGCGATGCGCTGAATGAAAACTATACGGCAACTATCCCGTTTTCGGGCGGCAGGGCTCCTTACCAGGTGAATGGCATTCCGGTGAGCGACAATTTTTATATTTCAGGGTTCCTGCCAAGCGGTACGACTTATACCCTGATATTGGTTGATACCTTTGGCTGTTCGGCAACAATGGCAGATTCGTTTGCTTGCGCCTGCTCCACCTTTGCGGGGATAATGAGCGATCAGTTGCTTCAGGCCTGTGAGGGGCAAACTGTAGTGGCTCAACATTTGGGCGGACAAATCCTGGATGGCAATGACACGGCATTTTTCCTGTTGCACACCTATTCCGGCGACTCTTTGGGTCAGGTGTTGGCTCAAAATACGACCGGCGAATTCGGGTTTCAACCAGGGATGAACTATGAATCCGTGTATTACATTTCTTATGTGGCTGGCAATAGCAGCAATGGAAACCTGGATTTGGCTGATGCCTGCCTGTCGGTGGCGCCCGGTCAGCCGGTTGTTTTTTACGCCAATCCGGTAGCTGATGCAGGGGCCGATACCGTGCTTTGTGGTCTTTCTCTTTTATTAAATGCCAACACGGGCAATGGCCAGTGGACTTTCGCCTCCTCATCTCCCAGCAGTGTGCTGGATTTTTCCGATTTTAATAATGCTCAAACTACTATAACAGCTGCACAGCCTGGCGCCTATTTATTAAAATGGGAAATAACGGAAAACGGATGCTCTGATATTGATGAAATGTATATTCAGTTTAATGATATTCCTGTAATAACCGATACTTTGCAGGTCTGTGGTATTAATAATGAAAACTATACGATACAATTTAATCTGAGTGGAGGAACACCACCTTATACCGTGAATGGCGCTGTTATGGCGGGTTATTTTTTTGAATCAACGCCGATAATAAGTGGTAATGCCTATACATTTATTGTTTCAGATAGTAATAAATGTATACTGCCGGAAATAACCGGGGCTTATACCTGCGATTGTGTCACGGATGCCGGCACCATGAGTTCGCAAACGCTCGCCGTTTGTGCAACGGATACCTTTAAGGCTGTTTCTAATGGCGACTATAAACTGGATGGCAACGATGTTGTCGAATATGTACTACATACCGCAGCCGGGCCTGCATTAGGCCAGATATTGGCGCGGAACAAATCGGGCCTGTTTACTTTTGTTGCCGGCATGCAATATGACGAGATATATTATGTGTCGCTCGTGGCGGGCAATGCTGATAACGGCTTTCCCGACCCCGGTGATCCGTGTTACGTTGTGTCCGCCGGCCAGCCGGTCAAATTTCTTCGACCGCCGGTGCCCGATGCCGGTACTGATCGCGCGGTGTGCGGTCTGGAGGTGGAACTGAATGCAACGGGCGGTATTTTTCCCGGCATATGGACGCTTCAGACGGGTGCGGGTACCGTTGATTTCAGTACCCCCGATTCTACCTTGACTTCCGTAACGGTTGCCGGGGCCGGCATTTATACCTTTCGCCGGACGGAGTTGAACGGCCAATGCGCGGGTGCCGACGACGTGACGGTTACCTTTCAGGATCGGCCGACAGTAGAAAACCTGAAGGAGCATTGTAATGGCACTAATACCGGGTTCACCGTTACTTTCGATCTGACGGGCGGTACCCCGCCTTTTAAGGTAGACGGCTTGAACGGCCTCTTTACCGGCCCGGTCTTTTTATCTTTGGCGTTGTCCAATAACGTCAGTTATACCTTTACGGTCACCGATGCAAACGGCTGTGCCGCCTCACCGGTTTCCGGTTCCAAATATTGTGTCTGTACCACGGATGCCGGCTCCATGTCCGTCACGCCGGCGTTTTTTTGTCCGGATCAACCGGCTGTTGCCAACTGGAACGGCGCTGCAGTGACCGATGCCGACGATCTGGTTCGTTTTGTGCTGCACGATCAGCCCGGCGCATCGTTGGGCGTGGTTTTAGCGGTAAATGATCAGCCGGTCTTTCCGTTTGCCGCCAATTTGCAAACCGGTGTTACCTATTATATTTCTGCCATTGCCGGCAACGATATTGGCGGTAATGTGGATATGACTGACCCCTGCTTGTCGGTGGTGCCGGGCGCCCCGGTTCAATGGAAACCGGCGCCGCTGGCTACCCTGACCGGCGACACTACCATTTGTGCCGGACAAAACGTATCGCTCGGTTTTGCGGGTGTCGGTATTTTCCCCCTTTCGATTGTTTATCAGGACGGCAACGGCGCCAATTTCAGCTTGTCGCTCCCTGATCAACAACTTCAGCAAGTTGTCATAGCGCCGTTAACCAATACCACCTACACCCTTTTACAGGTGACGGACGGCAGTTTGCCGGCATGTACTACCTATTATAATGCCCCGATAACAGTCTGGGTAAATGAACCGGCGCAGGCCGGTGTAACACCTGCCGACGTAGAAATATGTGAAAACGATCCCCAACTCATTTCGCTGACGGCTTTGCTCCAGGGAGCACTGCAAGGAGGCGAATGGACGGAAATATCTGAGCCGGCTTCCGGCCCCGGCGCTTTCGATGCCGTGAAGGGGGTATTCAATACGCAGCAGCAGACGCCGGGTATTTACCGGTTTCAGTACCGTGTAAAAGGGCAGCCCCCTTGTGCGGACGACAGCGTGACGGCTACGATCCTGATTCGCCCGGCACCGTTGGCCGCGGCGGGCCCGGATGTTTTGCTGGATTGTGAGCAGCCGGAGCAATGGTTGGGCGATCCGGCGACCTCCGAAGGGCCCGGTATGGTTTACCAGTGGCTATTGAACGGCGTTCTCATCAGTGATGCGCGGCAATTAGTGGCAGACACTGCGGGTGTTTTTACCCTGCGGGTAAATAATCCATTCGGTTGTTTTGATATTGATGAGGCGCAAGTCAGTTTTGCCGCGCCACCGCTTGTCGTCCACGGGGTGAAGGTCACTCCGGTTCGTTGTTTTGGAGAAATAAACGGATCGATCGTGCTCGATTCGGTTTCGGGTGGTGTCCTACCGTTTCGATATGCGCTTGGAAACGATGCTTTTGGCGCAAGCCGGGTGTTTTCAAATTTAGGCCCGGGGGATTATTTTGTCCGGGTACAGGACGCCGCCGGTTGTGAATGGACGTCGGCTCCATTGACCATCACGTCCCCGCCGGAAATAAAAATTGATTTAGGCGACCAGGCCGAGGCAGCGTTAGGCGACTCAGTGTATCTAATGCTTGAAACCTCCCTTCCACTGAGTGACCTGGATACCATTATTTGGGCGCCACTGCTTGATTCAACTGCTGCGGGCAAACCTTTTCAAGTGTTTGCGCCGGGGTATTCCGGTAAAATCCGGGTTACGGTGATTGATTCAAACGGTTGTTTCCAGGAAGACGAGGTGATTTGGCTGGTAAACCGGGAACGCCGGGTTTATTTTCCGAATATTTTTATGCCTGGGAGCGGCCAAAACGACATATTTTTTATTTCCGCCGGTAATGATGTGGAGGAAGTGGAAATATTCCAAATATTTGACCGTTGGGGCGGCCGGTTTTTTGAATCCCGGCATTTCCACCCCAATAAACCGGCCAATGGATGGGCAGGGGAGTACCGGGGAGCCGATGCGCCGGCGGGCGTTTACACGTTTTACGCGGTGATTCGGTTTAAGGATGGCGAAAAGGAGGTGTTTGCCGGCGACATAACTTTATTGCGTTGAAAATGTGTTTTTTAAAGTTTAATTATTTTATGTTATAAAGTAAAAAAACTTGTATTGTGAAGGGAAAGATGAGAAATGGAAGCATTTTTTTGGTTGTATCCAAATGAGCAGGGGAGTTAAAGTGGCAGAAAAAAGGACGCTCAAAATAAAATTTTTCCTTCCTTTGCAGATGAAACAACGGCAAAACGATTGTTTTACCGTGATTGAAAGTAGAATATTTGAAAGGCGATCCCCGACCTGCATCAATATAATACCACATTTCCGCCCAATTCCATCAAATTAAAACAATCTCCGCCTATTATGTTTCCGGGCGGATTTGGTAATCCGAATTAACCCGTCGTCAGGTTAGCGCGTTTTTTGGCGCGTTGATGCTTTTTTTGATTGTTTGTCAAACTCTTAAACTATACCGGTTTTCATGGTAAAAAAACTACTCGTTTTGACGTCAATGCTTTTGATTGTTTTTGAATTAAAAGCGCAACTTCCTCCTCCTTGTCCCACCAACGATTATCCCGCAGCGGACCTGTGTGATAATATTTGTATCTACTGTAACTTTAACGGATACATGGGGTCCACGGCCGGTTATTCCGGCCAGACGCCTCCCGGTTTTTGCGGTACGATTGAAAATGAGCAATGGTTTGGATTCATTGCAGGCGCTGGAGGGGCTACTTTCACCGCCACTCCGACGAACTGCGCCACGGGGAACGGCGTTCAAATAGCGCTGTACACCAGTTGCACCAGCACCCCCATCGGTTGTAACGGTGGTACGGCCGGCGGCGGTGCTACTCCGGTGAGCATTACGGCTGCTTTAACGCCCGGGGTGAACTATTTTTTAATGATTGACGGTTATGCCGGCGACCAGTGTGAATTTACCATTTCGGTTGCCCCGCCTTCGGCCGTTCAGGCGCCCAATGTTGGGAATACCGGTCTGCTCGCCGGTGCGATTAATGCTTGCCCGGGCGCTGTTTTGACGTACCAGATTCCGCCGGTTAGCGGAGCGGGCGTTTATGTTTGGAATGCTCCTGGTGACTGGCTGATTAACGGCCAGTCTCCCCCGGTAAGTTTTCCGGCGCCGGGCGGTAATGTCGTCCAGGTTACCATCGGCAACACGATTGGGAACAATCAGCAAATTTGCGTTCAGCCGTTGAACTCCTGCAATGAAGGGGCCCAGGTGTGTAAAAACGTGAATGTACAAAATATTGCTCCCACGATATTGCCGCCGGCAATAATTTGTTCGGAAGATGTACCGTACACGTTGCCTTGGGGAGATGATGTGTACAACAGTGGATTATATGAAAACACCTATACTTCTTATCAGGGATGCGATAGTGTGGTAAAAAAACAAATTACCGTGAAAGCGCCTATTCTTAAATTTTTGGCGCCACAATCTGTCTGTGCCGGCTCTTGTGTCACTATTTGCGGAGAAGAATATTGTGAAAGCGGCAATTTTGCACATACCTGCGAATCGTTCCAGGGATGCGATAGTATTGTCAACTTTTCTGTGATCGTGCTGGATCCGATTGCTGAAATTATTCAAAACGGTATATTATCTTGCAGTAATACTTCAATTCAACTAACCTCAGAGCCATCTCCGGGCACTAAAATATGGAAGAATCTTGCCGGCCAGGTATTAGGTTCCGGCAACACGCTGACGGTTACGCAGGCCGGCACTTATATTCTGACGATTACTGCTTCGGCCGGTGGGCAATTTTGTATTAAAAATGATACGATCGTCATTACAGGAAACACCACGCCGCCTACTGTTTCGACAAGTGGCGGGGTCTTGGGATGCGGCGCTGCACAAGCCCAACTGAATACGACAACCAATGCCGCTACCCCGGTATATGCCTGGAGCCCTGCACAGGGCCTGAGTGCCACCAACATTGCAAACCCTGTCGCTACGGCGCCGGGTACCTATACAGTGGTCGTCACAGACAATGCGACGGGTTGCAGCAATTCTGCAACCGTAACCGTGTCGGGAAATACAACGCCGCCTTCTGCAGCAGCTGCGGGAGGAACGCTGACCTGTGCGACAACGTCCATTCCTATAAACGCCTCCTCCAATGTGCCTAACGCCACCTTTGCCTGGAGCGGGCCGCCGCCGTTCTCTTCGAACCAGCAAAACCCGAACGTGTCCGTTTCGGGCACCTACACGGTGACGGTCACGAACCCGACGAACAATTGTACCGCGACTGCTACCACCACGGTATCTCTGAATAACACGGCCCCTGCAGCCAGCGCTACCGGCGGGGTAATCAGTTGTACTACTCCGAATGTGACACTGAACGGGAATTCGCCGACCGGTGGGGTGAGCTACGCGTGGACCGGACCGAGCGGTTATACTTCTTCCTTTCAAAACCCTGTTGCAGATACTGCCGGCGTTTACACCGTGGTGGTCACTAATCCGACCAACGGCTGTACTTCGACCGCTACCACTTCCGTGACCGGTAATACCAATCCGCCCACGGCCGCTGCAACCGGCGGAATAGTAAGTTGCGGTACGCAAAATATCCTGATCAACGGCAGTTCCACGACTACCGGCGCTACGTTTGCCTGGGCAGGGCCTAACGGCTTCACGGCCAATATCCCGAACCCATCCGTCAATACCCCCGGTGTGTACACCCTTACGGTGACCGGGACCAATAGTTGCACACTAACGGCGACCGCAACGGTAGACGGCGATTTCGATGTGCCGAATGCTTCCGCTACGGGCGGGGTGATTACCTGTACGGCATCCAGTACCACCATTACCGGTTCGTCCTCGACGCCGGGAGTTGTATTCAACTGGACCGGCCCAAGCGGGAATCCTTATTCCGGCCCCACTCCCACGGTATCGAACATCGGTGTTTATACCTTAACGGTAACTGATCCGACCAATGGTTGTACGACTACTGCAACAGCTTCCGTGGCGCCCGATGCCAATGTGCCGAATGTAAGCGCCGCTGGTGGAACGCTGGACTGTAACATTTCCACCATCACGCTCGACGGCGGCTCCACCACAGCGGGTGTTATGCTCAGTTGGACCGGCCCGAATAACTTTACTTCCACACTTGAAGACCCCGTGATAACGGTATCCGGCACGTATACCCTGACCGTGGTTGACCCAGCCAATGGCTGCACCGCCGTTGCAACCGCTATTGTGGTGCTGGATGATGACGAACCCGGCGCTACGGCTACGGCCGGAACGGTTACATGTGCCACACCAAGTTTGCCTTTGGCCGGCTCATCTGCCACGAATAATGTGACATGGGCCTGGACCGGACCGAATACCTTTGTTTCCAACCTGCAAAATCCGACAGTGATGGATGCCGGGGATTATTTCCTCGTCGTTACCGGAACAAACGGATGTACGTCCAGCGCCATGGCTACGGTTTTGGCCGATCAGACCCCACCCGTTCCGGCTTCTACCACCGGTACGCTTACCTGCGCGCTTACCAGCCTTGCCCTGAACGGCAGTGCTAATGTGCCGGTAACATACTCCTGGGCCGGCCCGAACAATTTCACTTCTACAGACCAAAGCCCAAGCGTTACGCTACCGGGCGACTATACCCTTACCGCTACTGCGGATAATGGCTGCACCGCTGCTACGACGGTAACCGTTGGGGAAGATATTGCTGCGCCGGATGTCACTGCCGGCGGCAATACGATCACTTGTTCTGCGCCTCAGGTACCCCTGAGCGGAGGTTCCATCACACCGGGCGCCATTTTTGCCTGGTTGGGGCCGAATAACTTCAGTTCTGCCGATCCTAATCCCGTTGTGGATGCCAATGGCGGCTATTTACTGACCGTAACCGGCCCGAACGGCTGTACGGCTACGGCAACAGCCGATGTATTGTTAGATACCGAAGCGCCGCAGGTAATTGCGCAATCGACAGGCGTATTGACTTGCTCCGCAACTACGATAACCGTGGCTACTACGGCTACAAATGCGACTTCGCCGATCCAATCCTATCTTTGGAACGACGGTTCCATCGTTGAAGACCTTTCGGTATTGGCGCCCGGTACTTATACCGTAACCGTTACTTCTGACAACGGTTGTTCAACTACGGCCTCTGCCGCAGTAACGCAGGATATTGTACCGCCGGCCGTTAGTGCACAAGGGGGTACCTTGACCTGTTTGATCACGTCCATCTCTTTGAACGGTGGTTCGATCACACCGGGGGCTACCTTCCTGTGGCAGGGCCCGGGCGGTTACTCCTCTGCTTTGGAGGATCCGAGTATCGATGTGGAAGGTACTTATACCCTGACAGTGACCGGCCCGAACGGATGCACGTCCACGGAGTCTGCAACCGTGGTATTGGACGGCGACTTTCCGGATGCTGTGGCACAATCGAGTAATGACCTGGATTGCAGCCTGATCAATACCACCCTTCAGGCGAACAGTGGTACTCCGGGTGTCACCTATTCCTGGACGGATACTTCCGGTACGATTGTCGGCAACAGCCAGACTATTACGATCGACTTGCCCGGTGTTTACCAGGTGGCCGTCACTGCGCCGAATGGTTGTGTGACAAACGCAAATGTTGCCGTTTTACAAGATATTACCCTGCCGGGTGCAACAGCTACCGGCGATACTATAGATTGCATTTCCGGCCAGACCAGCCTGATCGGCGCCGCACAAGCTGCGGGCGTTACCTGGAAATGGAGCGGCCCGAATCAGTTTACCTCGAATCAGCAAAATCCGGTGGTTTCTGTGGCAGGCACCTATAATTTAACCGTCACGGGCACAAACGGATGTACGTCTACTGCTACGGCTTTTGTAGAAGAAAATAAAGACTCTCCCGAGGTGACCGTTGCCGGTACAGGCACGCTGACCTGCGACGTTACCAGCCTACCGCTTTCCGGAACGATCAATACGGCGGGCGCAACAGGCGTCTGGACCAGCCCGGCGGGAGCGGTTATTTCTACCAACGACACGGTAACCGTCTCCGCTCCAGGGGTGTATACTTATACCGTAACGGCGTTGAATGGCTGTATTTCAGCACCGACGATAACGATCGCTGAGAACGTGCAAACGCCTCAAAATGTGGTTGTCAATGGCGGGTTGATTAACTGTAAGACGCCGACTCTTTCGTTAAAAGCGAGCACTTCCACGCCTAACGTGACTTTTGTTTGGTCCGGTCCGGGTGGCTTTACTTCTACGGAACAAAATCCGCAAACTGATACCAGCGGTACGTATACGGTCTTACTGACCAACCAGGCGAACGGTTGCGAAGCGACGGCAGTTACTTTTGTTACCGAAGATTTTGTGCAACCTGATATTACCGTGGTTACGGAAACCATTACCTGCACGAAGCCTGCGGTTGTCTTGAACTCCACTACCGTGACGTCGAGTGTGGTGTATAATTGGGCCGGCCCGGATATTACCGCTACCAATCAGAAAAAGGCGGACCCAAGCATCACCAAGCCCGGTACCTATACGGTTACAATAACCAACCAAATTAATGGATGTACGTCTACGTTTTCCATTGACGTGGATGCAGATGTAACGGCGCCTGATATTTCAACCACAGGTGTTACGCTTACCTGTACTACCCCGACCAACACGATCACCGGTTCTTCACAAACGCCCGGCGTTACTTTCGCCTGGACGGGGCCCGGCGGCTTCGTGTCCAACCAACCCAGTCCGACGGTTACCTTAACCGGGGATTATACGTTGACGGTGACCGCGCCGAACGGTTGCACCAGCACCTCTGTCGCCGCTGTAGTACCAGATGCCAGTCTTCCGCAAGTTACGGCAACCGGCGGCTTACTGACTTGTGCCATCACCAGCATACAGTTGCAAGCCACGGCAAACAACCCGAGCGTGACTTGGCAATGGTCGGGCCCGGGCGGCTTTACGTCGACAACGCAGAATCCTGATATTACCGTTGCCGGCAATTACACGGTTGTCGTTACGGCTCCGAACGGATGTACGGCCTCGACAGCGGTACAGGTTGCGGCAGACACCAATGGGCCGAGTGTTGTTACCAGTGTTCCGGATGAACTCAATTGTACTACCACGCAGGTGTCTTTGAGTGCCAACGTTGCGGCGCCCGGTTCCTACACCTATCAATGGACCACTCAAACCGGCAATATTATTTCCGGCGCTTTTTCGCAAAGTCCGGTCGTAAGTTCTGCTGCGGTGTACACGATATTAGTGACCAATCTCGGAAACGGTTGTACTTCCACGAAAGATGTTCCGGTCGTAGTTGATTCGACTACCGTTGCCGGCGCTGTGCTGGCTGTACGCGATGTTTCATGCTTTGGTAAAACGGACGGTGTGGTCGGCGTGAGCAGTGTGATCGGCGGTACGCCGACCTTCTTATACTCGCTTGATAACCTGCCCTTCGTATCGGGCTCTACCTTTACTTCTCTGCCGCCCGGCGCCCACTCTCTGGTAATACAGGATGCCAACGGTTGCGAATGGGAAACCTCGATCACGATTGGCGAGCCGGAAGAATTACTGGTTGAGCTGGGACCGAATGTCACGATCCACCTGGGCCAATCTATTCAACTTGACCTGAATAACACGGTCAATTACCCGGACAGGGTAGTACAAACGATCTTCGACCCGTCGAGCATGGACAGCGTATTCTGTCCTACCTGTACGGGGGTGTTATATCCGACTAATTCCTTCCGGTATTTCATGACCGTGGTGGATTCCAACGGATGTAAAGCAACGGACAATCGCACCATAATCGTGGATAAAACCCGTTGGGTTTATATTCCGAACTCTTTTGATCCGAATTCGACAGGCGATAACAACCTGCTCTATATTTTCGGGGGAGAAGACGTCGTTCAAATCAAGTCGTTCCGGGTTTTTGATCGTTGGGGTAACGCTGTGCATGAGTATTTTGACTTCCTGCCGAATACACCTTCATCAGGTTGGGACGGCTCGGTGCGTGGCGACAAAGCAAATCCCGGCGTATACGTGTACTATGCGGAAATCCTGTTCAAGGACGGCGAAACGATACTCTACAAAGGGGATGTGACCTTGTTCAGAAATAATTAATTTCATCGGAATCGTTCTATGAAGACCTCCGCTGCTGACGCGGCGGAGGTCTTTTTTTAATACTGCTATCTCTGTCTCTTAAATTTTAATAACACATGCTGCGAAAACTACTCCCGTTCGTTCTCATTTTCTTTTCGTTTTTGGCTTATGTCAATGCTCAAACCACTCCTCCCTGCCCGACGCCCCCCCCACCGGGAGCGGAATCCTGCCCGACAACTTGCGTTTACTGCAATTTTGACGGTTACATGGGGATCAATAACGGTACGCCTTCCGGTGGATCCGTTGTTTGCGGCCAGATCAGTATACATAACGATCAATGGTTTGCTTTCGTAGCCGGTACGAGCAGTATCACAATTGATATCCTGACCAGCAATTGCGCAAACGGTGATGGGTTGCAAGCGGCTTTTTTTGATGATTGCGCCAGCGATGCAATCACCTGCAACGGCGGCAGTGGCGGCGGTGCTGGGATACCGCTTACGCTGTCTTACGGCAGCTTCGTTCCCGGCCAAACCTATTATCTGATGATCGACGGCTGGACCGGGGATATTTGTAATTATGAAATAAACGTGACGGATGGTTCTGTTTACCCCCCTGCCCCTGCAGCGCCAGATGTGCCGATGGGTCCGCTCATGGTTTGTCCGGGGGCAACTGTTGTTTACACCATTCCGCCGGTAGAAGGCTCCGGCTATTACCGTTGGACCTCTCCACCCGGTTCCAGCATTAATGGCGGTAGCAACAACGTATTGTTCGATGCTCCGGAAGGCACGGAAGTAACCATTACTTTCGGTACTGCGGGTGGGCAAGTTTGTGTTCAAACCGGCAACGCCTGTTTCCCACCCCAAACCAGGTGTATCACGGTGGTCAATCAACCGATTCCACCCACCGTATTACCCCCCATTGTGGTTTGTTACAACGATTTGCCCTATATCTGGGAAGAGGCGCCTAATAATGCAATTAGCAGTCCGGGAACATTTACCCTGACTTCGACGCCTTATGATTCGTATTTGGGTTGCGACAGCACGGTACGACAGACGATCATTGCAAAACCGCAGATCGTAACGAACCTCGGTTTACTGTTTATATGCGAAGGAACTTGTATGGTGGTAAACGGAACAAGTTATTGTATCCCTGGAGGGCCATTTCAGGAAACGTATGAATCGTACCAGGGTTGCGATAGTGTCGTGCGGTTTTCGATAGCCATAATACCTACCGTTGCCGTGATTAGTACACCGCAAATAATTACTTGTAACACACCGACACTTACGCTGAACAGCAACGGCTCTACCACAGGAGGAGGCGTCACATATTCCTGGACGAATGCTGCCTGGAATCCAATTGGCAGTCAAACTACACAAACCGTCAATACCGGCGGCGATATTCACCTCATCGTGAGCAATACGGTGGGTACCAAGACCTGTAGAGACACCGCTACGGTGAGTGTAACGGCCAATAACACACCACCCGGCGTCACGGCACAAGGGGGGATGCTGACCTGCCTGCCCAACGGAAATTCGGTGACGTTGATGGGGAGTTCACCTACTGCCGGGGTCAATTACTCCTGGACCGGCGCCGGTATTACCCCGGCAAATAAAAATTTACAAAATCCGGTTGTGACGGCTGTAGACACCTATGTCCTGACGGTGACTAATCCCACCAACGGCTGTACGTCAACCGCCACGGCTTCCGTGACCGCCAACAATACCCCGCCCTCCGCCACGGCAGCGGGCGGAACGATTAATTGCGCGCAACCGGCCTTTACCATCAATGGCGGCTCAAACGGCATTACGCCGGCTTATGTGTGGAGCGGCCCCGGGATCAACGCGGGCAACATGACACTCGAAGACCCGCCTGTAACCGTACCCGGTATTTATTCCGTAACGGTTACGGATGTGGCTACCGGTTGCACCAATACCGCTTCCACCATAGTTGATGAAGATACGGCGTTGCCCACGGCTAATGCTGGAACGGATCAAACCATTACCTGCGCCCAAAGCAATGTCACATTGAGCGGTAGCGGTACTCCGGCCGGCGTCACCTACAATTGGGCAGGCCCTGCATTCCCCCCGGCTAATCCGGCCTTGCCTAACCCGTCGGTTGATCAACCCGGAACCTATATTTTGAATGTAACCAATCCGGTAAACGGATGCGTCAAAAGAGATACGGTAGTTGTCGGCGTCTCACTGCTTCCGCCGGCTGCGGATGCCGGCGCGGACAAAACGATTACCTGTACGACTACAAGTGTCGTTTTGGGTGGAAACGGCTCCAGCCAGGGTGCTGATTTTCAGGCCGTATGGACCGGCCCCGGTATTAACGCCGGCAATGCCAGCCAATACAATCCGACAGTGAGCGATCCGGGTGCATATACGCTAACGGTTACAAATGTCACAAACGGATGCACTACGACGGACGCTATTACCATAAACCTTAACGTCGATCTCCCAACAGCAAATGCCGGGACCGACCAAACGCTGACCTGTACCACAACCTCGGGTGTAACGCTCAGTGGAAACGGCACCCCGGCAGGTATAACCTATTTGTGGAGCGGGCCCGGCGTTGGCGCCAACAATGAAACCCAGCAAAACCCGCAGGTTTCACAGGAGGGGCTCTATACCCTTCAGGTGACCGATCCGGTGAACGGTTGCACGAGTACCGATCAGGTAGAGGTTTTCCAGGATGCTAACGTACCGGACGCCAGTGCCGGTCCGGATTTGAAATTAAATTGTCAAACGACTCTTGTCGATATCAACGGTTCCGGCTCCTCCGCCGGACCGGATATCGTTTACGAATGGACGGGGCCTGGCATCACCCCCAATAATATGAACGACCAAAGTCCGGCAGGCATCACGCTTCCTGGCACCTATAATTTGACCGTAATCAATACCACCAACAATTGCGAAAACACGGATATCATCGTTATCGCGATCGATACCATTTCACCCAAGGCTGATGCCGGCGCCGACCTGGTGCTCAATTGTTACAACAACGGCGCCGATACCCTGAATGCCTCTGCATCCAGTACCGGTGCGAACTTTACCTACAACTGGGCCGGGCCGGGTATTAATGCCGGAAATCAAACCCTGTTGAATCCGGTAGTATTGCAGCCGGGGAGTTACGATTTGGTGGTAACCAATACACAAAACCACTGTACGGCAACCGACCTGGCTGTTGTAGCCGACAATCAGGTACCACCAACAGCCGATGCCGGTAGTAACCAGATTATTAATTGCGTCGTAACCTCGACGGTCATTGGGGGTAATTCTTCCTCCGGGCCCGATTTTAAGTATGTCTGGACGGGTCCGGGCATTGATGCCGCCAATGAAACGCTGGCGCAACCGACCGTTGATGCCGCCGGCAACTATCAAATCCTGGTGACGAACACGATAAACGGCTGTACCGCTACCGATGCAAACACGGTGGTGCTCGATGCCATTTATCCGACCACATCCGCCGGGAACGACCTGACACTCACTTGTACCGATCCGGTCCAGGTATTGGACGGCGCAGCCTCCAGTTCCGGCCCCGATTTTCAGACACAATGGACCGGTCCGGATATCAATGCAGGTAACACGGGCACCTTATCGCCCAATATTGCCCTGCCCGGCACTTATATCCTGACGATCACTAATTTAACCAATAGTTGCAAAACCATTGATACGGTTTTGGTCGCGGAGAATAAAGTGGCCCCGGCCGTTTCGGCAGGGCCAGATTTGAGACTTGACTGCCAGACGACTACATTGGTGCTCGATGGCAGCGGTTCTTCCGTCGGAACTACCTTTGCCTACCTGTGGAGCGGCCTCGGAATACAACCGGGCGCGGAAACCGAGCAGAGTCCCACTGTGGATATGCCGGGAACTTATTCCTTGCTGGTTACGGATACGGACAACGGCTGCACGGCCACCGATGATGCCGTTATAACCCAGGATATCGTTGCGCCGGCTGCCAGTGCAGGATTAGGTATTACCCTGACCTGTGCGCAGAGTACGCTCGCGCTGGATGGCTCCGCCTCTAGCGCGGGTCCCGATTTTGAGTATCTATGGCAGGGGCCTGGGATAAACACATCCAATTTTAATGTGCAAAATCCGATGGTGAGCGATTCAGGCACCTACCTTCTGACGGTGACCAATATTCAAAACCATTGCACCACAACGGCCGAGGTGTACGTGGCCAAAGACGGCGATTTTCCGGCGACGAATGCGGGTACCGATCAAACGTTGACCTGTGCGATTGATACCCTTCAACTCGATGGCAGCGCTTCGCTCACCGGGCCTGGGATCACCTATTCCTGGAGCGGACCGGGCATTGTGGCAGGGGAAGAAACCAGCGTTACGCCTAACGTGTTTACCCCGGGCGCCTATACCTTAACCGTTTCGAATACGAATAACGGCTGTAGCGCTACGGATATCGTCAATGTCGGGCAGGATATTTTAACGCCCATCGCAGATGCCGGCACCGATCAGACCCTGACCTGCGCCACCGCTTCGGGTATTACCCTGACGGCAGCCGCTTCCAGTACCGGACCCGACTTTACCTTGCTGTGGGGCGGTCCCGGGATCGATGCGAACAACCAAAATTTACTGGAGCCGCTCGTCGCCGTGTCGGGCACGTATACCGTGACGATCACCAATACCGTAAACGGCTGTACCAGCACGGATGAAGTAGTAGTGGGTCAGGATCAGAACCTGCCCAGCGCCAGCGCGGGTATCGATCAAACGATCACCTGTGCGGTCGACAAGGTCGTGCTCGATGCCAGCGGTTCTACCGGAAACGGTACGCTGGAGTTTGGTTGGACTGGTCCGGGTATTAATGCGGGGAACCAATCGGAAGAGTTACCGACCGTAGATCAACCCGGCGTGTACATCCTGACGGTAACGAATGCGACCACCGGCTGCACCGCCATGGATATGGTGGAGGTATTTCTCGACAACCAGCCGGCCCAGGCCACGGCCACCGGTGGCACTATTACCTGTACGGCCTTACAAATTACCATTTCGGCTACCAGCTCGATTCCGGGCTCCCTTTTCTCCTGGACCGGACCGGATATTGACCTGGGCAATATGAATCTGCAAAATCCGCCTGTGGAAGACCCCGGAAACTACATTGTCGTGGTAACGGCGCCGAACGGTTGTACCAGCTCGGCAACAGCGGTGGTCGGCATAGACGCAAATGTACCGACCGGCTCGGTGGAAGGCGCCCAGTTGAATTGCGCTAACAACGGCACCGGTGTTATCAGTGGTACGGTAATGACGCCGGGCGCCACTTTTTCCTGGACGGGGCCTAATGGATTTACCTCCACGGTAATGAGCCCTACCGTTACCGTGGCAGGCATTTACGTGTTTACCATCGTATCGGCCAACGGGTGTAAAAAACCGTATGATGTGGAAGTTACATCCGATTTCACCGCGCCGACGGTTTTGGCCTCGGTAAGTGATCAATTGGATTGTAGTACGACATCCGTGACCATTAACGGCGCAGGTACTTCGACCGGCCAGAGTTTCACGTACGCATGGACAACCGCCGACGGCAATATCGTTTCAGGAGCCAATACACTGAAACCCGTGGTAGATGCACCTGGACAATACATGTTGTTGGTGACCAATATTTTGAACGGTTGCACCAATTCCACAACCGTGGGCGTGGTGTATGATCCTTCCGTACCGACGGCCTTCAATCTCAGTGTTCAAAATATTCGTTGTTTCGGCGAGTTGAACGGCTCAATAACGGTAAATAGCGTGACCGGCGGCACCCAACCTTTCCTGTTCTCGTTCAATGGCGGAACGGCCGCTGGAACGGCACAGTTCACCAAACTTGGCGAAGGGGACTACTCGATCATGCTGGAAGACGCGAAAGGCTGCACCCTGGATACGGTGGTTAGTATCACCGCCCCGGGCGCGCTTCAGGTGGACCTCGAAGATGATTTGCTTGTTCCGCTTGGCACCGGTATCACGGTAACGGCTACCATTACCGGCACCACGCCGGTCGCATCCATTACCTGGAACCCGGTTCCGCCATGCCCGACGGCAGATTGCCTGACCTATGATACACTGCCTACCCGCTCGTATTTGCAGGGTATTACCGTGGTGGATATCAACGGCTGCCGTTCCGTCGATCAGCAACTGATACAGGTGGACCGCAGCCGGCGCATCTTCGTGCCGAACGTATTCAACCCGAACAGCAGCGATCCGATGAACTCTCAGCTTATGGTGCAGGGCGGCAACGACGTGCGGCGGATCAAAACCTGGCAGGTATTCGACCGTTGGGGCAATGCAATTTTCAGTCAGGATGACTTCCAGCCCAATGACGCTACCCATGCCTGGAAAGGCAAAGCCCGCGGCGATGATGCGCCTATGGCAGTCTACGTCTGGTATATTGAAGTGGAATTTATCGACGGCGAAACCGAGCAGTTTAAAGGAGACGTGACGCTGCTGCGGAATTAACCGAAGTTCAGTATGTAGGCCTCAACTATTTTTGATTTAAGATTTAAGATTACATGATTGTTGATTTTTGATGTCGCGGTACACGCTAAGTACATCAAAAATCAAAAATCATGTAATCTGCAATCTTAAATCAAAAATATAAAAATAGTAGGGCCTGCACACGGAACTTGGGTTAAGAATTTTCTCTTATGTGAATAAGTTAGGGGTTGTTTTTTCTCTTTTTGTTTTGGCAGAAATAGAAAAAACAACCCCTCTCTGTTTAATCTTCTTCCAAAAAATTTACCGGCCGGCTAATACTCTCTTCCAGGGAAATAAACGTTTCCGTTCGTTGGATGCCCGAAATCTTTTGAATTTTATCGTGCAACACCTGGCGCAGGTGATTCGTATCTTTGCACACGATTTTGGTAAAAATGCTGTACATACCCGTGGTGTAATTGGCCTCTACAATCTCGGGAATTTGTTTTAGCAGGGCCACCACATCGTCGTAAAGCGAACTTTTATCCAGGTGAATACCTAAAAAGGCCGTGATATCGTAGCCTAATTTTTGATAATCCACGGTCAGGCTTGATCCTTTTACGATACCGAGTTGTTCTAATTTTTTCATCCGAACGTGGATCGTGCCGCTGGAGACAAAAAGTTGTTTGGCGATGTCTGTGTATGGCGTTTTACCGTCTTCCACTAATTTGGCGAGAATTTGGCGGTCCAATTGATCAATTTCCGGATGTTCCGTCATTTGTCAGCGGTTGAATAAAGTCAAAAAAATTGCTATTGCGTTTAAAAAAACACAAGGTATTTTAGAAAGTTTTAAAAATAAATTAAATCCACTTAGCGATTTATTAAAAATATTGCCTGTAATATGATTGATCAGACGCCACCTAAATCCCGGGTACAATTGCCCCTGATACTTGCCGCCGTATTGGCCGGCGGTATGTTTATCGGGCAGCAACTGCCCCGTTACGAACAAAATGTACGTTTTTTACCGAATAGTTACAAAACCGGCCAGGTCGCCGGCGCGTTGGATGAAATACTGCGGTACATCGATGCCAAATACGTGGACACGGTGGACCTGGATGCAGTGAAAAAAGGCGCTATCACCCACTTGCTCGAACAACTCGATCCGCATTCCGTGTATATCAGCCCGGATGAGCTGCACCACGTGGAAGAAGATATGAGTGGCAATTTCGAGGGTATAGGCATTGAGTTTCTGGTGGTGGACGACACGATCCAGGTCGTGACGCCGCTGGCAGGCGGCCCCTCCGAGACAGCCGGCATTCAGGCCGGCGATAAAATCGTCACGATTGCCGATTCGATCGTGGCCGGGGTCAAGGTGAATAATGCTTCCATTTACAAACGATTACGCGGCGCGAAAGGCACCACTGTTAAAATAGGCATCCTGCGAGGCGTCGAAAAAAACCTGCGTCATTTCAACGTTGTCCGCGATGTCATTCCGGTGCACAGTGTGGATGTGGCTTATATGCTGGACGACCAAACAGGTTACCTCAAAATCAATCGTTTCAGCGCACCCACATACCAGGAATTTATGGAATCGCTGCGGCCCCTGGTGGAAGAAAAAGGGATGCGAAACCTGGTGCTCGACCTACGCGGCAACCCCGGCGGTTATCTCAATGAAGCAACCGAACTGCTGAGCCAGTTTTTTGGAGACGGCAAATTGCTGGTGTACACGCAGGGTCGAACGGAGGAGCGGCGGGAATACACGAGCAACGGCCGGGCCCGCTTCGATATTCAGAACATTGCCGTCCTGATCGACGAAGGTTCGGCATCCGCCAGCGAAATTGTGGCTGGCGCCATACAGGATCACGACCGCGGCTGGGTAGTCGGCCGGCGTTCCTTCGGCAAGGGCCTGGTGCAGGAGCAGTACCCGCTCAGCGACGGCGGCGCTATCCGGCTCACTGTTTCGCGCTACTACACTCCCAGCGGGCGCAGTATTCAGCGCGATTATAAAAACGGCAAAGACTACGACCACGAAACGGACCGGCGCCTGGAAAACGGCGAACTGTCCGATGCCTCCAAAATAACGGTAGAGGACAGCACAAAATACTATACCGGTTCCGGTCGTATCGTATACGGCGGCGGCGGGATTACGCCCGATGTTTTTATCCCCCTGGATACATCTTATGCCAATGATTATTTCTTCGATGCGCGTCAAAATCTGGCCCAATTCGCCTCCCGCTGGATGGAAGGACGCGACCGCAGTACTTTGCCGGCCACCGCGGATGCGTTTGTGCGGCAATTCCAGGTAAGCAACCCGGTTTTTGAAGAATTTATAAGCTATTTAGAAAAACAAGGGGTGGCGCGCAACGACAAACAACTGGCCGAATGCCAGCCAGAATTGCGGCTGCAACTCAAAGCCCGCATAGCCAAAGCGCTGTTTCAGGACGAAGGACTGTACAAAGTGTTGAACGACGACGACCCGGCCGTGGAAAAGGCTATACAGGTTTTGAAGAGTGGTGCGCAGGTGGCCAGGCGGCAATAAGTTACGTTTTGTAAATCAAATAAAACAGCATTAAAAACAGGATAAGCAGCAAATACGGAATCCAGACTTTGCTGCTCATTCTAAATATACCCCGTTTTTTAGCGGCGGCCGATACCGGTCTGCTGCCTACTTTTTGCCGGTCGATGTAGGCGACGTAGATGAAGCAGAAGAAGTTGATCGCCAGCGTGAGCATCAGGAAAATATAGGCGAGGTTCATTGAATCCGTCGCGGGCGAAATCTGCACAAGGTTGATGGAGTAGGCCACCGTGGCGAGGAAAGAGGTGATGATGAGTTCGCCCACTTCTTCAAAAGTGGCTTTGTGGAAAAACAACATGAATATCGGCAGGGCGCTGAACATGATGAAGGGCAGTATCACGAGGATAATGGCCCCCCAGGGTTCGCGGCTCACGCGCAGGTGGACGTTCAGGGTTTTGTATTTTTCGAAATTCCGGGTGCTGTCAATGGGGTCGAAGGTGGCTTTATAAGGCGACCCGATCGCGTTCGACACGTTGTTGTCGAGCGTGATGTAATACGCCTCGGTGTTCCAGTCATTCATTTGGAAATCAGCGATTTTATCCCTTACCTGCAGGCGACTGTAGTCGAAACTGATTTTGATATTGTTGCTCGAACTGAGCGCCTCGATGGGGATTTTGATTTCGTGGCGGTCGAAGGGGAACGCGAACGACACGAAGTTGCCCAGGAATTGGCCGCTGATGCGGTACAGGCGCAGTACGCTGCCGTTGGTGTCGGGTTCTTCCGCGATGAGGTACCGGGATTCGGGGTCGTTTATGGTGGCAAAATCGATGTAGCCTTCTTTTCTGATATAGTTCGAATCTACGATTACCCAATAGAGCAGGTTGCAGTTGAAGGTGTTTTTTCGTATATCTATGTCGTTTATGTCGACAATGTCGATGCCTACGTGCAGATTGGGGATAGTGTCGCCCTCGGTGTTAATTTGGGTGGGGCAACTGCGGGTGCGGCCATACTGGATGCTGTTGAAAGCCGGCTCCCGTTTGAGAATCAGCGTACTGTCGAACTCGTATAACTCATTAAAAATCGAAATTTTGCGGTTTTTCAGATTTTTGAAATACGTCACCAATGCCGTCCGGTGGGTATGGCCGGCTTTCAATGCCGTTTCAAAAATATTCATGGCATCGTAGCAGCGAAGCAGGGTGTTTTGCGCGGTGCGCACCTGGAAAAACCGCCCCGGAAACTGCTTGTCAATTTTTTCTTTGAGCAAATGCGGCTCTTCCGGAAGCAATTCTTCGGCAGTTTCATATCGAATAACCGTGTGTCCTTTTTCTTTAGTCAGGGTCTGCAATTCTGAATCTTTCAGGTTCGTCATGCCTGAAATGCCGACTATGGTTTTGGGCTTAATTTCGCCTTTGCCTGCTTGCTGCAAGGCGCGTATGACGAGGTTGCCATAGGCGCTGTGCAGGTTGAGCAAAATATATTTTTCCGTTGTCGCGGCCAGCGCCCTTCTTATTTTTCGAATGACCCGGGGTGTATCTGTTTCCGGCACGAGGTTGTTCACGAGGCTGTCCTGTTTGAGTATCAGCAGCGTATCGCAAGGCAGTCCGTATTTTTCTATAACTTTTTTAAACTGTTCGTGGAGCAAATAATCGTTTTCGGTGATAAAACCCACGGAAGGCGCCTTCAATACTTTTTGGATAAAATTGGCGAGGTAGAACGGCTGCGGGTCGTTGGGCTCCATAAAAATGGCGTTGTTGCCAAACAGTGTGTCGTTTTGGTCGGCCGTCATGGAAATCACGGGCAATTGATCGCGGATGATATCGCGTGCATGGCGGATGTGCCGTCCCCAGGTATTGTCCACGACCAGCGCGATATTCGTGTCGGCCAAAATGCTGTTGTATATCTGCTGAATGGTATCCTCCTGAAAATCGCATTGAAACGCGCGCAGACGGTATTCATAAGGGTATTCCGGTTGCTGCGAATTATTGATGCGATGCAGATACGCTTCCAGGGCAAGCATGTGCAGCGAGTCGGAGAAGTTGTTGCGCCGGGCTTTGAGCGGGTCTTCAAAGTTGAATCCCACAAAGGCGACGTATTTCACCGGGCGGTTGAAAATTGATTTTTTGCAAGCGAAATGCGCCAGGAAAAAGAGCGCGGTCAAGCCAAAAATGATTTTTTGCATTGGCGGGCCTGAAAATTGATTAGCAATATTCAGGTGTCAAAGATAGAAAAAGGATGGCTGGAAAAGGTCAGAAATCGGAATAGCCGGTCGGGTGCAGCAGGTAGCTGTCTATTTTCGATACATTCCGCGGTTTGTATTCGGGTAGCGCCGTCATGGTTTTCCATTCCGGGCTATCTCCGAATGCCTTCCAGTGCGCCGCTCTGGCCGCCGCGTTGTCGAAACAAATCATATATACCAGGTTCGGCATATGGGCTCCGGACAATGCTGATCCGTAAAAAACGGCGTTGAACCCGAGTTTCCGGAACAGGCCGATTTCATCCGCCACATTGAACATGTGTACTTTATTGACATGGAGTTTTTCCGTGGCGCTTTCGTAGCTGCGTATTTCGTAAACCCGTTCGTTGCGCGGCGTTTTGATGTTCGGAACCTCCATCCGGGGGTTTCCGCTGAACGCGGACAGCCAACTGATTTCCATCCGTTGGTAGGGTGGGGTGTCGTTTGTGGCGTTCCAGTAGGCTGCGCCGGAGGTCTCGTGTTGCTTGTCGTTTTGCAGGGTTTGCGGCAGTTGGGCCAGCGCATCCAGCGAGCGGGCGGGAATCAACACGAATATCCGTTTTCCGGCATTGGCCGTATCACTTTCCAGAGGTTTGAATACGCCGATGTTGCTCCAGCCGGCCCGGTGCAGAGTAGGCAGAAAGGCCTGTTGCAGATAGTTGTCGACGAGTTGTTCCTGGGTTTTGTCCTTGATGTGGTAGGTTCGGAGTTCGTAAAAATCGCCTTGAGCGGTTGTTTTTGAGGTTTTGGAGGGGGTTGAACAGCCGGTAAGGAAGAAGGGAATCAATATGACCAGGCCGATGAAAATGCGAAGTTGATTGTTATCCATGATTGACCATTTAGTACGCTTTTTACTCCTTGCTCATTTTCAAATTGGATGCATTAGAATATCAGTAAAGGTGTGGAACGGTGCTTAATCACTCACCGGTCGAGTATTGCCTGAATTTATCTTTCGCATGTGTCTCGTCGATGACTTCAAAACTGGAATAATCTGCCTCCTTTATCGGCTCGTCATAGCGGTAGACACGGTTTTTGTCTTTCGCGAAACTATTGTTCAGCGGCGCAAAGGACTTGGTATCGGCGTCTTTTATCTCCATGCCGTTGAAATAGACGCGTCGTTTGTCTTTAAAGTAGGAATCGCTCGCCGAGGAGTCGATCAGTTCGAAAGTAGCCGGATCGGCTTCCGACAGCACATTGTACGTCACCATCACCACATCGGTAGACTTGTAGGTTCCATGCAAGCTGCCGAGTTTGACGAAATGCCCCGCATCGCGTGAAATCAGGTCGTTTTGGTAATAAACGCGCGCTTTATCCCGGATCAGAAAACCCTCCCTGGGCAGGAATTCAACGGTGGCGGGGTCGGCTTCGGGTATTTTGCTGCTTTTGAAATACACGTGGTTTTTATCTTTAGCAAAATTGCCGTCCAGCGCTTCGAAAGTGGCCGCGTCGGTCGTGAAGAAATACTGGTGGTAGTATGCGTATTTTTTGTCTTTCGCGTAATGCCTGTTCAAAATGCTAAACGTGGCATAATCCGCCTCCGCAATAGTGTGGTCTTCTATGGAAATGAGGCCTAAAAAGGCGCCCCGGTAAATCACTTCGCCTTTATCCGATTTGATATACCCCGAAACGGGATTTTTTTCTTTTGATTTACAGCCGTTTATGACAAAAATTGAGCTCCAGAAAAAAATCAATATCCGGAAAGGAAGTAAAAAAAATGTTTTGAGCAAAGATGCCATGACAAGAGCAATACGGGTTTAAAGTAGAGACAAATGTCGGATAATATCGGTTTGCTAGATTGTTTTTGAGCACACTACATTTTCCCGACATGCTTAACCGGCATCTTTCATTTCAGCAATTTCTCCCCGCTGTTTTTTTCCGGAAAATTAAGCTTCAGGTAATTGTAGAAACGTCGCATGTTGGCATCTTCAAAGACGGTTTCTTCGCCGGAGTTGGTGAATATGTGCAGTTCGTATCCCTTTGGAACTTTATCAACGTAATAGTGGCGCATGTCTTCCCAGGCGAAATACTGTGTTTTTGGATTGCCGGCGGGACGTTTTCCAATTTTTTCTGAATTTGCTACAAATCTAACCGACTACGGCGATACTTAATATCAAATTTCTCAAGGGTGTCACCACCAATTCAATGAAATTACGGTGAAAAAGTAAGGGCATAGGTAATAACAGCCAACCGAACACCCAAATTCGGGACCACACGGAGTGGTTAATGATATTTTGCACCCACGCCGATTCGTTTTCTGCATACATCACCAAGCCGTGTATTATAAAGTACGACAAGGGCAGGCCATATCCTGAATTTACGGGGAAGGAGATGGCAATTTCATGTAGCAAACCGGATAACAAAAAGGAACAAAACATAGCAATTTTTATCCCATATCTATCTTTTAGTGGTCTGTATGCGACGATCGCTGTCATCTCCGAAAAGGCCAGGTTCCACCTTTTACCCCAAAATTCTTTCAACGATTTTGCCTTGTAGGGCGAAATAAAAAGTTCTTTTACATTGACCCCCAAAAGCCGCCAAATGGCAGCGCTTAAATTTAATATTCCAAAATGCAGGATGAGGCTCAGCCCAACCAGCATGGTAAGATCAGACAGGAAATAGATGTTAAATGATTGGTTTTCAATATATTTTGAAGCAATAAGAAGGCCCAGCCCAAGCAGTATTCTGGAAATGCCAATGGCGACAAGTCGTGCTGCCTTTGTCAGGGGTTTTGAGATGAATTGCTCAAACAAGGCCGGTCGCATGCCGAACCATCCCGAGGCAAACACCAACCATTGTATAAAATTCATTGCAGGTTTTCCGTGATATGTTTCTACCAATACAATGGATTTCATGGCAATTAATTGCAAGGACGCAATAGCAACCATTCTGTATAAAGCGGGCGCTCCCGTTGTTGTGTAAATAGAGAACAAGGTGGTTAGTATGATTATAAACCACGAGATAGTTCTTGCAATCGTTTTATTTTTTATAAAGCCAAGAAAATAACCCGCTAATAACAAAAAGACAGCCCAACTGACCAAATAATACATCGTTATATCCATGCGGAATTATACAGGAATGCGGCGAAATAAACCAGGGTAAAGAGTACGAACAGCGATATCAGCCCGATTTCGCCTATAGTGAAAAACAATCCTTTGGGCGCATCAGTTTTGTCAAAATAGAAAAATTGGATTACTATCCTGGCGAGCCAGTATAAGGCAATAAACAAGGTGAGGCTTTTGGCCAAAAACGATTGATTCAACAAGTCGCCGGCGCCAAGGATGGATACAAGACCAAAGCTGAAATTAATGACCAAAATATACCCTGCATAGGTCCAGAACATTTGCCGGAGCAGCGGCTGCAAATGCGCCAACCCCTTTTTCCAGTTTAGCACGCGGGGAATGATCAGACTACCCAATGTCAGGATAATATGACCGATACCGCAGCAAAAGATCATTAATTTCAGCGTGTCGACCTGCATACGTTGAGTTTTTTTGCTTAATTATTTATTGACTCATTTCTAAAACAGCCACAGCGATCCTCGCCTCAGTGCTGCAACACAAACCGCGCTGCATGCCGCACCCCGTTTTCAGCCGTCAAATGCAGCGTATACAAACCATCCGCCAGTCCAACGGGCAAACGAAGGGCGTATGGCGATTCGCCGGCCGGAACGGAAATCAGTTGCACCTGTTGTCCCTGGGCATTAAATACACGCAGTTGTACCTTTTCACCCGACCAGGCAGCGAGGTCCACGTAAAGTTCGCCGGCATTGGGGTTGGGGAACAGTCGGGGCGCGGGTCGGTCTGTCAAAAGTACCTGGGTACGGTGGGCCGCTTTGTTTCCGGTAGGCGTCACCCCGACCGGGCAATTGAATGTATTCAGGTGCGCCTCGTAAAACGTTTGTGGAGCGAGCCGGGTGGTGATGTGGATGTAATCGGGCGCCGACTGTGCGGGTAACGTGTATTCGAAGATGTCCGATTGCCCGTTGGCGATGCTGTCGGTCGTGGATTTAAATCGGATGGAATAGAACGGCGAATAGTTCGGATTGCGCACCTCGTATTTCCGGCCGGTTTCGCCTTCGTAAACGGACAAGTTTGCCGGCGCCATGGCCGTAACGCCATTGGGCAACTGAACCGCGGTGTAGATGAACTTATCCGTACACTTGTTCGTCACGCGGATGCGGTATGTCCGGTTTTTCGCCGCGTCGGCCGTGATGGTCAGCAGTTCGTATTTCAAACAGCCGATTTCCTTAATATCGCAGGCCAGGGCTTCCCGGATGATCACATCGAAACAACAGGCGGCCGAATTGCCGCAACTGTCTTGTGCGCTGTAGCACACCGACGTCGTACCGGGCGGGAAAGCGGCGCCTGAGGGCAGCCCGGCCGTCAGCGACAGCGAAATCCCCGGGCAGGGACAATCGGAACCGGCTACGGGAAGTTGATAGGTGGCCACTGTCGGCCCGGCGCCGGGCGCCACGGCGATGTTGACGGCCGGCGGGCAGTTGACGGTCACCGTTGAGGGCGCCGGAGTCAAGAAGTGCAAAGTATACGTCACGACCGTGTCGCAGCCGGCGATGCCGGGGAGAGTATCCAGTACAGTGCCCGGTTGGGTGTAGGTATTGCCGCCGACAACGACCGATTCGCCGGGACAAAAGGCGATACTCTCTGCCCGTGTGGGCAGGGACAGTACGGTCAGCGTGTAGGTCACCACCGTGTCGCACCCAGTCGTCCCGGGAATCGTATCCGTCACTGTGCCTGCCTGTGTGTATGTGTTGCCGCCGATGATGACCGATTCGCCCGCACAAAAGGCGATACTTTCTGCCCGCGTGAGCAGGGGCAGTAGGGTCAGGGTGTAGGTGACGACCGTGTCGCAGCCAGTCGTTCCGGGAATCGTATCCGTCACCGTGCCCGTCTGCGTGTACGTGTTGCCGCCGATAACGACCGATTCGCCCGCGCAGAAAGCGATACTCTCTGCCCGCGTGGGCAGGGGCCGTACAGTCAGTGTGTAGGTCACCACCGTGTCGCATCCCATCGTTCCGGGAATCGTATCCGTCACCATTCCTGCCTGGGTATACGTGTTGCCGCCGATGACGACCGATGCGCCCACGCAGAAAGCGATGCTCTCCGCCCGTGTGGGCAAGGGCACTACGGTCAGGGTGTAGGTCACGACCGTGTCGCAGCCAGTCGTGCCGGGGAGGGTATCCAGCACCGTGCCCGCCTGGGTATAAGTGTTGCCGCCGATGACGACCGATTCGCCCGAACAAAACGCGATGCTCTCCGCCCGCGTGAACAGGGGCAGTACGGTGAGCGTGTATGTCGCCACCGTGTCGCAGCCGGTTGTGCCGGGAATGGTATCCACCACGGTGCCGGATTGCGTGTAGGTATTGCCGCCGATAACAACGGATTCGCCCACGCAGAAGGAGATGTTTTCCGCACGGGCAGGCAGCGGTAAAAATTTCAGATTGGTGATCACCACACTGTCGCAGCCATAGATGTTGCTGAAAACAGATGTAATCGTTTGGTCGGTATTGACCAACTGGCCATTAATTTCTATGGGTTCGTTGGCGCACTGCGTAAAGGTAAAAATAGTCGTATCGGTTGGATAAACCGTTATAGTGACGCTATCGGTATACAGGCAAACGGGCATGTCGGGAACCGTTTTTGTAGCGACCAGGGTGTACGTCGTGGTGGTTGACGGCGACGCCACGGGGTTGGGACTGGCCGGGTCATTCAGTGCAGTTGCAGGGCTCCATTGGTAGGTGTCGAATCCGGGGGTAGCCTCAAGGAGTATTGACCTGCCGGCACAAATAGTCGTATCGGCGCCCGCAGATATAGGCAGATCTGGGCACGGGCAGGGGTTGCTGCAATAGATCACCGATTCCGAGCTGGTTTCGGCCGGAACGGCGTCCAGTGCCGCCAGCGACATCCCGTGGTCAAACACGTTGTAGTTTTGCACATTTTGCACATTGGGCAGGTCAATCGCCTCCACCGAAATCGGTTGTGTAAAATCACAGTCCAAATCGGTTTCGCCGTTCTGGTCCAATTTGATCAACAGCAGATCGTTAAACGCGTAGCTGTCGGAGGCCATGGTCAGGTACAGAAAACCGTTGCGTTCCATGACGTTCCGGGTGATGTTCCGGCCGGAGGTGCCCAGGCGTTTGGCCCATTGCACCTGGCCTTGTTTATCGGTTTTGATCAATACACTGTATCCAAAATCACCCAAAGCGGATTGGTACAGATTGGCCACTATGTAGTAGCCGGTAGCCGTTGGCACGATCGCCGTGGCCCAGGGCCGGTCGAAGCCGTCGACCACGTATTGTTTGGTCCATACCACATCGCCGGTGAGGCTGGTCTTGGCCACGACGAGTTCCACCGGACCGTCGAGATACACGTTGAATCCGTCTAAATCGCCCGATGCCAGCACCGTGATTCCGTCGTTGTCCACCACGGGTTTTATCGGATACATGCGGGTTGAATTGGGCCCGTTATTCGAAACAATGGTGTTTTGCCACAAAAATGCGCCGTTGTTCGGATCATGAGCGAACACGGAAGCCTGAAACCCGTCGTAATAGCGCCGGCAGGTACCATACAGCGTGCCGTTGAACAGTGTGGAATAATAATCGCCGCTGTCGCCGGACAGATCATACCCGTTTATGGCGCCGGTATTTTTGTCCAGCCGCATCAGGTGCGTATAGCCGCCCGAAGTAATGCCGGTCAGCACACAGGTTTGGTCATCCAGGGCGTGTATTTGCGTATTTGCCGCGCTGGGTATGTATTGGACCCAGACAAAATTATGGCCGGCCGTATTATACCGGAATGCTACGCCACGCAGGTCGCTTTGGGCAAACGCCTCTGGATAGGCCACCCCGATCAGGTCGCCTGACTGGGCATCCACAAACATATCGCTGATTTGCACCACGTCGCCGCCCAGCCGGAAGGCCCGGGCCCACAGGGGGGCGCCTCCGGGGTCGAAACGGACGATGACCGTACTGTCGTTGCGCAGCCCCGTGGCAAAAAAATCGCCGTTGGGGTGCGGGAAAATATTGGGCCGCGAACCGCCCATATCGGCCAGCGACTGGATAAAGGTATTGTTGCAGGGAGGTTCCGGCAGGCAGGGGACGATACAGCAGGAGTCCTGCGCGCCGATTTGGCTAAAACAAATATCGTCAATGCCAAAATCGGTGTAGTGATCTCCGGCTGTCTGATTAATGGCGATGGCATAGGGGCCGGTAAACGTAGTGGGGCAGGTCCAGGTAAACGAATGATTGACCCAAGGTAAAGTCGGCTGAACGATATTTACCGTCTGCATCAGCGTGGGGCTGCCGTTGTCGTACATGACGACCTCTACATTAAAATTTTGCTGGCCCGGCGGGTAAACGCTGGCTGTCCAAAACGAAAACCAATAGGTCATGCCCGGCACAATATTTACAGGCTGGCTCCAAATATTCGCCGGGTACGAAGGGTCCCCGTCGATAACCAAAAAACGTCCGCCGGCATTGCCCGTCGTATGATCAAAAACGGAGGGCCAACCGCTGCAATGAATCTGGAAGTTGTTGCCCACCCAATAGCTACCCGCTGAACATGGAATATTGGGAGACAATCCGGAAGAAAAACCGGTATATCCGGCTGAAAAAGTGCCGTTAACGAGTAAACTCGCTTGCAGGGTACCCCCATTCTGGCAAGCACAGGAATCGCCGGCCGGCATCTGGTTGGTAGTTCCGTTGGTTTGGGCCGCCCATTGCGCAAACGTGAAATTCGGAGTGAACGCAAAAAAAGCGAATACAAGCAGGGCTTTGGAAAACGCAAGGGGCATGTGCTTTAGGGTAAGTTCGCCAAACAGGTGGCTGGATTGGGAGAATGGGAAAAGATTGGGGTTTCTCATATTTTGGTTGGTGTTGTTTTCAAATTTGGGTGAAGGGGGCCGGGCAATTGTATAATGCGGCTGGTTTGGAATGCAAGGGGGAGGGAAAACTTAAATGTTGTGACCGCATGGGCGGACTATTATAGTCCTTTTATCAGTCCGGGATGCCTTTTTAAGGCATTGGCAACCCATGGTTTTTGCAATAAAGCAGTTGCGCTTTTACCTTCCGAAACTTTATAAGCGACACGTTTTTCAGAGAAAGTATATGATTCCTTGAATTCGTAGGGATTATCCGTTTCGCTCAGGGGCAAAAGATCGAAATTCTCCAGATATTTGGTAAAATTGACGAGAAGGTTGATCCAGATATTTAATATTTGTTCGCGCAAAATTCCGGTTTTTTCAAGCATGGAATATTCACACTGCGAATTTCTCTCAAAAGCCATTGTCTCGACATACCATTTTTTTAGTTGTTTGTTATATCCTACCGCCCATGAACGCCGCCCTGCTAAGAAGTGATGCTGATTGACCTCAATGAAATTCAGAGCGAATTTAAATGCGGTTACCTGATCCATCATTCCGCTGGTAATTGCCTTGACTGCCAGATTTTTAACGTTCTCTATTTCCTGTTCTTCAGCCCAATTTCTTTTTAAAGTCGATCCGAAAAAACTTAATCCGTCATCCAGCATTTCTATGGACACCCAATCCTTGTGAAATATGCCTCCCAACACAGAAAAATTTGGAGTTATAAGAAAAACTTTAGGGACAATCAATTGCAGCAGCGGACTGTCGTAAATTGTTAATAATTTTTCGTGACTGCCGCCGGTACTAAACATCAAAGTTTTTTTTCCATTGTATTTGTAATCGCTAAAACCTATTTTGGCTACATTGTGTCGATTGAATATATGATAGAATTTCTCGAAAAAAAAAGTGTTAAATGATTTTATGGATGATTCTGTAGGACTCTTTGAATGGTTGAAGTAACCTATAAAATGATTGACGTGGTAATTCCCAACACCATCCGTGTATACTTTTTTTTCTGTAAAATCCCCTTTTTTACCATAAACGGGTATCTCCAGATCTCGTGCGGCCTTGGGTACCATGTTGCCATTTCCTCCGGACGGTTTAGCCGGAGCGGTATTGGCATAGCCGCCCGGAGGGTTTGAAAAGTTGCTGTATGACATATTATTGATCTTTACATTCTTTTAACGGATAACAGGGCAGGCAGGGCGATTTTTCTCTGAGAAAAGTCAAGGTTGTCGGAACTATGACTTCCCATGGCGCTCCGATAAAGACAGCCCCGGTCGACCACTTCATATTGAGATTGGCATTCGGATCGCTGCTGCCTTCATAGTTTCTGTCGATCGTAATGAACCAGGAGGTGAAATTGGAGATTGCGCTGTTTAATTGAATGTCAACGATTTTGTATACCTTGCAATCCAGAATTATTTCACGGTCAATATCGGCGTTGATATGCAGCATATTCAAGCCTGCGACTATTGGCGGATTTGCATTGGAGTTGGCAAAGGTCCAATAATGGTTAGTGCCGTTTAACGTTACGACGTTTTGTCCGTTTACCGCATCTATCCGTCCTTCCCGTTCCGTAAAATAGTGTGCTTTTTGCTCTTTAATCTCCTGCGCCATGGAAACATATTGCGGATCGTTGGGTAGGGGCGGAATGCCCGACTGCCCCCATATCTCGCCGGTACTAAGAAAGTATTGAACGTAGTTGTAAAAACCATCCCGTACAGGGACAAGCACCCGGCAGCTACCGGCAGACAAAAATTTATGAAAGATCAAATCGTTCGACTCTTCTCTGATTTTATCTTTCCAAGTACATTTTCTGCCCCAGAAATATGGATAGAAAACATAGGTCATCAGGTTCCAGTTGAAAGCTTGTTCGAAAAATTGGATAAATTTACCTTCTTCTTCTGCTTCCCGTATGTCCATTTCCGGATAACCACAAGGCTTTACTCTGCTTTTCATGGCATCGAATTTATCGAAAAACTGACAGGTTATATACGAAATAACCATTCGTTTCAATTCGGTTCTTTCGACTTCACGATTTACGAATGGATTTCTGTTGTAAAAACCCGCTTTTCTTTCCGCTTCTTTTAATTCGAATTCCTTGAGTTCCTTTTCATATTTTTCCAATTCGGTCTCATATTTTTCGAGTTGTTTTTCATAGTCCGCTATTATTTTTTCATATACCAACAGCTGCCATTGAATTTTTAGTTCGTCTTTCAACGCACAGCGAACACGTAAAAGCCATGTGAATTGTGTCACATCCCAGGTATGCACGACAACGTTTTGGTTGCCTTCAAGAGGTGGGAGCGTGGAATGAAGCACCTGGCTCCCCCCTTTAACATCTGAAACATTATGTCCGTATGGTCCTAATGTGGCACTGATAGAAACCCCGCCGCCCGAATTGTAGTTTAGCCGGATGATAGTGGCGAACATTTCAAGTGAATAATAACTGGCAGGAATAGTGCAGGGGAAATTAAAAATATGTGAGCCGGAACCGCCATCCGCCGGATCTCCCATTTCGCCTTCCAGTCTCACAACAACATCTTTTAAGAAATCCGGTGGGGGCGGCATATCCTTGAGAAGGTATTGGAGCATGATATCCTTATAATTTTCGGGCGTAATGGATTTGGGATCGATCGCCGGGCGTTGAGGCATAACCGGTTTAACGCCTCCAAATTTGTTTTCCAACAATTTCTTGAACAAGGAAGATGGCTCAGGCAGATAAATATTTAGCGCCGCTTTTTTTCCGTAATTAAGAACCTGCGTCTTTATGATTTTATTGACATACAAGTACTGGCCGGAGAGATTGGAGCCGCTTTCATTTTTAAATGTGTGCAGATTGGTTTCTTCCGTTTCAAATAATCTTTTCGTGGAGGCCAATCTTTTTATCCTTTCTTCTATATTTTTTGTTGCCTTTTCCAGAACTTCCCTGGAATAATCCCGCACGTCCTTATTTGTAATAGATTTGGATTCGCTCCCACTCAGATTAGTCGTTGAGTTGGTTCCAAACGCTAGATTCGCTCCGCTGATGGGTATCCCGAAGGACGAATTGGTAGTCAGGCCTGCATCCCAGGCGCTGTCTTTTTTGGTTACACTTTCTATTTCCTGCTTCAGGGAGGATTTTTCTTCCGTCTGTAAGTTCCTTTCTTCGAAAGTTGATCTGATCTGTTCTGTTTCGACGAATTCTTCAGTTCTTTCCAACCGGCGGTGCGTTGATTCGAGGGTTTCACCGTCAAGGACATTGCGTATAAAGGATAATTCCCCGCTCTTATAACACTTCAATTCTTCCCTTACAACCATAAGATCGACTACCTGGAGCCGAATGTTTGCACAACAAGTACCCTGGTCGATGCACGCTTCGTTCTGTTTACAATTGCAATCGCCGTCATCTACGCAGCCTGCCGGAGGAATAACCTCATAAGGCCTGATGGAAGGATGGTTTTCCAAAAATGGAAAGTTGTTATCTTGAACAGGTTTTATATCACAGGGGTCTAACTTGTTGAAGAAACAGGAGGGCAACAGTACCGGTCGTTCAAAATATGGACTTAGCGTGCTTTGCGGCAGGTCAAAATTATATTTTAAACAATCTTCTACGAAGTTTACAGATTTCAGAACAAATTGATAATCGATATTGCCTTTATAACTCAGGTTTTTAAAATAAGCGAGACAGAGTAAGGTGTCTGCAACAGCAGTTCGGGCAGAACTGTATGCATGTTTTTCTTTATTCAGGGCTTTCAGAACATTCGAATCTTTTACAATTTGATATGCTTCATTTTTATCGAGTTGATTGCCGAGAGCGAGGAAACGGTTGAAGACATAAGCCCATTCCTTGCCCAGACCGTTGAGGTCTTTTAATGATTGAGCGCCCTTCAAAAATTCAAACATACTGATTCTCAACTCCTCCTTCAGGTTCTGTCGGCAAAGGGTTAGCCAATCTTTGAAAAGATTCGATTGATAGGTTTCGGGGTGCGAATGAATTCCCAAGGTGTTGATGTCGTTTTGACTTAAAGCCTCGGGCGGCCTTACTGTGTAAACTCTGAGAAGTTCTGTCATGTTAATAAAGTTTTTATTATTGGCTTGCTGATGCTTTTTAAGTAATATGATCATCACCCATCCCCAGACAATTATTAGTATTGTTACTTTGGAATGGCGGTGGTTGCCATCTGTATTACTGCTTCATCACTTTTTCCACCCATACCGGCACGCCGTCCAAAGTAACCTGAACATAATACATACCGGCCGGCAGCGCACTTACCGGCAGCTGGTGCATACGCAGTCCTTTGGGTAAGCGCTCCTGATGGAGCAGCCTTCCGTGAATGTCGAGTATTCGTACGGCGCCTGCTTGCGGAATTTCGCCCTGAAATGCAAGGGTAAGCGATCCGGAAGCAGGATTTGGAAACAGGAAAATACCTTGTTTCATGCCTGGGTTTTGTGCGGAAACGGTGAATTTGGCCGTATCCAGCAGGGTGTAAGCGTCGGTAATCAATTCGCCATAGAGGTCGTCCTTATCGTCGCTGGCCCAAAAGGCGCCGGTTGACTTTTCACTGCCCAGGGGTAGCCCCGTCCACTGAAAAGCGATTCGAAAGTTCTGGCTGCCCGGGTCGGTTGAGCCCGAAGGGGTCAGTTCGTTTGAACGCAAGCCAATCCATTTGAAGCCTTGCGGTGGCGGGGTGATACCCTCTATTTTTGTCTTTACCTGGTTATTTGGTGTGAGGGCGACGGTATTTCCCATGGCATCCACCACGGGATTACCCAGGGAGTCGGTCAGTGTTATCGTAGGCGCGGGGAGCGATTCGGGCAGCAACAGCCCTTTCTCCAGGTGATACATCGCGGTAGCCGGGGAGCCTCCCGTGGAGGAACAACTGTAATATATCTCCCAAACTATAGCCACCGTTTGGCCGTTGCCGTCCAGGTAATAGGTACAGGTGGCTGATTGAATTTCATATTGCACCGCCGCGCGCACGGAGGGCGTGTCGGCGATGATTTTTTCAAAACAAAGCTGCCCCTGGGCATTCCGCTCTTCGGCCAACATCGAAACCGGGTAGTCTCCATTGGCAGCGTAGGTGTGCATTGTCATGCCGCCGCCTCCGAACGGCCCGTTTGCCGTTTGCCCGTCGCCCCAGATGATCCAGGCAATGGAATCACAGGCGGGCAAGTCGCCGATGTTGACGGTTACCTTACGCAGTGCTTTATCCGTTGTGACAGACACGGCATTTGTCACGGCGTTGGAAAAAGTATTGAAATCGGCGCAACAGGAGTCGAAAGCCGGGGCGATGCACATCCAGTCCACCCCTGTTTCGTTGCCGATCACCACGTCAAGGTCGCCATCCTGCAAATAGGGCAGGATGTTGTTGGTTGGGAAAGCAGCGGGCAGGTTGCCGAGTTGAAGCGTAAAAGTGGCGTCCTGGTTGGGATTCCAATTGCCGGCCGCCCCCGGAAGTTGACTGAGGTTTGCGCCGGTAATAAATGTGGCGCCCTCAAAAAAGGCGATGAAATCGGTGTTGGTTTGCCCTGCCGGCGCCGCCTTTGCCCGGAACCGGAGCACAGCGGCGCTCACGCTGCCCCCACTGGTTGGAAACGTGAGCTGATGCATGAAAAACGCGTTTTGGTCAATCGGATCGTTGTTGCATTTGGAAGCGCCCGGGAAGTTGTCGAATTCGATCAGCTCAAAACACGGGCTTGCGCCGTATTGGGTCGTGATCCAGTTGAACAGGGCAGGATCGGGTTTCACCGGCTCTTCCGGGCATGCATAGTTGTCGCTGAGCCCAAAACAGTACTCCTGCACCGGCTGGGCGCCGAGTGATAGCCGCATGATCATGCAAATGAGCGCGACGGATAAAATGCGTGGGGAAATGCAGCGGGATATACCGGTATGTTTGGATATGGAATAGAGCGTTTTCATAATTGATGATCTTTTCGTTCATGAATGAATGATAGTAAACGATATTACCTTAACACATTTTCATACAGATAATCCAACTCATGTTTTGTTTCATACTGGTCGAGCAGGTGATACTTGCGTTTCCATATCCAGAAGGTGTAAGTTTTCCGGAATTTAAATATTTTTATGGTAAATGTTTTGGATTTACCCTGTATGTATTCCCGTTGTAAGTTGCGCATACCGGAACTTACCCCGCATTTATTATAAACATCGTCGGACGTGATTACCCGGGATTCTTCGAAATTCCTGGCGCCCGAGAAGTTGGTTTTTTCATAATCCGGCGCGTTCATAAACGACCCTGTTTTTGCAGTGTAATGATCAGCGGCACTCTGAATAAAAGAGTAGTGATTGTCATATCTTTTCAAGGCGTCATAGGACGGAACACCCGGGAATCGCGCAAAGCGAACCGGTTGCACCATGCCGGTCGGTGAAAGCCAGGGAATGGCGCCGGAGGAGGCAAACAGATATTTGACCACGGCGATATAGGGTTGAAGCGCATTTTCGAGTACAAATCCGCCCGGCAAACTTTGGTTAAGCAGCTTATCCGCCACCAGAAGGTCGAGTTTCTGATCCAGGTAATACCGGACGGCCCTGGATTTGTCGATGCCCATGTCATACAATCGTTCATTCAGCAATGCTGCGAATTGCAGCGCTTTGGGATTGCCGGTATTCAATGCTGCGGCGAGGCCGGCAATAGTGGCAATCCCTATTTTGGGAAAATACCGGTCGAGATAATTTTTCCGTCCGTCCGTATTGGGCGCCTGGCTTTCAACGCACAATACGCCGTCGTCGAATCCATGGTGGATAGCGTGCTTGGCAATTAGGCTGATAGCTTTATTTACAGTGGCATTTTTCGTGCCGTCTGATCCAAAATTGGTTGGATGACCGCCGGATAAAGTCAGTACACACACGGGCACCCGTTCCATGAACGGCTTCCACAAGGTTTTGGTAATGGCCATATCCAACAGCTCAGAAGTAAACAACCAGGGTGCGGGGCCGGGGACATTAAACCCGAAGAAAGATTCAACGATTTCGGTGGCATATTGGATTGGCGTTGTCGCCGCGGCAGCCATCAGGGCAAGCGTGGCGTAGTTACTGCCCCCGAAAGCTCCGGATATGGCCACGTGCAGTTTGCAGCGATCGGCAATGAAACTGACATCCCCTAACGTCAGGCTTAAAGGCGGATAACGGGTGAGATTGCTTGTAGTCAATACGATATCCGTCAGCGGCGCCCCGTCGGAGTGAGAAATAATGATAAAACCGTTGTGTCCGAAGGTGTTTTTGGGTCTTGATTCGCCTGGATTGCAGTTGATCACCCCGGTACCATTGAGCATAGCATTGGCAATTTGCTCCATCACGGAGTGGGCGCCGAATACAAAATTCTGGGTGGCGGGGTGCGATACCACCAGGTACCTGTTCGTGTACGTTCCGTTTTGATTGACAACAAAGGTGGCTGGACTTACAGTTGTTTTCAAATACTGGCCGGTATGCGTATTCCAATATTCATAAGCGCCCCGTTTCCAATAGCCGTTATAAAATGGACTCCGGTTGGCCGGCCAGGTAGTTGATGCGCCTGGGTCGCCATTTATTCTGTCCATTAAGGCATCGGTTCTTAAACCGTGTACAAAAATAATATCGTATCCGTTAAACGGGCTGTTGGGGTCGTTGGGCGGCGGGCCTTGGGGCGTCAAACTACGGCAATCGAACGAAAAGGCGCCGAGGGCGGCCATGCTGTCAAGCAGGTTGAGATTGGCGTGCGACAATTCCAGCGAGTCCTGAAAATGCCCCAGATCGGCCATCAGGGTGGAATCATTGATCCCGAGGGAATCCATCAGGTAAATGTTCAGGGAGTCGTTGTTGATGAAATCCAGAAGTTCTTCCGGGAGTTCGCCGCCGAGCGATTCGCAGGAGTCGGCACAGAGTTCATACCAGGTGTCCACGCCGCTGGGCGCCGGATTGCAGTAGCCGTAAATATCGTTCACGCTCCCCATATCGATGAACACGTCCTCTTCCACGGGTGGGCAACCAGGATCCAGCTGGCCGAAAGGGGGAATGATCTGACCGGCTGAATCGAGCGTCGCCAGATAACAGGGGATGGAGTCATTGACTTCGACCAGGCAAATATTGTCGATGTCGGCAAAGGAGAGGACAGATTCGCCGTTTTCAACGGTAATAGCGATGTTGTTGTAATTCTTTCCGGCGCGCCAGCGGTGGAAAACAAAGGTCGTCCAGTCGTCGCAGGCTGCTACCCTCCCCGAAACGTCGATAACGGCGATATCCTGCTCCGGTTTAGGGTGGTTGCCACCCGTTGGGAGGGTGTTGTTAAACGCCATGGCCCGAATTTTTACATAAGGTATCGGTGAGGGTGGCATTTTCGCTATCCTTACGCAAATGCTTAATTCATACACTTTTCCTTTCGTTATCGGGGCAGACAGTTGTTGATAAATCGCGCCTCCTGAAGTTTTGTTTCCTGAAAGCAGGATATAACCCTGGTCGGCGTAACCGAAGTCGGAAACCGCTACCGGGGCGCCGTATCCCGCTTGCCAGTTGGCGACCGACCCTGGCGCCGGCATGGGGCCGGGCGCCAAACCTTGGGTGAAACCCGGATTCTGGATCAGATTTCCGGGACAGGGAAATGCACAGGAAACGGTCACGGTAAACGAACAGGTCGCGGTGTTGCCACAACTGTCTCCGGCCGTGTAGGTGATCGTTGATACGCCCAGATCGAAGGTCAGACCGCTGGCATCGTTTTGCCCTGCGGCGACGGTACTGCCCGTCACCGCATAACTGATTTGCGCGTTGCAGTTGTCGGATACCGACAGCCATTTCAGGTTGTTCACTTTTGCGGTGCAGGAATCCGGGTTTGTAGCGTTGACCGATACGTTGGCCGGGCAGGTGATGGTTGGGGGCACATTGTCCGTAACGGTAAACTCCTGAGTGATGTCGGCCGTGGTACCGTCGGCGCAGGTCACCGATACGCAGAACTCGACCGGCTTGCACAATGGGATTTGTTGAGTGATGCATGAGGTTGTCTGCCCGCTGCACCACTGATAGGTATATGGGCCGGGGCCCGAGCCGCCGGCGCATACCTGTACCAGGCCGCATGGGTCCAGCTGGGTGAGTTGTAATGTTACGCCACAGGGTTCGTTTGTGCAGGTGATTTCCTGCTGCCAATTGAGGGCAAACGACTGGGTAATATTGACGGCTGCCGGCGCCGGCACTGCTTCTGCCGTGAAGAGTTGCGGCCCATTTGGAATCGGGTCGGCAAAAAATAAAGTTGCGGTGTCCTTGCTTACCGAGCAGGCATCGTTCAGGTCCAGGTCGCTGACCGAGATATTTGCGCAGGTTTGCCCGAAGCCGTTGGGCAATATCCGGGTATCGGTGAAGGCGAGCTGATTCGAACCTGTTTTCCAGGCCGAGCCACCGGCTTGGCCGGTGCCGGCATGGAGGTATTTTACCCAGGCGACAAACAGGCCGTTGGCGCCGTTGTCGCGCAGTTTGGCGATTACCGCGCGCGATTGTCCGCCGAAAGTTCCGGTACCCACCGCGTAAATATCGCCCGGTTGGCCTTCCCACACCTGACTGACGGTGGCGAGCGGAAGTATACGCACTTCCCACTCCAGCGGAATCAGGTTAGCCCCGAACTTCTGCAGGTATGCCTGGTTATTGGCCAGATTGGTAGCTGCGGCGTAAAATCCACCGGAGCTGTTCGCTTCCACGTCGCGGTATACCCGATCGTCCACCTGAACGGCGTCGGTGGTCATCTCGCCGGTATTGTCTACCGTATAGATCAGGCCAAACTGGGCATCGTTGCCGGCCAGGAGCAGGCCTCCGCCGGGAACGGCCACCAAATCCCGAAAAAATTCATCATCAGCAGCGCTGATATAGTATTTTTTCCAGTTCAGCGTGCCTGTGGCAGAGAAGTTCCACAACGACATATTTTCCCAGGTGGATGTGGCCCCGGGCTGGTTTTCGCTGCCTGCCACGTAGTACGAGCCGGCTTGTTCCACCACCCTGTTGAAAAAGTCCCGTCCCGGATGATCATACGACTTCAGCCAGGCAAAGGCCCCGTTGCGGGTGACCCTGCCAATAATGCTCCGGGTGGTCGGATCAAAAGGTAACGAGTAGCCGACCACCATCAGGTCGCCGCCGGGCAACAATAAGGCGTCGGCCCACGCAGAAGGCGTGGCCATGCTGAGGGTCCATTGGTGCGCGCCGTTGGCGTCGAGGCGGGTGACTGTTGCGCGAAATGCGGCGCCGTCGGTGGGTTCATCCTGCCCAAGCACGTAGTAGAATGTGCCGTCTTTCACCACCTTTGAAAAGGTGTTTTCGAAGGCGGTGCCATAATGTTTTTGAAAAACCTGTGCAAATATGGCGGTGTTGCTCAACATTACGAGGGCGGAAAAGGCCCAACTGCGAAGCGTAGAAAAGGAGGAAAGGTGTTGCATTTGACAGATTTATTTAGTATTTTAGCAATGGAAGGGCTACAAAGTATATTGTTGAGAAAGTCGTCGACAGGTTACCGGAGAAAGTAAATTTTAGGGAATCATCGTATAGCCTTATAATGCTATCTGCCTGAAATGCAAGCCTCCGAAACCTCATCTAATGAAAAAATTAGTATGAGTTGCCCGCTACTTCCGTCCCTGCCATACAAACCAGGCCAGCATAATGATCAGGGCGGGAATTGCCCACCATGCCCAACGGAAATTCCTGCTGACCGCCTCTTCGCTCCCCACCAGTACCTGCCCCGCCCAAAAGAACGGATGCCGCCGCTCGGCCTCGGCGCGTTGCAGAAAATTCAGTTTGGCAGCACGCAGGGCTTCGTCCTTGCTTTTGCCGTCCTTCAGGAAGCGCAGGAAAGTGGCGGTGATGTCGTTAGTTTCGCGGCTGGGCACTTCCCAGAGGTTGGCTGTGATCGTGGGGCATCCGGCCAGGGCGAAAGCGCGGGAAAGGCTCATCACCCCTTCGCCGCGATATACCTTTCCGCTGCCTGTGTTGCAGGCCGAGAGGATGGTCAATTGTGTCGATAAGTCCATTTGGCTGATTTCCAGTGTATTGAGCAGCCGAATGCTGTCGCCTGGGGCGGGAAAGGCCAGTCCGGTGCGGGTTCGGTCGCGGGGATCGAGCAGGCCGTGCATGGCGAGGTGGAGTATCCCGAAGCGGCCGGCTTCGCGCTGGAACAGGGCTTTGTCCACTGCGGGGCCCTGCCATGCCTGGCCGCCCCATGCTTCTGTCGCGGCTGTTACGGCAGCGCGGGCTTCGGGCAGGTCGCCCAGACCGGCGCCCAGTGTGGCCATCGGCTGCGATGCGGCCGGGTATTGCGGGGCAAAACCGCCGTATGCCGTGTTTCCGCTCCTCACTTTATTCCGGGCTTGCCACCACAAGGCCCCCGACCAGTGGTAACTAATGGCGTAATCCTGCACTAAAAACCGGCCGCCGGGCGCCGGCAATGCCTCGAAGGGCACCGCCCAGAGCGGCCCGTCGGGTATGATAAACAGACGTTTTATCTGCCCCGTACTTTCCAGCAGCGGGGCGCAAAACAGGCTGTACAGCGGCGCTGCAGCGGCCGAATAAGCCTCCGGAGGGCGCCGCCAGTCGGTGAGAGCGGCGCGCAGCGAATCAATAGCCTGATCCACGGCTGCATCGTGTGGAATAACGCGTACGTCGAGCCGGTTTTTGCCGACGGCAAAAGCGATAATGGCGCTGTCGCCCCAGAAATACTGGAGCAGTAGCGCGTCATTTGTCAGGGCCTGCTGAAGGGCGGCCACCGGCACGCTCTGCGTCTGCCGGCGCGCTTTCGCGAGCAAGGGTGCCTGTTGCTCCATTTCGCGCCGCAGCGCCTCCAGGCGCCGTGTGGCGGCCAGCAGGCTGTCGGGTCGGCCGGCTTCTTCCCAAAACGCCATGGTCGAGCGGGCCAGTTTTTCCTGCCAAAGCAGGCTGTCCGGAAGCCGGGCGTCGCGCCGCAAGTCTTTTTCCATAAGATTGGCCTTCAGAATGCCGGATTTGGCATGTTCGGCCAAGGCGTAGGCTTCAGCCAGGCGCCCCTGCCCCGGTTCGGTGTGTTCCTGGTCGAGGGCAATCCGGATACCGGTTTCGTATGCGGAGTAGGCATAGTCCACGGCATCCTGCCCCGATTCGCCGCTGACAGTCAGGCGCAGGGTATCGAGTGCGGCCGCGGCCGCAGAAATCGTGGCCCGGGCCTCAGTCAGGCGTTGTCTGTTGCCTGTCCGGGCGTACAGGGTGTGCAGTGCCCGCGCCTTGTCGCGCAGGAGTATGACCGGCCAGAAATCGGCTTTTAGCCCGTCGCCGGGGTTGTCGGCCGGATAATCGGGGCGAACGGCGGGAAAGAAGTTGTGCAGGGCTTGCTGGAATTCCTGCAAGGCTGCTTCGGGCTTCCGCCGTTCTAGCAGGGCTTGACCGTGATACCAGCGGGCCACGCCGGAGTCGCGCGCGGTAGGGGAGTGTTGCAGGGCCAGCAGATATTGGCGGTCGGCTTCGAGGGTGTCGCCCAAGCGCTCGGCACAACGGCCCATGATGCGGGCTACGTCGGCGGCACAATCCGTCTGTCGGCAATAATCCCGGAAATGCCCCAGGGCGTCGCGGTACAGGCGTTGGTCGGCGTCGGTCCAGCCCAAGCTATAGGCCAGGTCGGCCTTTCGGTTCGGGTCGGCCACTGCCATTTGCCGGTAGTAGTGGCGGGCGGTATCGAATTCGAACAGGTAGCGGCTGATGTCGCCCAGGTTATTGCAGGCCTCCGAAATATTCCAGGTATCTCCCTCTTGTTGGAGGAGCGGCAGCGCGGTGAGGTAGTATTGCCGGGCGGCACGATAATCGCCCTGTTGTTTGAGGGCGTAGCCGAGGTTCATGTAGGCTGTGCCGACACCGGCGGTGCAGCCATGACGCTGGAGGCGGGTGAGGTTTTGTTCGTAGTACCAGGCGCCTTGTTCATAATCCCCCGCATTCAAACAGCCAAAACCGATCAGGCCGTACAATTTGGCCGTAATGCTGTCGTCGATGGTTTGCCCTTGTATCTGGGGAATTAATTGTATGACCGCCTGACGGGCCTGGCGGTGTTCTTTTTGCGCCATGGTACGCAGACGTATAACCTTATAATAACTGATTCGGTCTCCATTCTCCTGAAAAAGGATGGAGATCGAATCTGAAAAACGGATAAGCTCCTGATACTGGTCGGCATCGTACAATAGTTGAAGACGGTTCAATAATTCCTTCGAATCAATCTTACCCGGCGGAATTTTCGCTTGTTGCGCCAATACCCAAAATGCAAAACAGGCAAAGGCCGTTGCGGCCAGTGCCCGTGTAAAAAACCGTATTTTTTTATTCAATATCATCGAAATTTTAACACCTTCCTGACCACCCCTCCCTTGCCGGTGCGCACACCGGCCAGATAAATACCGGCAGGCGCTTCGGGAGCCTCCCAGGTAAATTGCTGCGGCCCCGCCGGAAAGTCGCCCGAAGCGATCGTTTGCAGCACTTTCCCAGCCATATCCCGGATGTCGACAACCAGTCGGCCGCTTTCCGCCATGTCGAAACGAATCTCGATGTGATCGGTGCAGGGATTAGGCGCAATGGTAACCTCCCCATTTAAGCCTGATTCTTCCGATGTGCCGACATAGCAATCGGGCACGTCGCTGACCAGAACCGTGGCAATATTGGTTTTAATATTGGCAAGCGGCCCGATACTCCCATAGAACACTATGTCCGTTTCGTTGTCAAATGCAGTACTGACGTTAGGTTTGGTCAGCACGGTAAAACTAAACTCGTAGTTCGTTTGGTCGTAGTTGTAGGTAGGGTTTGTTTGGTTTATTCCCGGAAGCCCGAGGTTGTTGAACTTGACCGTTTTAGTGGACGTGGCAGACGGAGCGGGCCAGGTATAGGTGGTAGCGCCACTGGGGTCGGGTATGTTGCCGGGGCTGAATGTTTGTGCCTGCAGATCCGATACCAGTACGTCCGTCACGTCCACCTGGTCAACTTTTGCATTTCCGTCGTTATGAAACCGCACGGTATAGGTGAGTTGCACGGCCGGCTGGCCGGGGCAGATTGTTTCGATGTCGACCGTTTTTTTGTTCGGATCGTGCGGTTCGCCGGCTGTCTCGTACCGGAGCATAACAGTGTCGGGAAGTTGGGTGCAAACGCGGCCGATGGCTTGTATAAGTATCGGTTCCCTAATCTGGGTTTTAGACTTCAATTTTAAAAATACGTGTTGATTATTGAGGCCGTTGTTCAGGTTGAGAATCCTGGCATCGATTTTACCCGCACCGGGCTGGGCGGTAAGCATTTCGTTGTTGAAGGCAAAATTTTGCACCAGTTCCAGTTGTGCCGGATTGAAGGTTAATTCCACACCGTCGGTTCCCGGATTACAAAGCGGCAAGTTTTGAGGTTTATAAGAAAAAATGAGAAAAGTTTCATTATTGGGCGAAAAGTCCCAGCTTCTGCTGATCTGCCAGGTTTTACCTGGTGGAAAATAATACGGTTCGGGCGCCGTGGCGGTGAGTCCGCCGGAGAAAGCAGCGTATGCCGGCGGAGGATTGCCGGTACCGCCTTTTCTGGCCACATAAGTCTGAATATCATTCGGCCCGGTAGGGGCGTTGGCATAAGGCCGCCATTGGACGGTGTCGGTTCCTGCGACAACACTGAAATTATTGACAGAAACAGCTTTTTGGCGGTATTGCCCGTCCGGAAAAATCCAGGTGATCAGGTCGGACTGGGCAAGTGCCGGCGTTCCAATACTCAGATTGGGGGCGATTTTATATCCGTAAGCATTTACACCCGATACGGGAGTGTGTTCCTGGGAAATAAGGTAATCCTGCGCCTGGGCGAGTTGGAGGCTCGCTGCCATTAAAAGAAGGAGGCTGAATTTCATATTGGTCATTTAAAATAGAGGATAGGAATATGTGTTATGGTGGGGCACGTTGGCCTTTATGCTTTCACAAAACTAAGAGCATGTTTAAAAATTTCAGGGTAGGATAAAAAAGGCCATCGGCGTATCTTGTAAGCGACCAAACTTATTAGATATGCAACCGCAATTTGAACGGCTCACCGATGACCAGTGGAAAGGTATAAAACACTTTTTTAACAG
>CAUJEY010000017.1 GCA_963169325.1 Bacteroidota bacterium
GTTTTGGTGCTGATCCAGCTGGGCGGCGGCAATGACGGTATCAACACGATCATTCCGCTCAATCAATACGATGAATATGCCAATTTGCGCCCGGTCATTAAAATTCCGGACAAAGGGCCGGAGACCTATATCAAACTGGACAACACGTTGCCTAGCGCCGACCAGGTCGGTTTGCACCCCGTGATGACCGGGATGAAGGCCCTGTACGACAAGGGCTGGCTGAATATCGTGCAGGCCGTGGGTTACGAAAACCTCAACCAGTCGCACTTTAAAAGCACCGATCTGATCCTGTCGGGCGGCGACGGCACCACCGACAAATTCAACATCAAATCGGGCTGGATGGGCAGGGCGCTCAATGCCATGTACCCGCAGGTAAAGGGTGTGCCGCTGCCGCCGGACTATCTGTATCCCCTCGGCATTCAGATCGGCGACCCTTATCCCTCCCTGGGTTTTCACACCGCGACGGAGCATCAGAACTCGATCAATTTGTTCGGTCAGGACCCGGATGGTTTCTATTCTTTGGTGCAAACCATCGGCGGCGCGCCGCTGCCCAATGTACCGGCTTCGGAGTACGGCGACGAACTGGCTTACATCATGGGCGTCGAGGATGCTGTGGATCAGTACTCGCAGTATATCACCCAGGCTTTCAATGCCGGCAGCAATGCCCTGACCAATTATCCGGACAACAGCCTGGCCGATCAGTTGAAAACCATCGCGCGTTTGGTGAAGGGGGGCTGTAAAACCAAAATCTACCTCTGCTCCGTGGACGGGTTCGATACCCACGGCTCGCAAATTCCGCCGGAGGGCACTGTTGTGCTCGGCCGTCACGCCGACCTGTTGCGCCGACTCTCGGATGCCATCAGTTACTTCTACGACGACCTCGACGGTATGGGGCTGGCGGATAAAATTGTGGCTTGTACTTTTTCGGAATTCGGCCGCTGCGCCCGCGAAAACGGCTCCGCCGGCACCGACCACGGCACCCTGGCGCCTATGTTTATCTTTGGAAAAGCACTCTCCGGCGGGGTACACGGTACCAATGTCGACCTCGTCAACCTGGCCGGCGACAACCAGTTGCAAGGCCAGCAACACGACTACCGCCAGGTGTTTACCACCCTGTTGCAAGACTGGCTGGGCGGCAACAACTACGTGCTGGAGCAAGCCATGTTCGACGGCTATCAGAAGATGCCGATCATGAGCAGTACGTACGCCGTCACACCGGATTGTTACATCGGCACGGTCGGTATTTTCGACCCGGAACCGGAGCAGCGCCGGCTGACGGCCTTTCCCAATCCGGCCAATCACCGCGCTCAGGTCGGTTTCAGCAGTCAGTACAATTTCCAGGGAATTTTGTCGCTGCACAGTTTGGGCGGTTCTTTGGTTTCCGTCAGTAATGTGTCGGTGCAGGCCGGCAATAACCGGTTTTATGTCGATGTATCGCAGTTGCCTCCAGGGCCTTATTTTGTGCGCCTGGAAAATCGCGTCAGTGGCAGTGCAGATATTGTAAAACTGAGTGTGGCGCGGTAATATTTCATTCACCGGGTGACTCAAAGTCACCCGGTGAATACGCTCCAAACCATCTATTATCTAATACTAAATTCCGATTTATAATGGTCCGTTTAATCGTTCTACTGCCTTTTATTATTTTACTATTCCTTTCGGGCGCGTACGCCCAATTGCCGCCGGCTTGTGGCGGCACAGCGCCGGCTATTATCTGCGAACAGGCCTGTATTTCCTGCAATTTTGATGGCTATGCCGGCTCCACGCAGGGCTTTCCGTCGGGCCCTGCGGTTGAATTCTGCGGCACGGTGGAAAATGCACAATGGATAGGCTTTATCGCAGGTCTTGCAGAAGCCACGTTCACGATTTATCCCAGTAAATGCAGCGATGGCAACGGGGTGCAGGTGGCCCTGTACGAAGACTGTTCCCAAACGCCCCTGGCCTGCGATAAGGGCAAAGAAGACGGGGGTAAAATACCTGTCATCATTAAAGTATCGCTGAAACCCGGCCACAACTATTACCTGCTTATCGATGGGTACGCCGGCGATCAATGCGATTTTACGGTAGATGTGACGCCGAAGGAAGCCGTATATCAACCACCGCTCGGCATGGTGCAGGCGATTCAGGGAAAAACCGAAGGTTGTCCGGGCGCTACGTTTACCTACGCCGTACCGCCGGTGTTCGGCGCGGGCGCTTATATCTGGGACGGTCCGCCCGGCACCCTCGTGGACAGTATGCCGGTACCGGCAACCGTGGTGGGATCGGACGCCAATTCGGTACAAATTACCCTTGGCGATCAAAGCGGCAATATTTGTGTGCAGGCCGCCAATTCCTGTGCGGCTAATCCGCCCTGCGCCAGCTCCCTGTTTGTCAAAATTTTGGATGATTCCTTCCGTCCGGAATTGTTGACCGATACGGTCAGTCACCTGACCTGTACCGGTTCGCCGGCCAGGATTCCGGTAGAAATCAATCCATTGGCCGACTACACCATGCAGTGGACGTCGGATAGTACCGGCAATATCGTCAGCGGCGCCAATTCCAGTCAGGTTCGGGTGGATCAAACGGGGTTTTACACCCTCGTAGTGACCAACAACGTGACCGGCTGCTCCTCGAGTGCCACCATCCGGGTTGCCGAGCCGGACCTGCCTAGTGAAGCCGAAGTGGATATTCAGCACATTACCTGTTATGGGAAAAACAACGGCGTGATCGATATCGGCGCCATAACCGGCGGCACGGCGCCCTACATCTATGCGCTTGATGAGGAGCCTTTTATCTCAACGCCTCAGTTCAAATACCTGCGGCCCGGCGACCATCGTTTGGTGATACAAGGCATCGATGGTTGCGAAATGGATACGATGATCACTGTGTTGGAACCGGGAGAACTGTTAGTCACGCTCGACCCCGATACGACCATTCATCTGGGGGATGAAATTGCGCTCTGGCGCGATGACGCGGTGAACTATCCCGACCGTCGCGAGCAACTTTTGGTGACGCTTCCATTACTTCCCGACATGCTTTGCGACACCTGTATGTACCAACCCATCAGCTCTTTTAAATACGAGGTAACGGTGCTGGATTCCAACGGCTGCCGGGCGATCGACGATCGAACGATTACCGTGGAGAAAGACCGCCGGGTATTTATCCCGAACGTTTTTGCGCCCGACAGTCCCTTCGACAATGCGATATTCCGCATCCAATGCGGCGCCGATGTGGAACGAATCAA
>CAUJEY010000018.1 GCA_963169325.1 Bacteroidota bacterium
GAGGTTTGGGGGTTTAGGGGTTTGGGGGTTTGGAGGTTTGGGGTGAGTTGGGGGGAGATGTTTAAGTTTTCTGGATGGTACCAAGTCTCTAAACCTCTAAACCTCCAAACCTCAAACCCCCTTTCAAGCATACAACGCGCCCCAGCCTTCCGGGTTTTCGCGCCATTGCCGGAGGATTTGCAGGTCTTCCTGGTCGATATAACCCGTTTCGAGGGCCTCTTGAACGAGGATATCGTAATGGGTCAGGGTTTGAAACGGTATGTTTTTGGCGTCAAAAGCCGATTGGGCTTTCGCAAAACCATATTGAAAAATAGCCAGTACGCCCACGACGATACAACCGGCATCGCGCAGGGCTTCCGCCGCGGTGATGCAGCTGCCGCCGGTGCTGATGAGGTCTTCGATGACCAATACCCGTTGTTGCGCGTGGATTTCGCCTTCAATCAGGTTTCGCCGGCCGTGGTCTTTGGCGCTTCCGCGCACATACACGAAGGGTTGGTCCAGTTTGTCGGCTAACAAAGCCCCATGCGCGATACCGGCCGTGGCTACGCCCGCAACCACGTCGAAGGGGCCGAATGATCCGGCTTGTTCCGCAAGGCAATTTTTTAAAAAAGTGCGAACGGCAGGGTAGGAGAGTGCTACCCGGTTATCGCAATAAATCGGCGACAAAATACCCGAAGCCCAGGTGAATGGATCGCGTGGGCTGAGTTTGACCGCTTTGATCTCCAGCAATTGGCGAGCAACTTCGGCGGCGTGGTGCATGCAGTACGGCGTTTGAGACGTTGGGGAAATTAGTTCTGAATATTGATATTAGATATTTCAAGCCGTTTTTTTGGTTGGCTTGGCGGAAGCTCGTTCTTTTGACGGGCAAAAAAATCAGCATGCCTGCGCAGCAAATGTACAAAGTCTATATAAACGACGTCCCGGTTTTTCTTGGAACGCCGGAAAGTGTCGGAGAATTGGGCCTTTTACCCACCAAAGACGTGTTTACGGCCCCATATATCGGCAAAAAAAAGCAGATCCGGCAATATCTCGATTTGTTGGACAAAAATAAAAATGTCCGGGCTGTGGCCCTCTACGGCGAAACGGCCGAACAACTCTGGGCCGATTTCTGTGCCTGTTTCACCCAACTGGAAGCTGCGGGCGGTTACGTGACCAATGCAGAAGGCCGGTTGCTGGTTTTTTACCGGCGCAATTCCTGGGACATGCCGAAAGGGAAAATCGACCCCGGCGAGACGCCCGAACAAGCCGCCCTGCGCGAAGTACAGGAAGAAACCGGCCTGCAGCAGGTAACCTTGGGCCCGTTCCTTGCCCACACCTGGCATACCTACACCCAAAAAGGGGAACGTATCCTCAAACGCACCTGGTGGTATCGTATGACCACCACGGACACGAAAGTAATACCACAGACAGAAGAAGATATAGAGGAAATCCAATGGGTGGAGCCGAATGCCTGGCTGGAAACGAAACCGGTCTTGTATAAAAGTATCCGGGAGGTGATTGAGTTGGCAGTAGGCGGTGGGCAGTAGGCGGTAGGCAGTTGGCGGATAGTCATTTAAAAATATTTAGACCGGGATAAAACACGCTATTTTTATGCAAACGGATCAGTCCGCATCCTACTCGTCTGACGACTCCAAGTCGTCTGACGAGTGGGATAAAAACTACCTTCAATTCATGCAAACTGACCTCGTCGCTTACTACGCTTCCCGCGCAGCGGAATACGAAAAACTCTACGAAAAACCGGAGCGACAGCAAGACCTGGCGCGCCTGACCGCCATTTTGCAAGACATCTTTCGTGAAAAAAACCTGCTTGAAGTGGCCTGCGGTACCGGTTGGTGGACGCAGCGCCTGGCGCTCACAGCCGGTTCCGTATTAGCAACCGACATCAACGAATCCATGCTGGATATTACCCGGAGCAAGTATTACGCTAACAACAATGTCCGTTTCCAACGCGACGATATTTTCCAAAGCACCGTGGAGCATACGTTTGAAGGACTGTTCGGCGGATTTATCTGGTCGCATATCCCGCTGGAGCAGCTGGATGTTTTTTTAAGACATATCCGTCGGCGCCTGCAACCGGGGGCGACCCTGGTTTTTATCGACAACCTTTTTGTGCCGGGCAGCAGTACGCCCATTAGTCATACCGATATGGCTTCGATCAAAACGGACGAATTCTACGAGCCCGGCAGCAGTGCGCCGCTAAGTCATACCGATAAAACCGGCAATACGTACCAAACACGGCTTTTAGCGGACGGCTCCGAACACCAGGTGCTGAAAAATTTTCCGGCGCCGGAATTTTTGAAGGAAAAACTGTCTGGAATTGGAGTTGAGGTTGAATACCGGGAGTTGGATTATTACTGGCTGGCTGCTTGTAAAATGCCGGATTAACCTGAATCCAAACTATCCGCCTGACATATTAGGTTGTGCTCCCCCTTTTTGCCATAGCCATCCACTTAATACTACTTTGCCACGTTAAAAAAACGGTGATCAATCTCCTTCAATTCCCTTTACCGCCGAACATCGGCTGTGCATAATCCGCGAACCTACCCTGTAACTCCTTTTCTTCCCCCCATGCGCTTGTCATCCCGAAGGGAGCTGTCCGCTCTACAACTTTGCTTATCACATTAGGCGCTGTGTTTACCCTACATTTGTTTTAAGAATAGTTCAACTAAAGCAAAGGCGAAGCGTAAACGGTTCCTTACAGAGGCCGAAAGCCTTCTTCGAAAAACTGCCGGAAGGCTTTTAAAGCAAAGGCGTAGAGCGGACAGTTCCCTTCGGGATGACAAGCGCGCGGGGGGAGAAAAAGGGGTAGGGCCGGTTCGCGGATTATGCACAGCCGGCACTCGGCGGTATCGGGAATTAAAATGAGATAAACAGTACACTTTTCTAAGGTGGCAAAGTAGTATTAAGTTGATGGCTATGCCCCTTTTTCCCCCAAATCCGTACCTTCCCCCCTTCAAAATTTACTATAACATGCCTTTGCCATTTTTTCGCGGCCTACTGCCCAATGCACACTGCCTACTGCCCAATGCCAACTGCCTGCTCCTCACAGTCTACTGCCTGCTGTCCACTGCCAATTGGCTATCTGCCCAAAAACCCACCCCTGCCGACGCCCGTCTGCAAAGCTTCGAGCAGCATAAAACCCTGAAAAAAAACACCTTGCTCGGCAGCCTGAAGCCCGAAAACATCGGCCCTTCCATTTTCTCCTGCCGGGTTGTCGATGTGGAAGCCAATCCCGACGATCCCACTGAAATGTACGTCGCTTACGCTTCCGGCGGATTGTGGTACAGCAACAACAACGGCACCACGTTCAGCCCGGTATTCGACAAGGAGGCCTCCATGACCATTGGCGACATCGCCGTCGACTGGCAGCGCGGCGTCCTGTGGGTCGGCACAGGCGAATCGAACAGCAGCCGGTCTTCGTATGCCGGCACGGGGATCTACCGCAGCGCCGACGCCGGCAAAACCTGGGAATACCGCGGCTTGCCCGAAAGTCACCACATCGGACGAGTCGTGCTGCATCCCACCGATCCGGAGGTGATCTGGGTAGCCGTTTTAGGCCACCTCTACTCGCCAAATGCCGACCGCGGTGTGTACCGCAGCACCGACGGCGGCCGCTCCTGGAAACGTACTTTGTTCGTGAATAACACCACCGGCGCCGTCGATCTCTGTCTCGACCCATCGGCGCCCAACACCTTATACGCTGCCACCTGGCAACGCGAACGGCAAGCCTGGAATTTCAACGGCGCCGGCGAAGGCTCGGCAATCTGGAAAAGTACCGACGGCGGCGGCACCTGGGGGCGGGTCAGCATACCCGGAAGCGGGTTCCCCACCGGCGCAAACACGGGCCGCATCGGCCTGAGCGCCGGGGCAAAAGACGGGCAAACCGTGCTATACGCCACCGTGGACAATCAAAACCCCAAGCCCAAAAAGGAAAAACCGGAGGAAGACGTGCTCACCAAAGACCAACTGCGCGATATGCCGGTCGCCGCTTTTGCAAAAATCCCTGATGAACAGCTGGATAATTTTTTAAAAGACAATGGCTTTCCTGAAAAATACTCGGCTAAAAAAGTGAAAGACCAGGTGGAAAAAGGCAAAATCACGCCCCAAACCCTGGTCGAATACCTCGAGGACGCCAATGCCAAACTTTTCGATGTGGACTACATCGGCGCCGAGGTATATCGCAGCGACGACGGCGGCCGCAGCTGGCAACTTAGCCACGTGGAGCCGCTCGACGGCATCAATTTTACCTACGGCTACTACTTCTCCAATGTTCGTTGTGTGCCGGATAATCCCGACAAAGTGTATCTGCTCGGTTTCTACATTATCAAAAGCGACGACGGCGGTAAAACATGGAAGGAGATTAATGGCGATAACGTGCATGTGGATCATCACGCGCTTTGGATCAACCCGAATCGTCCCGGACATCTCGTGAACGGCAATGATGGCGGCCTGAATATTTCCTGGGACGACGGCGCCTCCTGGATGTTGTGCAACAACCCGCCCGTCGGGCAGTTTTACGCCATCGGCGTAGATGAGGCTGAACCGTACAACGTATACGGCGGCGCCCAGGATAACGGCGTGTGGGCGGGCCCCTCCATCTATAAAGCATCTGCCGGCTGGCAAAGCACCGGCCGCTACCCTTACGAACGCCTGCTCGGCGGCGACGGTATGCAGGTGGCCGTGGATACCCGCGATAATGCCACAGTGTACACCGGATTCCAGTTCGGCAACTATTTCCGGATCAATCGCAAAACCGGAAAACGCAAAAAAATCACCCCCGAACACCAGCTTGGCGAACGCCCCCCACGGTTCAACTGGCAATCCCCGATATGGCTCAGTACCCACCAGCAGGATGTGCTCTACTTCGGCGCACACCGCCTGTACCGCTCTTTCAACCAGGGCGACGATTGGGAAGCCATCTCCAACGACCTCACTGCGGGCGGCAAACCCGGCAATGTCCCCTACGGCACACTCTCCAGCATCCACGAAAGCCCGCTCAGATTCGGCCTGCTCTACACCGGTTCCGACGACGGCCTGGTACACGTCACCCGCGACGGTGGCGACACCTGGATGCGTATATCCGATTCGCTTCCGCGCAACTTATGGGTCTCCCGGGTGATCGCTTCGGCCCACGAAAAGAGCCGGGTGTACGTCAGCCTGAACGGCTACCGCTGGGATGATTTCAACGCATACCTCTACGTGTCGGAGGATTATGGCAAAAAATGGAGCCGCCTGGGCGCCGGCCTGCCCGCAGAGCCCGTTAACGTGGTGCGCGAAGACCCCGTCAATCCGGACCTGCTCTACGTGGGCACCGATCACGGGGTGTACGTATCACTCGACCGCGGACAATCTTTCCAGGCCCTCGACGGCGATTTTCCGGCAACGCCCGTGCATGACCTGGTCGTTCAGTCAAAGGCAAAAGACCTCCTGATCGGCACACACGGCCGCTCCATGTATAAGGTGCCTGTCGGGGCGCTTCAGCAACTGACTTCGGAGGTGCTGGCTCAGGTCATTTATTTATTTGATCTGCCAAAGAAAAAATACGCCAAAAACTGGGGCAAAAAACAACCCTGGCGCGAACTCCGGGATCCCGAACTGCCGGTGACCTTTTACGCGTCCAGCGTCGGAAAGGCCACCTGGACGGTAAAAATGAAAGACGGACTCGTGCTCAACAATGGGCAAGTGGATTGTGTTAACGGTTTGAACGCCTTTACCTTCACACTTGACTTTCAGGAAGCGGCCCTTAAAAAATACCAAAAGGCGTTGACAGATGCCCAAAAAGACCCAAAAAAGCCGATAGAATGGACTAAATCGGATACCGGAAAATATTATCTTCAAAAAGGCGTATATCTGTTTGAAATTCAAAAAGAGGGTAAAGTCGCCATTAAGGAGCTTGTTATTGACTGATTAGTCATTAGTCATTAGTCGTCATTCATCATTTATAATTCATCATTCATCATTTATCATTTATAATTCATTCCACTTCAATGAAAAATTTTAAGAACCTGTTCCTTGTAGCGCTTGCAGTTGGCAGTTTGACGCTTAGCGGCTGCCTGCATATTCTGGAAGACGTAACTTTCAAGGGCAACGGCTCCGGCACCTATAAAATGACGCTCGATATGAGCGAAATTAAAGGCATGATGGACATGTTTAAGGGCATGGAAACAGACAGTTTGTCCGGGGATTCCCCGGAAGATGCTGATGCTGCCGGTGCCCCCGAAGACAACGGCATGACCGAAATGGGCCAGCAACTCAGCAGCGTCGCCGCAACCCTGAAAGGTGTAGAGGGCCTGAGCAATGTGACGGAGATCAACGACACCTCTGCCTTTAGTTTCGGATACTCTTTCGATTTTGCCAACGTGGCCGCCCTGAACAAGGCCATGAAAGTGATCAACAAGGAGAAGTACGACAGTAAAGTAGAAGAAGTCTTCAAGTTCAACGGTAAGAACTTTGAACGCTTGTCTGCCGGTGACCTCGGCGCAGAGATCAAAAAAGCGCTCGCTGAAAACGAAGATGCAGAAGCGGAAGGCAGCATGGATATGATGAAAACCTTCTTCGCCGACATGACCTACAAACAAACCTACCATTTCCCCGATCGCGCGGTCAAAAAATCGACGAACGAATTGTCAGAAATTTCAAGTGACGGCCATACGCTGACGATCACACTCAAGCCTTTTGATGAAGAGCAGGAGAAGAAAAAAGTGAACGTGGGCACGGAAGTGAAGCTGAAGTAAAGTCAAAAGTCAAAATGTAAAAGTCAAAATGTAAAAGGCCACCCACGCGGCACTTTTACATTTTGACTTTTACATTTTACATTTTGCCTTTTATATTTTGACTTTCCTCATCCCACTTCCTTACCGGCACCCGCGCACACGCACTCCACTCTCCTGTTACCCAATCCATAGATTCCAAATTATTGAAATTCAGTTTGTAATCAAACTGAGAAGGGACGTCGTAAGTGTAACCATGGTAATAGTATTGTTTTCCCATTTGTTGGGCCAATTGTAATTCGAGCAGCATGGTAAAAGCGCCGGGGCTCAGCTGGTTGTAGGCCGGATCGAAAAAACAATAGGTGCCCGATATCGCGTTTTCCCCAATATGAAAATAACTACAGGCAACTAAGCGCTCGCCGTCGCGTACGGTAAATTCGAGCCCCGACACCGGCATTTCATGAGCATGCGGGTGCAGAAAAGAATACACCGACAACGGGTGCCGGTCCTGGAAACGTTCGGTGTGGGTGAAAAACAGGGCTTCTTTTTCCGGCGTTATACGGATAGGCGCGCAGTGTACCTGCAAATGCGCGTTCCGGCGGAGCAGTTGCCGCTGACTTTTAGAGAGGGTAAAGTGCTCGTCGAGACGGATACGCAAGGGGATCGTGCGGCATATCCGGCCCCGGGAAACGGCAAAATTGTGCCGGATAATCGAATATCCCAGGAATCGCCAGCCCTGCAACAGATATTGGTCGAACCCGGCAGGTTCCATCGGCTGCAATTCAATGCTCTCGTCGATAATGTCTTCCAGAAACGAACGATGGGTTTGCATAACAATATCAGGTAATACGGACCGGGCTTTAAAAGTTCCAGGCAATTTTACGAATAATTTGAGTGGTCCTATTCCTTGTAACAGCGTTCTTTGTTGTTTAGATTAAAGTTTCAAGTTTTTGAGTTGTTCGCCTGCTGTTGAAATAACTCATAACTTATTACCCATAACTTTTTTCCCATGAACTTCGACTCGCCTGTAGCTTTACCGTACCACACCTATAATAGTTTGTTTCTCAGTTTGCCATTTCGCGGCATCGAAGCAACCGGTACCCATTTGGCTTTGTTCGGCCAGGCCTGCAAGGAGGGGTTTGCCGCCGGCCAGTCGCCTGAACAAATCATTGAGGCGTTTTGGTCGGAATATTTCGAAAAAGCAACTCCCGACGAACGGCTCGATCTGCTTTTTTATTTTATCCAATACCTGGAACGGCAGGTGGTGTTGTTCGATTCGGTGGAAGATGCTCTTTTTGAACAAATGCACGACGGGAACGGCGCCGGATCGCTGAACCATCTCCTGCTTCGGTTGTCAGAGGACGACCGGGAAAAATTGGTGCAAAAACTACGCGATTTTCAGGTGCGGGTGGTGCTTACGGCGCACCCTACACAATTTTATCCGGGAAAGGTGCTGGGCATCATCAACGATCTGGGGAAAAAAATCCGGCGGAACGACCTCGCACAGATCCGGTTGCTGCTCATGCAACTCGGGAAAACCACTTTTTTCAACCGGCAAAAACCCACGCCCCTGGACGAGGCGATCAGCCTGGGCTGGTACCTGGAAAATGTGTTTTACAACACCTTGCCCGACACCTTATTCCAACTGCTCCGTGCCTTGAACCAGGATGTGACCACTTTTGCCAACCCGCACCTGCTGGCGCTCGGCTTTTGGCCCGGCGGCGACCGGGATGGCAACCCCTTCGTAGTAGCCGAAACTACCCTCGCCGTGGCTTCCCGTATGCGGGAAGCAATCCTCCGCCGGTACTACTACGATATCCGCCAACTAAAACGCCGCCTTACTTTCCGCGGCACGGAGGACTGGATTGCCGCTGCTGAACAAAAAATAAACAATACACTGTATTATCCCGACCGCGAAACGTATGCTTCCTGCCAGGAATTGTTAACCGATCTGCTCGAAGCCAGGCGTATCCTGATTGCCGACCATGACGGCCTTTTTTTAGATGATCTTGATCGTTTTATCCTGAAAGTCAGGGTCTTCGGATTTTATTTTGCCAGTATCGACGTCCGGCAGGACAGCCGCAAGCACAGCGAAGTTTGGGATGCTATTTTGAAAAACCGGAGCGAAAAAGACCCGCAGTTCGATCTGGCTGCTTTCCAGCGCTCCGATGAGGACGTCAAAATAAATTTCCTGTTAAACACCCATTTCCTGCCCGACGAAAACGACTACGCCGACGCTTTTATTAAAGAAACGCTCCGTTCCTTCCGGGCTATTTCCACCATTCAGCAGGCGAACGGTGAACTCGGTTGCCACCGCTACATCATCAGCAATTGTGGTAGTGCCCTGAACGTGGTAGAGGTGCTGTCTTTAATCCAGGAAACTATGCATGGTGGACGGTCGACGGTCGACGGCGGACGGTCGACGGTCGACGGGGGAGGGCTGACCGCCGACAATATGGTTGCCCCTGCTTCAGATTCGTCCACCGTCCACCGTCCACCGTCTACCGTCCACCGTCCACCGTCTACCGTCCACCGTCCACCGTCTACCGTCGACCGTCCACCGTCTACCGTCTACCGTCCACCGTCTACCGTCGACATTGTGCCGCTGTTCGAAACAATCGAAGACCTGGCCGAGGCGGGCGCCGTGATGGAAAAACTGTACACCAACGAACATTATGCCCGCCATTTGGCCGGCCGGGGCATGCGGCAAACCATCATGCTGGGTTTTTCCGACGGCACCAAGGACGGTGGCTATCTGCGGGCCAACTGGAGTATTTACCGGGCGAAACAGGAACTGACCCGTATGGGCCGGCTCTACGGCGTGTCGGTCATCTTTTTCGACGGCAGGGGCGGCCCCCCCGGCCGCGGCGGCGGCAACAATGCCGACTTCTATGCTGCACATGGTTCGGACATAGAAAATTGCGAAATTCAGGTGACTATTCAGGGACAAACGGTGAGTAGCACGTATGGCACACAACCTGCTGCCCGGTTCAATATTGAACGGCTGTTGACGGCAGGTTTGGAAAACCACCTCTTTGAAACCCATTCCCGGGAACTATCCGAGGCAGATTCCGCCCTGCTGGACGAACTGGCAGACGCGGCCTACCAGGCATATCTGGACCTGAAAAACCACCCGGAATTTGTACCCTATCTGGAAAAAATTACCCCCCTGAAATGGTATGGCGATACAAATATCGCCAGCCGCCCGACCAAACGCGGCGCCGCCACGGGCCTGAAATTTGAAGACCTGCGCGCGATTCCTTTTGTAGGCGCCTGGGCGCAAATGAAACAGAATGTGCCGGGTTACTATGGGTTCGGGTTAGCCCTTGAGGCGCTTTTCAAGTCCGGCCGCCGTACCGATTTACAAAACCTGTATCGTCGGTCGTTGTTCCTGCGCACGCTGGTGGAAAACTCGATGCAGTCGCTGCGTAAATCCAATTTCGACGTAACGCGTTACTTATCGGAGCATCCGCAATTCGGCCCGTTCTGGCATAAATTACAGGATGAATATGACCGTACGTACGGGGCTTTGCTGGATTTGTCCGGACAGAAAGAAATACTGGCTCAAAACCTGAATTCGCGTGCCAGTATTAAACTCCGGGAAGATATCGTGTTGCCACTGATTGCTATTCAGCAGTTTGCATTACAACATTTGCAAAATGAAAAAGTACCGGCTGATATGCTGGAAATTTACCGAAAACTGGTGTTGCGGGCGATGTTTGGGATTATCAACGCGGCGCGAAACGCGGCGTAAGAAAAAGGGGTTAGAAGGTTTGAAGGCTATCGATTACCCACAAATCCAACATTTTTTAGCAGATGTCTCGCTGCGCTCGACATGACAAACAATTGAATATGAACCATTTATCCAGATTTCTCGCTGCGCTCGAAATTAACACGGGAACACATTGCCTCACTGCGTTAGGAATGCCAGACGTATCCGGGTAATTTCGAGCGCAGCGAGAAATCTGGATAAATGGTTCATATTCAATTGTTTGTCATGTCGACCGAAGGGAGACATCTGATGGATCAATATGCGGATTTGTGGGTAATCGATAGGGTTTGAAGGTTTCTAGTTGGAAGGTTTCTGGTTAGAAAGTTAGAGGGTTTCTGGTTAGCGCGGTGCAACCAGAAACCCTCTAACTTTCTAACCAGAAACCTTCTAACCTTCAAACCAGAAACCATCCAACCTAAAAGGTCTTATTCTTCCCCCCGTTGCAGTTCCCTTTCAATTTCTTCCATTTTCACATAATCAACGGCTTCGCTGAGCGAAGGTAGCATCAGAAGGATGGTGTCTAAGCGGGAAATTTCAATAAGTTTGGTGACCATCGGTTGAAGTTGACCGGCAATAATGAACGAACCGGTGTCCTTCCAGAGCCGGTGCGCTGTCAAAATGGCACTCAAGCCACTGGAGTCAACGAATTTGACATTGGTCAGATCGAGAATCAGGTTGCGGATACCTTCCTGGTTTAGGAAGATAAAGTCGCTCTTCAGGCCCGGCGCAATGATGGAATTCAGGTTGTCCTCCTCAAGCGTTAGTACCGCGTATTGATCCTGTTTATCGATGTTGTATTTCATATTATTCTGATTTACAGCGTGGTTAAGGAATCCGAAGCAACCTTTTTAGGTTGCCGCCGGTCAAAAATGACTGCAAATGTAGGGATTGCGCACCGGTTTTTGATAACAATTTAAAACGCTTTTTTCGATTGTTTGCCGGCCTGACAGGGCGTCAGGTTATCTGGACTGGCATTATTTTTTCATTAAAAGGTTTTTGCCGGCACCGGCTGTTTTCCGACTGACGTGTTTGCGACGAGAACCAGCCCGTCGATTTTTTGTTAAAAGAATACCTATTCGGGAATAAAAATTGAATTTTACCCGGCAATAAGATTAAACTTGTCCCGACTTTGAAAAAAGCCGCTTCAACCATTCATCCTTTTACTCTAATTTGGTTCATGAATAAGAAGTTTTCCCCTGTTGTCAAGCAGATCATTCATCAAAGCGGCCAGGAAGCCCGGCGGTTGGGGCATGATTATATCGGCGCAGAGCATCTTTTACTGGGCATTATTGCCGAGCGCGACAGCCTTCCGGTGCGGGTGCTGGATGCCTTGTTGGTAGATGTGCATGACCTGAAAAAACGCCTGGAACGTTCCATTCCCCGATACAGCGCCTACCCGCCGGCAGAAAACCTGTTTGTGGGCGAGTTTCAGGTGACCACACAAGTACAGCGCGTCCTGAAAGTCACCTTTTTGGAAGCCAAACTGATGAAAAGTGAAGAAATATTTCCGGAGCACCTGATGATGTCGCTGCTCAAACATACCGACACTTTTGCTACTAAACTCTTAAACGAATACGACGTGGACTACGAAACCTTTAAAAAGGAACTCGAATACGTGCGCTCCGAACAAGACCTTGCGCACCCCAATCTGTTCGCTCAAGCCTCCAACGAAGGCTCCGGCGAATATGACGACGAAGATGACCGCAATTTCCGCTCCAGCCAGAAAGGTCAGCAAAAAAGTCGTACCCCTGTTTTGGACAACTTCGGTCGCGATATCACCAAGTTAGCCGAAGAGGGCAAGCTGGACCCCATCATCGGTCGCGAAACCGAGATCGAACGGGTTAGCCAAATACTCAGCCGGCGCAAAAAGAACAACCCGATCCTGATCGGCGAGCCGGGCGTGGGTAAAACGGCGATCGTGGAAGGCCTGGCCCTGCGGATCATGCAAAAAAAAGTGAGCCGCACCCTGTTCAACAAACGTATTGTGATGCTCGACCTGGCTGCCCTGGTAGCCGGCACCAAGTATCGCGGCCAGTTTGAAGAGCGGATCAAAGCCATTATGAATGAACTGGAAAAAAGCCGCGATGTCATTTTGTTTATCGACGAGATACACACCATCGTGGGCGCCGGCGGCGCTACCGGTTCGCTGGATGCGTCCAATATTTTCAAACCGGCGCTGGCCCGCGGCGAACTCCAGTGCATCGGCGCCAGCACGCTCGACGAGTACCGCCAATACATTGAAAAAGACGGCGCGCTCGACCGCCGTTTCCAAAAGGTAATGGTGGACCCGCCCAGCCAGGAAGATACGATTCATATCCTCCAGAACATCCAGTCCAAGTACGAGGAATTTCACAACGTGGTCTACTCCCCCGCAGCCGTCACGGCTTGCGTTCGCCTCAGCGACCGCTATATCACCGATCGTTTCCTGCCGGACAAAGCCATCGACGTGCTCGATGAAGTGGGCGCCCGCGTACACTTGAAAAATATAATTGTGCCCAAACACATTGAAGAACTGGAACTGAAAATAGAAGAGCTGAAGGAACAGAAAAACCAGGCAGTCAAAAACCAGCAATACGAAGATGCCGCTAACCTGCGCGACCAGGAAAGCAAACTTGTTCGCCAACTGGAATTCGCCAAGGTAGAGTGGGAAGAAGACAGTAAAACCAAACGTTACCCGGTAGAAGAAGACGATATCGCCGAGGTGGTGGCCATGATGACCGGCATACCGGTCAAAAAAGTAGCGACCAGCGAAAGTAAAAAACTGGTGAGCATGTCTGACGACCTCCGTAAAATGGTCATTGGGCAGGACGATGCTGTTGTCAAAATTGCAAAAGCTATTCAACGCAATAGGGTAGGCCTGAAAGATCCGAAAAAACCGATCGGTTCCTTTATTTTCCTGGGCCCGACCGGTGTGGGTAAAACGGAGTTAGCCCGCGCGCTGGCCCGCTACCTGTTCGATACCGAAGAGGCGCTGGTTCGGATTGATATGTCGGAATACATGGAGAAATTCTCCGTGAGCCGGCTCATCGGCGCGCCTCCCGGCTATGTGGGTTACGAAGAAGGCGGCCAACTGACCGAAAGGGTGCGCCGCAAACCATACTCCGTGGTGCTGCTCGACGAGATCGAAAAAGCCCACCCCGACGTGTACAATATCCTGCTCCAGGTGCTCGACGACGGTCAATTGACCGACGGCCTGGGTAGGAAGGTGGATTTTAAAAACACGATCATTATCATGACCTCGAATATCGGGGTGCGGCAGTTGAAAGACTTCGGCCAGGGCGTCGGTTTTGCCACTAAAGCCCGCCAGGAAGCCGCCGAAGACAATACCAAGGCGGTGATTCAAAACGCGCTGAAACGGACCTTCTCTCCCGAGTTTCTCAACCGGATCGACGATGTAATGGTGTTCAACGCGCTGGGACGGGCAGAAATTTTCAAGATCATCGACAATGCGCTGGCCGGCCTGATGAAACGTTTGAATACGATGAAATTCCACCTGTCGCTCACGGACGAAGCCAAAGAGTTTGTGGCCGATAAAGGTTACGACCCGCAATTCGGCGCCCGTCCGCTGCACCGTGCGATTCAGAAATACATCGAGGATCCGCTCGCAGAGTTTATCCTGAGTGAAGGCCCCGCCGAAGACGCTTACCTCCAGGCTGTGATGAACGAAGCCAAAGACGGGTTGGTGATTTCTTTTGCAGAAGTGGAAACCGACGACATAAATAAAGTGACGGAGGGTAAAGAAAATACGGAGAACGCCTGAGGCTTTTAAAGTTTTGAGTTTTGAGTTTTGAGTTTTGAGTTGGCAGGCAAGGGGTAGATTTAAGAGAAGGGACAAGCGTAAAAAGGTAATATTTGCCTTTTACCGCTTGCCCCTTTCTTTTTTTACCCCTTACCTGCCAACTCAAAACCCAAAACTCAAAACTCAAAACTCAAAACCCAAAACTCAAAACTCAAAACTCAAAACTCAATACACTGTGCCCTACCACCGCTTGTTCGAACTTCTGGCCTTTATGCTGGGCTACCGTCTGTATGTTTGGCTGCGGGCCCGTTCGCAGGATCAGATCGGCGACGAACACCGGCTCTGGATTTTTCTCGGGGCGGCTGCGGGGGCCTGGTTGGGCAGTCATGTGCTCGGTATTTTGGAATACCCCGACCGGCTGGGCCAAATCAGTTGGTTGCAACTGCTCACCGACAAAACGATTGTCGGTGGATTGCTTGGCGGACTTATTGGCGTAGAACTTACCAAAAAACAGCTCGGGGTTACCGCTTCCTCGGGCGATCTGATGACCTATCCTATCCTGCTCGGTTTGGCGATCGGACGTTTGGGCTGCCATTTAGCCGGCCTAAACGACGGCACGCACGGCAATCCCACCGCCCTGCCCTGGGGTGTTGACTTTGGCGACGGTATTCCCCGGCACCCGGTAAACCTGTACGAAATCCTTTTTTTAGGTTTGCTCGCCCTTTTTCTATTTTTGCTGGAAAAACGACGGCCATTGGCGGATGGCGCCCGCTTCAAATCATTTATGATTTGCTACTTGCTCTGGCGGTTTTTTATCGAATTCTGGAAACCGGTTTGGGTGTTTCCCTTCGGATTGTCCACGATACAACTTGCCGCGTTAGCCGGACTGTTGTATTATGGTTTAACGGGTTATAAGGATTTATGGCGTGATGTGGGTTTAGAGAAATCCTGATGAAAGCACTAAAAATGGAACGACCTTATATTTATTACGATTTTACCCTTAGCCTCTGTTCCAGCTGCCTGCGCCGGGTAGATGCTAAAATTGTGTTTGAGGGCGAGCTGGTTTACATGCTCAAACGTTGTCCGCAGCATGGCCCGGAAAAAGTATTGATCGCTACCGACGTCGAATACTACCGCAACGCGCGCAACTATGCCAAACGCAGTGAAATGCCTAAGCGTTTCAACGTCAATACCCATTTTGGATGTCCCTACGATTGTGGCCTCTGCCCGGATCACGAACAACACTCCTGCCTGACCATTATTGAACTGACCGATCGGTGTAACCTGTCCTGCCCCACCTGCTATGCCGAAAGCAGCCCGCATCATGGCCGGCACCGCAGTTTGGATGAAATAGAACGTATGCTGGATTTGGTGGTGGCCAACGAAGGCGAACCAGATGTGGTGCAGCTCAGCGGCGGCGAACCTACGCTGCATCCGCAATTTTTTGAGGTGCTGGACATGGCCAAACAACGCCCGATACGCCATTTGATGGTGAATACCAACGGGATTCGTATAGCCAAAGACCCGGCTTTTGCTGAAAAATTGGCCACCTACGCGCCGGATTTTGAAATTTATCTGCAATTCGATTCCTTGCAGGCCCGGCCGCTGGAAATATTACGAGGCGTCGATTTACGGGAAATACGGCAAAAAGCCCTGGAGCAGTTGAATCGGCTCAACCTGTCTACTACCCTGGTAGTTACCCTGCAAAAGGGGCTTAACGATAACGAAATTGGCGATATTATTGACTTTGCCCTGAAACAACGTTGCGTCCGTGGCGTCACTTTTCAGCCGACACAAGTGGCCGGGCGGCTGGAACATTTCGATCCCGCTACCGACCGGATTACGCTGACGGCAGTGCGGCAGGAAATTTTGAAACAGGCGCCCTTGTTTACCCCGGCCGATATTATCCCGGTGCCCTGCAACCCCGATGCGCTGGCCATGGCCTATGCCCTGAAAATCGATGGCGAAGTTTTTCCGCTCACCCGGTACCTCGATCCGGGCGATTTGTTGGACAACTCCCGGAATACCATCGTTTATGAGCAGGACGAACGCCTGCAACGGCACCTTATCCGCTTGTTCAGCACGGGCAATTCGGTGGAGTGCGCCACCAACGAGTTGCAGGCGCTGATGTGCTGCCTGCCGCGTATCGAAGCGCCCAACCTGAATTACGAAAACCTCTTCCGGATCATTATCATGCGATTTATCGACGCCTACGATTTCGATGTGCGGGCCATTAAAAAATCCTGCGTACACATCGTGAATCAGGAAGCCGACCGGATTATTCCCTTCGAAACCATGAATTTGTTTTACCGCGACCAGCAAAAAAGAGATTACCTGGCGCAATTGCGCTTAAATGAAGTTATAACTCAAAACTCATAATAACTCAAAACTCAAAACTCAAAACTCAAAACTGAATAAATGGAAACACCATTGGATGAATCCAACACGCGTCCACCTGAGGAGGATAATAGAATATTTGGCAAAATTCTGCTCTGGAACTTCGGACTTATGTTAGCGGTCATGCTCTTGTCGAGTATTGGCGGCGCGGACTCCGTTATATTCGACCTGATGTTTATGATCCTGCAAGTGATCGTAAACCTGCTGTTGGGCCTGTTTTTAATCTTTTCACAGCGGCGAAATGCCGGCTTAGCCCATTTGCTCAGCGTATTTCTTGTCGTGCTGGTCGGGTTCGGCGCATGTGCCGGCAAGTTGGAGCTTTTAGGCGGATTAAGGTTCTAAAACTTCGGGCACAAAATTGCCTCGTTTTCATATTCGCCTAAGTAAGCGACAGAAATTTCGAAAGCGCCCTGGCGCTGATTAAACGAAAGGGCTTTCAGATTCAGGTCGTAACTCAATCCAACCAGTACGTTGCTGAATTCAATGCCCACGAGCGCTACGACGGCATCCAGGCCGAAGGAATCATTATTGCGCACCGGCCTGGCCCAGCCGCCGATATGAAAAGCGGTAGTGCCGTATTTGCCCATGGCCGTACGGAAATTAGCGCCGGCATTCACCTGGGTATGCGGACCTTGTTTGGCAAACAATACGCGGGGCATAATGGAGGTCCGGCTGCCTTTAAGCGGAATGGTGGCCGCCAGTTGGCCGGAAAGTTTCATATACAGTTTGTCGCCGTCGCCGGTATTTTCGTAAAAGGAAATATTCGGTTGCATAAAATGATGCATGGCCACCCCGGCAAACAGCGCCCCGGCGCGCCCGATACGTGCCGAATAATTCAGACCGACGTTAAAATCGGCGTAGGCAAAATTGTTTTCCGGCAATGTTTCCCCTGTCCCCAGGTTATATCCGTTCACGCCGTCGAATTCATCCTGAAAATCGAGCGATTCGTAGTTGATGTTGCGTTGCGTGAGGCCCCCTTGTATGCCGAGGGATAAATAATGCCGGTTGTCCGACCCCAGCGATTTATGGTAGGCCATCGACAGGGCAATCTGGGTCGTGCTAAAATCGACCACATTCACTTTATCATTAAAAAACATCAGGCCCAGGCCGAAGGCGTCGTCGTACACCGACTTGCCCGGAGCGTCGAAACGCAGGTCGGCCGCTACGGCAAAGGTGCGAATGGGATTGTCCAGCACTTGCCGCCATTGGTCGCGGTAAATGGCGCCTACCCGGTAACGTCCTTCAAAACCGCCGGTCATACCGGGGTTCAGGGTGAGGGGCGTGGCGTAAAATTGGGTAAATTGCTGATCCTGCGAGCGGCCGGTTTGGACAAAAGCCGCGATAAAAAGAGTAAAGAGGAGAATTTTCTTCATGCGTTTGGGAAAATTTTCGGCAAAAATAGGCAAATACGGTTCAGCATAACGCCCGTTTTGTTGGGAAATTGGATACTGGGGAAGTTTAACTTTGACGCCTGGCTTGTGGACAAAAAGGGCATATAAATAAAAAGCCGCCAAATGCTTGCGCATTCAGCGGCTAATAAACCCCAAAAAACCAGTTGCAAAGATAATGCTCTAAATCAATAAAGCAAGCGAAATTTTGCAAGGGGCAAAAGTATTTGAGTGTTTTAGTGCCTGAAGATGCCAAATGTGATCTGAACGATTTTTTTGAGCGTTCTTTTTTTGTATAAAAACACAAAAACACGGAGGTAACCAAATAGTCACAAATTTTCTACCTTTCGGCCACGTCAGCGCCCCTTCAAATCCAAGTCCACATTCGTGATACCTGTTACCCAACTTTGTGCTATGCAAGAAACGAATACCAACCATTTCAAACCGTATGTAGCATCGACCGACACCTCGGTAAAGGAATTTACCCTGCGCGCCATTTTACTCGGCTCCATGTTCGGCATCCTGTTCGGCGCTGCCACCGTTTATCTGGCGCTGAAAGCCGGCCTCACGGTTTCCGCTTCCATTCCCATCGCCGTGCTGGCTATCTCCCTGGGGCGCCGGTTTTTGGGAACCACTATCCTGGAAAATAACATTATTCAAACCACCGGCTCGGCAGGCGAATCGGTAGCGGCAGGGGTGGTATTCACACTCCCGGCTTTTCTTTTTCTCAGCGACGGCATTGGCAAAGGGTATTTCAACTATTGGACGATCCTGATGCTCGCCATTTTCGGCGGCATTCTCGGGGTGTTGATGATGATCCCGCTGCGCCGGTCCCTGATTGTAAAAGAACATGCGAATCTGCCTTATCCGGAGGGCACTGCCTGCGCACAGGTGCTCATCGCCGGTGAGAAAGGCGGCGATTTTGCCCGCACGGCCTATCTGGGCCTGGGTTTTGCCTTCGCCTACGCCGTGCTTCAGCGGGTACTCCACGTCATCGCCGAAGTACCGGCCTGGACGGCCAGTGCAGTTAATAAATATATCCCGGCGGCCCGGCTCAGTGGAGAAATAACCCCCGAATACCTCGGCGTGGGTTATATCATCGGCCCACGTATTGCCGGCGTGCTCGTGGCCGGCGGTGTATTAGCCTGGCTGGGCCTGATCCCGCTGCTGGCTACCTTGGTGCCCCCGGAAACCATTGCGGCACAACTCGCCAAACTCGACCTGCTGAACGCCATCACTTCGGCCGACGGTTCGGTGCGGTATCCTTTCGGATGGGACCCCTACTCGCACAGCTTCACCGACCTTACCAGTGCAGTGTACCGGGCTTACGTGCGCCAGATCGGCGCCGGAGCGGTAGCGGGTGCGGGCTTTATCACGCTCATCAAAACGATCCCGACGATCATATCTTCTTTTACGGAAAGTTACAGCGCTTTGCGCAACCGCGACGCCTCGGCTGTTGTGTCGCGCACGGATAACGATCTTTCTATAAAAGTGGTGGCCTTCGGCAGCCTCGGACTAATCCTGCTCATGGCCTTGCTGCCCAATATCCCCGGCGACAGTATTATGAGCAAGTTGCTTATCGGCGTGTTGGTGATCGTATTCGGCTTCTTCTTCGTCACGGTTTCCAGCCGTATCGTCGGCATTATCGGTTCCAGCAACAACCCGATTTCAGGTATGACGATCGCCACCATTATGGGCACGGCGCTGGTGTTTATCGGTGTGGGCTGGACTGGAAAAGTATTCGAACCGATGGCCCTGGTGGTCGGCAGTATGATCTGTATTGCCGCGGCCAATGCCGGCGCCACTTCTCAGGACCTGAAAACGGGCTATATCGTGGGGGCCACACCGCGCTACCAGCAATTGGCGCTGTTCATCGGCGTAGTGGTCTCTTCTCTGGTGATCGGCTTCACGGTTCAATATTTGGATACACCTACCGCCGACATGCGCGCCATGGGTATCGAACACGCCATCGGCGAAAAATTCAACGCGCCGCAGGCCACACTCATGGCTACGCTGATCAAAGGCCTGCTGTCGTTCAACCTCGACTGGCAGTTTGTGCTCGTGGGGGTGTTTATCGCCATCACGCTGGAATTGTGCAACGTCAAATCGCTTTCTTTTGCCGTGGGGCTCTATCTGCCGCTCAGCACGACCCTGCCGATCTGGATCGGTGGCGCCATGCGCGGCCTGACCAACTGGCTCGCTGAACGCAAAGGCGAAGCGCCGGAAGACGAAGAATTGGGCAAAGGCAGCTTGTTTGCCACCGGGCTGGTGGCCGGCGGCGCGCTGGCCGGCGTAGTAGTGGCCATGTTGCAGGCTACCGATGGTACCGCCGCGGCCATGAATTCGATTAGCCTGGAGCATATGGTTACAGGCATGGTGGGCGAAGGAGGATATCAAATACTGGGCGTGTTGTTCTTTGCCGCATTGGCGTGGGCATTGGTTCGTATAGCGGGGCGGAAATAAGTTTAGTCAGTCGGTAAAATACGTGCAAATTGATCCACCCATGGATACCATTGGAATAATTACCCTGCTTCTGATCGTCGCCAATGTCCTGGTGTCTTATCAGGGCTTTAAAGATCACCGTTTCCTCGATAAATACGCCTTCGAGGTGGACAGCATTCTGGTACAAAAAGATTACCAGCGGCTGTTCACCTCGGGGTTTTTGCACGTGGGATGGGCGCACCTGGCCTTTAACATGATTTCGCTGTACGCTTTCAGCGATTACCTGCAGGATTTTCTGGGCGGCCTGAATTTTTGCATCGTTTATGCGGCCAGTTTGTTGGGCGGCAATTTATTTGCGCTCTATATGCACCGCAACCACCCCGATTACAGCGCTGTGGGCGCTTCCGGCGCTGTGTGCGGAATTATCTTCGCTTCCATTGCGGTGATACCCGGCGTAGAAATCGGCTTTTTCGGGGCCGGCGTATATATTCCCGGTTGGTTATATGGTATTTTGTTCGTGCTGGTTTCGGTGTACGGCATTAAATCAAAAAAGGACAATATCGGCCATGAGGCGCACTTGGGCGGCGCATTGGTGGGGATGGCCATCGCGCTTGCCATGCGCCCGGAGATGTTTGCTTTTACGTATAAAGCAGTTTTGGCGGTAAGCGTTTTATCGCTGATTTTGATCTGGTTCATTATTGCGAGGCCGCAGTTTTTATTAGTCGACAACTTTTTTTATAAAAAAACAAAACACTATACGCTCGAAGACCGGTATAACGCGGCAAAACTCGACAGGCAAAAAGAAGTGGACCGGATACTGGAGAAAGTACACAAAAGCGGGATGGGGAGTTTGACTAAAAAGGAAAAAGAGGTGTTGGAGGAATATGCTAACAGATCGAAATAGAAGGGGATGTAAATTTAAAAAACAGGCTATGTAATTTCAAAATAAAATCAACGCAAACCATTCTGCCTCCGCTCTTCAAGGGCATGGACTATTTTGCGTCGCTGGCCGGCAATTCGGTTTCTGCCAAAACACTGATCTACGGAGGAAACGAAAGTCAGGATCGCACGCATTATCAGGTGCGGGCCTGGCATGATGTGTAAGCAATACTGTTGTAATAAAAGAGGCCGTATGACCAGTCGATCTGGTGATACAGCCTCAATTATTTTTAGGCATTCCGTAGAATCTTACATTTTCTTCTTCCAATCCGCGATCGACTCGTCGTTCATGCGCGGATAATCGGTATTGCCGTCGGCTTTAGCCAGTTCGGTGCTTTTGGCGGCTGTGGCGATGGCGTCTTTGTACATCTTGAGTTCGGCCTGGATATTAGCTTTCAGGCGGAGAATCCAGAATTTGTCGCCACCTTTTTCCAGGCTGGCATTTACCCATTCCAGGGCTTGCTTCATGTCTTTTTTCTCTTCGTAGTAGTAGCGGGCCGCAGCATAGTAGTCGCCGGGTTTCGGGCCGGCCATGGTGGACTGGATGTCGGCCATCACTTTGCTGTCGGTATCCATTTTGATCGGAATGATCACTTTGGTGTTTTCCCACATCACTTCCAGGTCGGCGCCGTCGTTGCGCAGGTTGGCGATTTCGATGGTAAAGGTTTCCACTTTGCTGGACAAAGATTGTGCGGGTACGCTGAACCGCGCTGCAACGTCTTCTTCCTTGAAGTCTTTCGGTTGAGGTGCGCCCCAAATGGACGTGTTTTTATAAAAAATGATCGTCCACGTCGTTTTTTCCGGAATCGTGTACAGCGCATAAGTGCCTTTTTCCAACGAGATATTGCCGGCCATCGCCTTTTCGCTAAAGGTTACTTTGGTGGAGGCATTGGCCCCGGTGCGCCACATTTCACCGAAGGGAACGAGGTCGCCGAAAATTTTCCGGCCTTTCGCGCTCGGACGGGAGTATTCCACATCCATGTTCATCAGGCCGACTCCCTGGGAGATTTTTGCCGTTGGACTGGCGGAGGGTGTTTTGATTTGGGCAAAGCCGAAAGTGGCTGCCAATAAGAGGGTAAGGACTGTTAGGCATGTTGATTTCGTCATAATAAAGATATTTTTTTGGTTGAAACACCTGTAAGTTAAAATGGTTGGCAAAGGTAAAAATTGTTTATATAGGTTTATATAGGTTTAGGAAGGTTATAAAGGGTCAAAAACAACCATTAAACTTCTAATTTGGCGGCAAATTCCGATTCCTATGCTTCGTTTTTCCTGTTTACCTTTCAACCAACTCACCCCACGGGAATTGTACGCCATTATGGCATTGCGTCAGGAGGTCTTTGTGGTAGAACAAAACTGCCCCTACCTCGATGCCGATGGTAAAGACCTTGCTGCCTGGCACCTGATGGGCTTCAATTCGGAAAATAATCTCATCGCATATACCCGCTTGCTGCCGGAAGGCGTATCTTATGAAGGGTATTCTTCCATCGGACGGGTGGTGAGTTCGCCTGCGGTGCGGGGCGCCGGCGCCGGACGCGAAGTGATGCAACGAAGCATCGACATGTGCCGGCATTTGTTTGGGCCGTTGCCCATCAAAATCGGGGCGCAAACGTATTTGTTGCGGTTTTACGAAAGCCTCGGGTTCCAGTCCACGGGCGAGGAATACCTGGAGGACGGGATACCGCACACTAAAATGATCTTAATTCTTCAGTAATAATTCTACCGCTCCGGCAACCTCCAGCCCGGATGTTTTAGACGTTCCTTCAAAAATACGCCGGCCGTTTTCCAGAAGTTCGGCATGGACGGTCGCTTGCAGGCTTTCGTTGATTTTTCCGGTCATTTCACCGGAAATGGGCGATTGAAGCGCGGTGCCGGGCGCCTGGTGGGCTTGCAGGCGCAGTTCGGTTTTTGAATTTTTGAAAATTAAGGACACCTTGTCGCCGGCAATTTCCAGGTATTTTTTTGCACCGGTATAGGTAGCAAACCGAAACAGGCGCCCTTCGAGCCATAACCCGCCGAGGAATCCGATAAAAGAACTGCCCATCCAGGGAATATGCGCCACGGAAGCCAGCAGCGAAACGCGGTCGGCAGTGTCGAAATGGTTGGTTTGCATCCACACATACGCGCGGGGGAAAGAGCGGCCCCAGTCTTTTTCAATATATCCCCTGCCGCCGCTGAAATCAATTTTCTGCTTACCGTATTGCAGGGCGCCTTCGAGGCTGTGATGAAGGCTCACTACACCGTGAAAACATTCCATAAACGGCACAAAAGAGTACCAGCCCATGATGCCCGGCGCACCGAACATTTTGGGCCAGGGGTTGGTGTTTTGAAAGCGGATTTCGCCGGAAATACCGGGCAGGTCGAGATGCATTTGTGATGCGGAAAAAGAATTAGGTCCCAATTGAAGATCGAATTCCCGGTGTGAAGGTTGAAATTGACCGGCCGGAAAGGGGTGGTACTGTGCCGTACAGGCCATGCCGTCCATCACCTGAATAAAGGCGTGCTGCTCACCGGACTCCGTCATCGAAATGCCCGGAATAAAGGCCAGCGCTGCGCTTTGATTTGCGTTCACTATCTTGAAATACCAGCCTTCGAAATAGCGGCGGGTACGGCCCCAGCCGTGATACATATCGGGATTCCAGGTGGCGCGTAAGCGGTGAAAAAGGTCCATACGTTATAAACTACTGATTTTCAGTCGCAACCAGTGATCTGTCAATACCAGCGCCGCCATTGCCTCTACGATAGGCACTGCCCGCGGCACCACGCAGGGGTCGTGCCGGCCCTTACCCTTCACTACTGCTGCTTCCCCGGCAGCATTGACGGAATCCTGATCCCGCATGATGGTTGCCACCGGCTTGAAGGCCACCCGGAAATAAATATCCATGCCGTTGGAGATGCCGCCCTGGATACCGCCGGAGTGGTTGGTAGCTGTTGCCAGTTTTGAGTTTTGGGTTTTGAGTTTTGAGTTATCAGGAGGTGCGTTTGGGATAAAACGGTCGTTGTGTTGCGATCCGAGCATTTTTACGCCGGCAAACCCGGAGCCGTATTCGAACCCTTTGGCGGCGTTGATGCTGAGCATGGCCTTTCCGAGATCGGCGTGCAGTTTATCAAACACCGGCTCGCCCAACCCGGCCGGACAGCCCTGTACCACGGCACTGACCACTCCGCCGATAGTGTCGCCGTCTTTTCGCACTTTTTTGATCAGGCGGATCATTTTTTCGGCCATGGCGGGATCCGGGCAGCGAATATCATTGGTTTCGGTTAGGGTAAGATCGAGTTCGGAATATGGTTGTTCGAGCGCCAGATGTCCGACCTGGCTTACATAGGCCTGGATTTCGATGCCATGTGTTTTTAAAAATAGCTTAGCCAATGCGCCTGCGGCGACGCGGGCGGCCGTTTCCCGGGCACTGCTGCGCCCGCCACCCCGGTGGTCGCGGTGGCCGTATTTGGCCTGCCAGGTATAATCGGCGTGACTGGGCCGGTAGGCTTCGGCCAGGTGGCTATAGTCGTGGGAGCGCTGATCTTCGTTGGGAATCAGAAAAGCGATGGGTGTTCCGGTAGTTTTGCCTTCAAACACACCGCTTAACACCTGTACGGTATCGCTTTCTTTGCGCTGGGTAACGATGGCGCTTTGGCCCGGCCGGCGCCGGTCGAGTTCGTGCTGGATAAAATCCAGATCGAAATCCAGCCCTGCGGGACAGCCGTCCACAATACAGCCGATGGCCGGACCGTGGGATTCACCGAAGGTGCTGACGCGAAAAAGAGTACCGAATGTGTTGCCTGCCAAAATAAGTAGCGCCCGGATACGATGGGCAGATTTGAATTAATGAAGTGCAAATTTACTAAAAAACAGGAGCCATCCCGAATTTCGGGATGGCTCCTGTTCACCTCCTAAAGTGAGGAGGAATTTATCGCTGATTGGTATTAAATTTTTTCTCGTACGTTTCCCAGGGGGTCGTTCTGTGGCTGTCGGTACCGAAATAATTTAAAATGGTTTCCATTTTCGGAGCCTCCAGGTAACCGGGAATGGGCTGAATGAGGTTCATACTTTCGTCGAGGAACACTACCGTCGGGAAACTGAGTCGGTTATTGAGCAGTTCGGCAGCGAGTTCGTGATACCCCCGGGCGCCGTTCTTTTTGAAATGGTAGGTTTTGTTGTTAAAAATGATGTCCTGTTGTTGTTCGGCGTTAAATTTAACGGCGTAATAATTATCGTTCAGGTACTGGGCTACTTCGGGATTCACAAAAGTAGATTCATCCATTCGTTTGCACCAGCCGCACCAATCGGTAAATACGTCGATAAATATTTTGCGCTTCTCCGTTTTTGATTTTTCCAGGGCTTCTTCCAGGCTCATCCATTGTACCTGAATCTGGGGCTTCTCCTGTTTGAGGGTCGGCGCAGCGGGCATTTGTGCGGGAACGGTTTTAGGGGTTGGTTGTTTGGCCGTGGTTTTAGTGGTGCTGCCGTTTGCCGTCGCGGCGTTGGCATTTCTGGTATTGGTTGGCGTCGTTTCCTGGCGGCCGGAGGTAGTATTTGCAGGCTGCTGCAAGGAGGAAGCCGGCCTGGCATCTGCTGTAGCGGCGCCGGAACGCGGTTTTGCGGTCGTGGGCGTGTTTTTGGATGTCGCGGGTTGCGCATTGGAACGCAATGGCGTCTGCGCCGGAAGGGCATACGTCAGAGCGGCAAAAAAACACAAAATGAGGACTTTGCGCATAGCGAAATGGTTTGGATTGAAAATTTAAAGAACACAAAAGTAATACGGGGATAACCGTAAAACCAAAGATTGGCTTTTGCAGTGGGGTTACTTTAAAGAAAGTTTAACCCTTTTATGGTGTAAGCAAAGCCACCGAACTGATGGCCGCGAACATAGCGCCTTCTTTCGAGGTATTCTGCTAAAAGGTTGTCGTCGGGTGTGGTATTTGTTTCCAATAGTTTGGCAGGAATTTCCCCTAACCTTTCAGTATAAACGCCTGAACGTCTTTTGCGGGATTTGAACTATTATGCCCCAAAAATAAACAATTTTAGCCCTCGCCTGTAATCCTATAAACTATAAACACCATGCTAAATCCAAAACTATGAATCTTCGAGTGCTGATTATTACGCTGCTTACCCTTTTTAGTGCTGCAACTTATGGCTGTTCGGATAATAAGGCCGACCGCCCTGCCACCGATACCACTCCGGTCAGCCATGTCCTTTGGGACAGTTTGTTGCATCTTCATGTAAAAACCGGTGGATTTGTCGACTACAAAGGGTTTATTCGCGACAGTGTGGCGTTCAAACAATATCTCGCCCTGCTTTCGGGGGCTAACCCCGATTCCGAAAATTGGACACGGGAAGAAAAAATGGCTTTTTGGATTAATGCCTATAATGCCTTTACCGTCCAGTTGATCGTGGATAACTACCCCATTTCCAGCATTAAGGATATTAAGAGAGGTTTGGTCTTTGTCAACACAGTCTGGGACATCAGGTTCATCCGCATTGGCGGCAAAACATACGACTTAAACAACATCGAACACAGCATTCTCCGTCCGGAATTCAAGGATGCCCGCGTCCACGCAGCCATCAACTGTGCCTCGTACTCTTGCCCCGTTTTGCGGTCGGAGGCCTTCACGGCGGACAAATTAGACGCCCAACTAACCGATGCCATGCGCAGGTTCGTCAACGACCCGCTTCGCAACCGGGTATCGGCTAAAAAAGCAGAAATTTCCGAGATATTTAAATGGTTCAGGGGCGATTTTGTCCGGGATGCCGGGTCCGTCCGGGCGTACATCAACCGGTATGCGGACGAAAAACTGGCGTCGAACGGGAAAATTTCCTACTTAGACTACGGTTGGAGCCTGAATGAAGCCAAATAACGATACGCATTACCACTTCGCCACCGCATTATACTCATACGTCGTCATTTTTTTCAATAACTCCGGCACCGTAGCGGCATCAATACAAAGTTCGCGGTTTTGGGTTTTCAGGAAGCCGTTTTCCACCATATTGCCTAGCATCTGCAACATCGGGTCGTAGTAGCCGCGCACATTCAGTAACCCGACCGGTTTGCGGTACTGGTGCAACTGGGCCAGCGTAAGTGCCTCGAAATGTTCGTCCATGGAGCCGTAACCGCCGGGCAGGGTAATCACGCCGTCGGTTCCTTTGATGAGCAGGGTGCGGCGTTCGGCCATGGATTCGACGACAATCATATCGTGTACCCCCGGGTGCCCCAATTCCAGGTCGTTCAGTTGATCGGTGATCACGCCGGTGATTGGGCCGCCATGTGCCAGCACGGCATCGGCCAACACACCCATGAGGCCTACGCTTCCGCCGCCGAACAGCACGCGGATGCCACGTTCGGCCAATGTTTTGCCCAACTCAGTAGCGGCTTCGGCAAACCAGGGCTGGTTGCCGGTGTTGGCTCCGCAAAAAACGGCTACAGATTGCATATAAGATTAGTGTTTATGTCTGCCATGAAAAATCGAAAGGCGAAAAAACGACGTTTTTTCAGGTTTATGAAAAATATACCTTCAGATCACCCGAATTAACGCTTTGGACCTTGTCCTGCGGGAAACCGGGGCTATTTTTGCACTCTTTTATTTCCCAAACTGATTTAAATCGCCATGCCCACATACCGCATCATATTATTCGGGTTCCTCTTACTGTTTATCGGTTCTTGTCGAAAAAACGAAAACCCCGATCCGCCGGTAGCGCCGGCATTTGAAATGACGGTACACAACGAATTTAACCTGACTGAGGCAGAATATGCCGTGTTTCTGTCGGATGAAGATGGGGTAGTGCGCGCCTTTCGTCAATTGCCCGGCAACGATACCGCCCGCGTTTCCGTTGCCGATGCCAAAACCGGCGAGGTATTCGACTGCACGGTGGCCCGGATCACTACCCTTACTATACCGGGAACCGGGGTGTACGACACCACTGTGGTGCTGACAACTTATACCAATTTCTCCAACGGCGCCGAAATTCACCTGCGCAGTCCCGATTTTGTGCAAACGACGGATTTGCTGGTAAATCTGACCAACTTCAATACCCTGGACGAGATCGTCGTTCCCGACGGACTGACCTTCGCGCAACCGCAGGCGGGCAATAACTACCAGGGAGAGTACCGCGTGTTGCACAGCGGGCGTTTTTGGCTTCGCCTGCGAATCAATGGGGAGTCCAACTGGCGCTATGCCACTTTTGACCCGGTGAACAGTGCTACGTTGACCGTTACGCTCGATGCCGCCACTTTGCCCGCCATCACTGCTGCACCGGCCACCATTACCCTGCCTTTTTTTGCCGCCTGGAATTGCCGGATCGACCGGGTAATTGACGCCGGCCAGCAACAGTTTTTGTCCATCAGCGGTCTGATTCCGGTGCCCGGCGGTCCCGTCCCGATCTTCGACCAACTGGATGTGGTGGAGCCGCCCAATCCATCTGCCGGCGCTTACCGCCTGCGCCTGAGTGGCGCCGATGTAACGCCGGGTGGCTACACCTATTTCTGCGACCGGGTGGCAAGTCCCCTGCCCGCAACACTGCCGGAGCCCACCTTCGATGTGCAACCCACCACCGTAACCGGGCCGCGGGTAATTGCCGTAAAATGTATCGGCGCGTTCGACCTGCTGGCGCTCACCCGCGAACAAACCGGTACCACCAACTTCCGCTGGGAAGTGCTGATGGCGCCCGCCGGCAACAATGGTATCGTCACCAACCGCCTGCCGGATGTTCCGAAAGACTTGAGCGACCGCTTTTCTCGCCTAAAAAACTACGATTTTTTTGGCAACTCGGTGCGGGTACGGGCGGAAAATTACGACCTGTACAACGGCTATCCGGCTGCCGTTGCCCCGCGATTGTTGCTGGACGATCCGTTGTGGCAAATGAAAGCGGGGTACGTGGCGAAAGAGCGTAATTTTTGAGCAAAAAGTAGTTTGCGAAAATTGCCGGCCGCTTACACTATTAAGGCTGTGCAACAAATCACTTTTTAAACACATGGCAGATTTTTATCTTAACACATAGGCACATAGGCCACATAGAGCGAAGACTATGTGGCCTATGTGCCTATGTGTTAAAATAATTTTGTGTTCATATTTTCGTGTTACTATTGATACGGCCATTTTAAGTCCATAAAAAGTTGCCCGAACGACACCCCTTCGTCATTCGGCGACAACTGCCGGTGAAACAACAATTCGAATTCCGGCCGGAGCCACTCGAGGGCAAGATCGACGAGCAGGGCATTTTGCCAAACCCCGCCGCTAAAGGCCAATACCCGGCAACCCTGCAGCCGCGCTTGCCGGCGGATTATTTCGATCAGCGCCGCATGAAAATAAGCGGCGGTTTGTTCCGGCGGCGTGCCGTGTTGTACTTGCCACATAATTTGCCGGACAATGGATTTTGTAGGCGCCAAATGTGCCTCCGCCGCCTCCGGTAAAACGATATCGAACGGTTTCAGCCCGTGTTGCCGGAAATACCGGGCCGCCGACTGTTCCAGGAGCATCGCCGCTTCGCCTTCATAACTAACCCGGTTTGCAAGGCCGAGCAACGAGGCCACGCCGTCGAAGAGTCGGCCCACCGAGGTGGTTTGCAACGGGGTTCCGCGGGATAACATCTTACCATACAGCGCCCATTCCTGCGGCGAAAATTTTGATTCGAGCAGGGCAGCGCTTCCTTCCAATCCTTGCGTCAGACTCAGGGCGGAAATACGCGGCTCGCGGGGCATTTTGTCGCCCAGCAAAAAGGAGAACGGCTCGAAGTGGCCAACCCGTTCTATTTTTTGTCTATCGAAATAAAAAAAATCGCCTCCCCAAACCTGGCCGTCGTCGCCGTAGCCGGTGCCATCCCAAATCACCCCGAGCACGGGTAATTCAAGGTTTTTTAGGTCTGAAAAATAACCGTTTTCCGCTAGAACAGCGGCAAAATGCGCTTTGTGATGTTGTGTTTCCCGGATTGGAATTTGCCAGTCGATCGCCAGTTGTTTACCCAACCGGGTGGAAAAATAATCCGGGTGTTTGTCTACTACAATGGCTTCCGGGCGATGGCGGAATAACCCCAAAAAATGGTGCAGCGTATGCTCGTAAGCCTCCTGCGTATCAAAACTATCCAGGTTGCCGAGATACTGGCTGATATACAAATTGTCCCGGTGTTGCCAGGAGAAGGTGCTTTTGAGGGTGGCGCCGAGAGCGAGAATGGATTGTGAAGTTTGAGGTTTGAAGTTTGGAGTTTGAAGTTTGAGGTTTGAAGTTTCAAGTTCGGAATTTGAAGTTTGAGGTTTGATCCCGAGTCCTCGGGATGAAGTTTGAAGCTCGCGGGGGGCTGTTTCAAAAAGAAAGGTGGGGGCATATCCCCGCGAGCGGCGGAGCACGATTTTTTGTCCGTGCACGGGGCTGAAACGGATCACGCTGTCGTCCTGGGGGATGGCAATGTCGCGATTATTCATCAGCAGGCCGTCGGCGATAGGGGCGAGTTCGTGTTGTGCTTTTTCATCTTCGTAAAGAATAGGCGAGCCACTTATGTTGCCGCTGGTGGCCACGAGGGGTTTCCCAACACGCCGGGCGATCAATTCCAGCAGGGGTGAGTAGGGCAACATAACGCCGATTTGGTCCAGGCCCGGGGCGACCAGTGCGACGCAGAGTCCGGAAGCAGGGCGTTCCTGCAAGGGCGCCAGCACAATGGGCGCAGCTGGACTTTGCAGCAGTGTTTTTTCCTGTTCGACTAACCGGGCGTCGCCATCCAGTGCCGTGATGCCGGGGTACAACAGGGCTAAGGGTTTGGACGGGCGGCGTTTGCGCTGGCGCAGTAAAGCCAGGGTTTCCGGGCTTGTGGCGTCGCACAGCAGCAGGTAGCCGCCGATGCCTTTGACGGCTAATATTTTACCACGTTGAAGCCAGGTTATGGCCGTTTCAAGTGGACTTTCCCATTCCCGGCCTGTCGAATCGACCAGTCGGAGGGAGATGCCACAGGTCGCGCAGGAATTGGTTTGCGAATAATACCGGCGGTCGGCCGGATCGGCGTATTCGGCGGCACAATCGGGGCATTGGAGAAAAGGCGCCATGGTGGTCCGTTCCCGGTCGTAGGGCAGGCCGGTGACGATGGAAAACCGCGGACCGCAATTGGTGCAGGTAATGAAAGGGTATTGGCGCCGGCGATTTTCGGGATCAAGCAGTTCGCGGCGACAATCGTCGCAAAGCCCGAAATCGGGCGTCAGCAGCAGGTTCGGTTCGGCGTCTCCGGCGCTATGTACAATTTGAAAATCCGCAAAAGATTGTAGTTCGATGATCTCCAGGGTGTGGTCGGTTATTATGGACAATGCCGGTGCGTCCCGGAGCAGGACTTGTACAAATGCCTCCGCTTCGCCGGCCACGGCATTGAAAATCACGTGTACGCCGTCGGTGGTGTTATTCACCCATCCGCACAAGCCCTGCGCCCGCGCCATGCGCCACACGAAAGGCCGGAAGCCGACCCCTTGTACCTGGCCGAGCAGGTGGAGGTGGTATGTTTGGAGGACGGATTGTGGCACGTGACTGAATCTTATCCGGCAAAAGTAACAGCGAATGGCCCAAAAAAATGGGCCATCGCCAAAGTGGTGATGACCCATTTTTAAAACCGTGATCCCGACTGGGGTCGAACCAGTAGCCGCTTGCTTAGAAGGCAAGTGCTCTATCCATTGAGCTACGGGACCATCGATCAAAGAACGAGCGGCAAAAATAGCGCTTTTTCGCACAGAAACTACGAGTACCCTGCAAAAGTTCCATTCCTCCTCATCTGCCACCTGCTGCCCGCGCAAAGGGGACAGTAAAATAAGTATTAAAAAAATGCAAGGTTTCCGGGCCCGGTCTGGCTAAATTTGCCCACAACTAAAACAATGAAACTGCCATGCCTGAAAATGTCGATAATGTTCAAATTGATGAAAGTTGGAAAAAAGTGCTGACCGATGAGTTTAAGCAGCCTTACTTCGCCGCGATCAAAACCTTTCTGGTCAACGAAAAAAAGGCCGGCAAGGTCATTTACCCGCCGGGGCCGCTGATTTTCAACGCGTTCAATCAAACGCCCTTCGACCGGGTGAAAGTCGTTATTATCGGACAGGACCCCTACCACAACCCGGGCGAAGCGATGGGGTTGTGTTTTTCGGTGCCCAAAGGCATAAAAACGCCGCCTTCGCTGGTTAATATTTACAAAGAAATCAACCGCGATCTCGGGCTGCCTATACCCAACCACGGCGACCTGACCCAGTGGGCCGAACAAGGCGTCCTGCTGCTCAACGCTATGCTTACTGTAGAAGCCAACCAACCCGCTTCGCACCAGAAAATCGGTTGGCAAACTTTTACCGATGCCGCCATTCGCCGCATTTCGGAGGAAAAAGAGGGTATCATTTTCCTCTTATGGGGCAAATATGCCCAGGGTAAAAAAATACTCATCGACGAAATGAAACACTATGTGCTCATCGCGCCGCACCCTTCCCCGCTGGCCGGCAACGGCTTTCAGGGCTGCGGGCATTTCAGCCGGACCAACGAACTGCTGGAAAAACAAGGGAAAATGCCCATCAATTGGGGCGTGGTGTAAGTCGGGTCAACAGATGCTTAAGGACGAATAAGGACGTTAAGTAAAAATGAAAATATTACATCTTCCGCTCCTACTTATCTGCTTCAACACTACCTGCACCCAAAATCACCCGGCCCAAGAAGCAATGATAGCGCCGGTAACTGAAGCGCCGGCACTCGAATTGAAACCGGCGCCTTGCCGCGATTCATTTTCCCGGGATACCATCCTGGCACAGCTGCGATCCCAAATAAAACAAGGTAAGCGGTTAACGGTCCACGTCTTCGTCCCGCTTTGTGATAACGAGCATCAAGGTATTGTCCCGGTAAACAAACAACTTGGCGACGGCCTTAACCTGCGCACCAACCTGTACTGGGGCGCCGGTTACGGAGTAAAATCCTTCTTTAAAGCGGACAAATCCTGGAAATTACTGCACGCACAACCCGACCCAACCCCTGATATCCTCGAACGGGTCGTTTTTGAAAAAAAATACCCTACCGGCGCCCGTGTTATGCTGGTGGCCGACGCCTATCGCGGCGACAGAATGAAAGTTTGTATTCGCGATTTCCTCAATACCCTCTCCGGCCACATACTCGACACCATACGGCTGAAAGACACCACACTACTGGCCGGCACTCCCGACTTTTCGATCCTGAACGGTCATAACGGACTGATGGATATGGAGTTCACTCCTATTGCGCCGGCAATCAACAACCTCAAAGATGCAGCCGTAATAGCCTGCGCCTCCCACAATTACTTTAAAGAGTTCTTACAGTGCGCTGCCGCCTTTCCGGTGCTCACCACCGTGCATTTGCTGGCGCCGGAAGCGTACGTCATGGGTGCAGCCATAGACAGCTGGGCTAATTTGGAATCAGAAAAACAAATCCGTGTAAGTGCCGCCCAGGCGTACGCCAAATATCAAAAATGTGGCTATAAAGGCGCCAGCCGGATTTTTCACGCAGGATGGTAGTCGACATCAGAAGCCGCCCTGCGCATCAAATATATTCTTCCGGTAAGGCAGTTTCAAGAACTCGAGCGTGCCGGGTTTTACCGCGATAAAAAACTCGTAGGTACCGCGGGCGGGTTGCCAGCGCAGGCTGAATTGCCAGCAATGCAGGTCGCGGGTGAAGCCGAGGTCGGGATACGGCAGGGTTTTCGATTTAAAATCGTAACTGATGTTGCCGATATCGATCGACCATTTCGGGGTGAGCGGAATACTGCCGGAAAAACGGATGTTGTGGTTGCCCACCAGGAAGGTGTCGCGGTTGGTACCGGGAATTTCCGTGCGATCGAAGGAGATATAGTGCGTGAACCTGAAGTCGTCGAACCAGTCCATAAAACCATCCTTTATGGTGGCCTGTGACGGCGTATTGGGTGTGGTTTCGTCTTTATCTCTGTCGAACTGGTTACGTAATTCGCGGATCGACATTTGAGTGTTCAGTTGAATACTGAGGCGGGTGGTCCGCAGCAATTTTTTATCTTCTTTCAGAACAAATTTATCGATTCGTACGCCTTTTTCATTCCGGACATACGGATCAAACGTGGCATTCCAGGTCAGGTTTGTCAACCCTTTGAATAGCCGGAACAGACCGCCGGTACCGATGGTACTCCATTTCAGGGAATCGCGGGTGAGGCTGTAACTGCCGGAGAAATTCAGTCCGTCGAATATTTTTACCCGTTTTACCGTATCCCGTTTGGCACTGAAAAATTTCATTTCCAGGATATTGCTCAAACTATAACTCACTGCCAGGTCGCGCGGGGCGTTGGAGGGCCTGCCGTACACCGCCTCGTCAAAAATACTGTAGGTGGTTGAGTCGATCCGCCCGGGCTGGTTCGACGTCAATACCGTTCTGAAAAAGTCGGATTCTGAATAATCGGGCCGGTATCCCATCGAGATGGAGGGTTTCATCGTGTGGCGAACTCCGCGAAACCAGCCTTTTTTAAATTGTTTGGTAAAAAACAGAGCCGTATTAGCGCTCACGCCGGCGTCGTATTGCCGGAAAGGTTTGAATCCCCATCTCCGGAACGTGGTATCGCGCCCCCAAACGGTGGCATTGCTGTCCACCACCAATATGCCTTCGATGGTGTCATATTTATATTGAATTTCTGGCAGGAACTCTTTTTCAACACTGTACGGATACCAGTTCTCTTCGTAGCTGACCCTCGGCGCAATGTTGATGTATTTGAACAGTTTAAAGTTGAAGTCCGTGCTGGCCTGGTGCTGGATGCCCATGCGCGATTTGGTGAGGGTCTCCTTTGTAAACAGCAGGGTATCCGCCACCTGCACCGTGTTTTGAAGCCGGGAAGAATACGTAAGCGACAGTTTTTCGTACCAGCGTTCATTCCCGATCGGATTTTTCCGTTTGAACGGATATATGCGTTGCAGGTTGAATGCCGCGGTGGGAAAACTGATGTTCATGACGCGGGTGCGGGTATTTTGGGAATGGCTGAGGCTGGCGTTGAACTGGTAGGGCTTGCCCGGAAAAGTCTGGGAATAGTTCAGGTTGGAGCTCAACTGGTTTTGAACCACACTGTTGTAGTCGTTCCGGTTCCGGTTCTGGTCGCGATTGGTTTCAATATTGACCGAGCCGCCGAATTTGCGCGAAGGGTGTGCTTTTGGGTCCTGCTGGTGCGACCAGCGGATACCGAACGACTTGGCCGGAATTTTATCGGCGCGCGGGCTTTCGGTTACCCGGTTGTTGTAGCGCAGCACCAGGTTGCCGTTGTAACGGTAGCGTTGGTTGTAGCGGGTTTCCGACAGCACCCCCCAGGAACCGCTGGTGTACAAATTGAGGGTAACTTTTTCGTCTATATGTTCCGAAATGGGGAAATAATAGCCCCAGTCCTTTAATCCGAATCCTTCCTGGTCGGCAAATTCGAAGTCGCGTGGGATGATCAGTCCCGCTTTTCTGGTTTTTGTAATGGGGTAAAACCCAAAGGGCAGTATGAGCGGGGTGGGAATACCGGCAATTTCCACGTTCGAAAAACCGGTGACGACTAATTTGTCGGGTATGACTTTCAGTTTTTTGGTCCGGATGCCGAAGTGCGGGTGCGGGTCGTCGCAGGTGGTAAGCAGGGCATTCTGGTTGTATACGGTGTTTTGTACCTTGCCGGTGGTATCGGCATTAGGGGAGCCGACAAACTTGGCTTTTTCACCCAGCACAAACAGGTCCTGCTGTTTGGTGCGGGCTTCGTAGATGAGGCCTTTTTTCGACCGGAAATTATAGCGCAATTTGGTGGCGGAAAACTCCTGTTCACCGTCTTTGAATTCCGGCAGCCCGGCCAACTGCCCGGTACTGTCGGCAAACTCTTCGGCCGACACCTCGTTTTTTTCGTAGTCCAGCAAAATATAACCCGCTTTGAGGTCGATGGACGTATATTTCACAAACGCTTCGCCGTACAGGTGGAGTTGTTTTTTCTTTACATCGAACCACATCGAGTCAGTGGCGCCGTATTCCACTTCAGCGTCGAGGCCGTCCGAAGAAATTTTTACCCGGCTCAAATCGACGCTCAGGGAATCGCGAAAGCCCGGCGCCAGGGTATCGACAGGGGCAATAGTATCCACAGGCGCCACTGGTTGTTGGGCCGAAACAGGTGTGCAAGCTAAAACGCAGGCGATTTGCCAGAAAAGGCGATATTTGCCCGGAAATTTATACACGATTTGTTCGTTTAGGGTGCTTGTGTTGCAAAACCGACATAACGACTGAAAAACATGAGAAAACGAATTGCCCATCAAACGTTGCTGTCGCTGGTAGCGTGGCTTCTTTTGCAAAACTTTAACTTGTCTGCTTCGGAATCCGGCTTCCGGCGCCCGGACCCGGGCGTGGGCAACCGGCCGGGGGATACCGAACTTGTGTCAGCCCGCGGCAAAAGTACGTATTCCTGCTGCACTGCCAATCCCATCGGACAGTTTTCAGTTGGCACTGCCCCCTGCCCACTGCCTACCGCCCACCGCCTACTGCCCACTGCCCACTGCCTACTGCCTACCGCCTACTGCCCACAGCCCGTTGCATACCGTATAAAAAAAATTGTACTCGATGCCGGCCATGGTGGCAAAGACCCCGGCTGCATCGGGGCTTCTTCGAAAGAAAAACACAATGCACTGGCCATCGTGCTGAAATTAGGCGCTCTGATTAAAGCGGAATTCCCGGAGGTACAGGTCATTTATACCCGCGAAACGGATGTATTTATCGAGTTGAATGAGCGCGCGGCCATTGCCAACCGGAACAACGCCGATCTCTTCATCAGTGTACATTGCAACTCGATTAGCGTGTCGCGCATTCACGGCGCTGAAACCTATGTGATGGGTCTGCACACCGCCCAACACAACCTGGAAGTAGCCAAACGCGAAAACGCCTCTATTTTTCTGGAAGATAATTACCAGAAAAATTATGCCGGTTACGATCCCAACAGCCCGGAGGCGCATATTTTCGGCAGCGTATTGCAAAGCGCGTATTTAGAGCAAAGCATTCTGTTTGCCAGTTTTGTTCAGAAGTACGCTTTTGAACGCGCCGGGCGCGAGGATAAAGGTGTAAAACAGGCGGGATTCCTGGTGCTGCGCGAAACGGCCATGCCTTCCGTACTGGTGGAAGCCGGCTACCTGACCAACCGCGCGGAGGAAGCGTTTATCGCCTCGGAAGAAGGACAGGAACAAATGGCCGATGCTATCTTTGAAGCGTTCCGGGCATACAAGGCCCAATTGGAAGGCGCTCCGTTTGCCGCCCGGCCCAAACCGGCGCCGACAAAAAGCCCGGCTCAAACAGGCACGCCCGCAGCCATAACTGCCAGCACCAAAACACCGGTGGAGCAGCCCGTCAAAACGGCGGCCAAACCTCCGGCAAATACAACACCGGTGAAACACACTGGTTCCCCTGCTGCTCACCCGATACAAGCGGGCGCCGAAACATCCAGTAACACCGGCCACCGGGATGCCTATGGCGATGAAATTCCCGTATCCACCGTTTCAAAAAAATCCGCAGCCGACGGGTTCCGGATATTTCTGATGAGCTGGCCCTCCCGGCTGGATAAAAGCGCCGGGCAACTCGGCCTGCTGGGCGATGTGGAAGAAGTAAAGTCGGCCGGCCAGTATCATTATTTTACCGGTAAATTTGCGACCCGGGCGGAAGCGGAAAAAATGTTGCCCGAACTGTTCAACCTGGGATTTCGCACGGCCAAAATTGAACAATCCACCCCACAAACTAATTAGACTACTGCGCCGAGGCGCTTTACATTCCTGACAAAGCACTATTTCCAAATATGTTCAAAATTAGAAATGAAACAAAAATCGGCTTGCTCGCCATAGCAGCCATTGCCCTGGCTATCTGGGGCTTCAAATTCCTGAAAGGCCAGAATGTGCTGACCACCTCCCAAACGTATTTTATCCGGTACGAAAATGTGGAACAATTGCGGCCCTCCAGCCCGGTGTTTATCAATGGTTTGCAAGTCGGCATGGTGAAAGACATGTATGTCGACCCGGATGATGACAAAACGATCATCACGGTCATCAATCTGGAAGGCAGAGTAGATATTCCAAGAAATACTGTGGCCACGATCGTCAGTGCCAGTATCATGGGCGGCAAAGCCATCAACCTGGAAATATCAGGTCCATGCTCGGGCGACGACTGTGCAAAAAGCGGCGACTTCCTGATCGGGCGAACAAAGTCTTTCGTGGAAAGTATCATCGGCAATCCGGATCAGTTTGAAGAATACCTGGAGCGCCTGTCGGTTATCTACGACTCCCTCGCCAATCCCAACAACCCGAAAGGAATCGGCAAAACCCTGCTTTCCCTGCAACATTCGATGGAAAACCTGGAGGTGTTGACCCGTAAAATGAATATACTTCTCGATGTCAGTACCACCGGCATCGGCGCTACTTTCGACAATACGGCCGCTATTACCGCCAACCTGCGCAAAAGCAATGAAAGTATTTCGGCCCTGCTGGGCAATATGAACACCTTCAGCGAACAGCTCAAAGGCGCCAACCTGGACCAGGTCGGCCAGAAAGCTTCGGGTACGCTCGACTCGGTGTCGATAGCCATGACGGGCCTGCAAAATACCTTGCTGTCGGCCAAAAGCGCCATCGGGAAAATAGACACCCTGGTGGCAGGACTTTCTTCGGGACAAGGCACCGCCGGTCAATTTTTCACAGACCCGGAATTATACGCCAACCTTGTGCGTACGAGCCGCCAACTGCAATTGGTCCTGCAAGACCTGCGCCTCAACCCCAAACGGTACAATACGGTGAAACTGAAAATTTTTGGTAAAAACAAAACCCCGGAATATCAAAACCCGATTGAAGACCCGGCCTATCAAATGCTGATCGACAGTCTCGAAGAAGATTACCGTCTGCGGGCGAAGATGATCAAGAATTGATGAAAAGTATACGCCCGCTTTATGACGAACACGGGGTAGAAAATTACTACCGTGACCACGCCGGGGCGTACGAAAATCCCCATTTTCCGGAAATAAATTTGTTGCTGGCGCAAAATCTGCACCGGCTGGACACCAGCGCCGTGCTTGATTTCGGCGCCGGTGGGGGAGAGGTGACGCGGGCGCTACAAGCCCGGGGTGTACAACATGTTACCGGTTGCGACCCGTTCACGTACGAGTTGTACGAACAAAATACCGGCCGCCCCTGCCTTCGGTTGTCGTTTAAAGACGTGATCAAATCCGGGATTCCAGAGACGTATTCGGTGATTATCAGTTCGTTTGCCCTGCATTTGTGCCCGGCCAAAGACCTCTTCCCACTCACCTGGAACCTGTTGCAGGCAGCGCCGCTATTGGTTGTGCTGACGCCGCACAAACGGCCGGAATTAGAAACACTCTCCGGCATGGAGTTGGTTTGGGCCGATTTTGCCCTGACCGACCGCGGCAAAAAAGTGCGTTGCAAGGCCTACCGTCTGGCCAATATGCAGGCAGGGTAGGGGAGCAAAGCCATCAGTTTAAGGATTTTGGGAGCGTTTTTAAAGTCAAAATGTAAAATCTAAAATTTAAAACTCAAAAGGAATATCGCAGAAGGGGGGCTGTGTGCCGACATTTAGACCACTAAATATCCGTATCCACGGTATCCCACTTTTACATTTTGACTCTTACATTTTACATTTTGACTTTAAAAGCAACAAATTTCCCTTAACCTATTGGCTATGGAGTAGGGGAGCCGGGGCGTTATTTCGCCCTGGGAAACTAATCCCCGATTCTTTTCCTAAATTTGTTCTTTTAACCAACAAAACGACATAACCATGATTCTTCAGATTTTAGCCAAACACTGGTGGTTGCAAGTACTCCGGGGAGTTGTTGCGCTGGCCTTCGCAGCCGTGGCATTTTTGATGCCGGCTTTTACTTTTACGGTTCTTGTTATGACAATCGGCGTATTTCTGCTGGCCGACGGCCTGCTGGCTACCTGGGCGGGTTTGCACCTGCGCGGCGAAGATGACGATTGGTGGGTGGCTACCCTCGAAGGATTGCTTGGGGTGGGTTTGGGAATCGCTATCCTGGCAAAACCCGAAATTTCAGCCTCCTTGTTAGTCACTTTTATCGCCCTGTGGTGCTTAGTTACCGGCGCCTTCGAAATCATATTAGCCTTTCGAATTCGCCATGAAATCGAAAATGAATGGCAACTGATGCTCGCCGGTGGACTTTCCGTGATGTTAGGTGTGCTGATGATGGTGCAACCCCGTATCGGGTTTATCTCCATTGCGTGGTTGATCGGTTTTTATGCCCTCTTTTTCGGATTGTTGATGGTGGGTTTGGGACTGAAACTGCGGCGGCGGCTGAAGGCGTAGATTCTTCTTTTAAAAAAAAACGGCATGAGAATTCTCTTTACCATCCTGGCCGCATCGCTGGCATTAAGCACTTTTTCCCAAAAAAGAATTCCCGCCGCTGAATGGTGCGCCGCCGGCAAAAAACACTTGTCCGAAGCGCCCCCAACAGGCAGCACCGACACCCGTAGCGACTCCATCGATATTTGGGAAACGATCATTCAACTGGATACAATTGATTTTATCAACCAACAGATTTCAGGGGCAACCACACTGAAATTCACGGCAAAAGTGGACGGCGTAACCGAAATCAGGCTCGATTTGCTCAACATGACCATCGACGCTATTTTTGGTTTTACGCCCGACGACTGGACGTACGACGGCGAACAACTGAAAATCAACTATCCCCTGATGAACACCGGGCAAAACGGCATCCTGAAAATTTATTACCACGGAAAGCCCGTGCAGGACGCTTCCGGCTGGGGCGGTTTCTACTGGCAGGGCGAATACGCCTACAACCTCGGCGTGGGCTTCGCCGCCGACCCGCACAACTTCGGCCGGGCATGGTTTCCCTGTTTCGACAATTTTACGGAACGCTGCGCCTTCAAGTTCCAAATTACAACGCCGGCAGGCCGGCCCGCCTTTTGCAACGGCCGGCTGATGGCGGAAACGCCCAAAGCGGGCGGCATGGTTACCCGGGATTGGTGGTTAAACGAAGAAATTCCTTCTTATTTGGCCTGCCTGGCCATCGGCCCTTTCACGTCGTTTCAACGCGAATACCCGGGCGAAACCGGCACCGTACCCGTCGAAATCGCCGTGGCGCCGGCCGACTCCAACAAACTCCGCGCTTCCTTTCTGCACCTGCCCGACGCCCTGGCGGCTTTCGAACACTGGTACGGCCCCTATCGCTGGAACAAGATCGGCTACTCCATCGTGCCCTTCAACCAGGGCGCCATGGAGCATGCCACCAATATCGCCTACATGAGCGCCGCCGTGGACGGCAGCACCAACAGCGAAACCCTCATGGCACACGAACTCAGCCACCATTGGTGGGGCGACATGGCCACCTGCTCCACTGCGGAAGACATGTGGCTCAACGAAGGCTGGGCTGTGTACTCCGAACACTTGTTTGAAGAATGGGTGTATGGCCGCGAGCGCTACGACCAGGCGGTGCGCGGCAATTTTTTAAATGTGCTGGAGGGCTCTCATGTTCGGGAAGGCGGCTATCGCGCCGTTTCAGGCCTGCCGCACGATCTGACCTACGGCGAACACAGTTATAATAAAGGCGCCGTGGTGGCGCACAACCTGCGCGGCTACCTCGGCGATTCCCTGTTCCGGGCAGGCCTGCGCGCAGCCCTCGAAGACAACCAGTTTGCCGACTGGAGCAGCACCGTTTTTCGCGACAAACTCGGCGCGGCAACGGACTACGACTTGGCCCCGTTTTTTGACGATTGGGTGTTGAGCCCCGGGTTTGCTCATTTTTCGGTAGATTCCGTAAGAATGGTCTTTTCTCCCGTCGATGCCCCTACGCAGGTCTTTGTTTATGTGAAACAAAAACTGCGCGGTGCAAACCATTTTTATACTAACGTCCCTCTGGAATTTACATTCGTCAATGCGCTCGGGCAAAAAACTTACCGCACCGCCACGGTATCTGGTGAGCGCACAGAATTACAGTTTGAATTTCCGGCCTTTCAGGCGCCTGTAATCCGGGTGTGGGTAAACACCCGCCAACGCCTCACCATCGCCCGCGGCGAAAAAGAGATTGTGGTCACGGCCCCGGTGAGCTACAATTTCGCGCCGGCTAAAATGTCCATCAAGGTAAATTCCCTTGCCGGGGATTCTGCGCTGGTGCGGGTGGAGCACCACTACGCCATGCCCGACACCGCCGCCGCCAACCCACACGGCTTTTTCCTGAGCAACCGCTACTGGACCGTCGACGCCCTGCCGGCAAACGGTTTTGACGGCGACGCCAGCATTTTTTACGACGGAAAAGGCCAGTTGGACCAGTTGGATACCGAACTCTTCGCCCAAACCGGCCCTTCGGAAGACAGTGTCATCGTCGTTTACCGGCCCGGCCCGGGACATCCCTGGCAGGTATATCCGGATTTTACCAAAAACACCGTCGGCTCCGCGCAGGACCGCTCCGGGTTACTGCGTATTTTTCACCTGAAACCAGGACAGTATACTATTGCTAAAGGCGCCGTCACTGTGGCCGCTCAGGAGCCCCGGCCCGCCACCTTTTCGGCAACAGTGTTTCCCAATCCGGGCTCCGGCCGCATTCAGATAAAAGCACAGGAATCTTTTGAAAAATTAATGCTCATTAATGCGAGCGGTGAGATCATCCGCGACCTGAGCTTTCCCCGGGCAACCGAAGCAGAATTGTCTGTTGCCGGTATTCCGGTGGGCGCTTATTGGATCGTACTATTTGGGGAAAATAAGTCGGCGGCCCTGCTTTTTCAGAAAATTTAGGGAGGAGGATTTGAGGGTTTCTGGTTTGAAGGTTTCTGGTTTGAGGGTTTCTGGTTAGCAGCAGCAACCCTCAAACCAGGAACCTTCAAACCAGAAACCTTCAAACCAGAAACCTTCAAACCTTATCGATTACCCACAAATCCAACATTTTTTAGCAGATGTCTCGCTGCGCTCGACATGACAAACAAATGAATATGAAGTGCTTATCCAGATTTCTCGCTGCGCTCGAAATTACCCGGATACGTCTGGCATTCCTAACGCAGTGAGGCCATGTGTTCCCGTGTTAATTTCGAGCGCAGCGAGAAATCTAGATAAATAGTTCATATTCAATTGTTTGTCATGTCGAGCGCAGCGAGACATCTGCTAAAAAATGTTGGATTTGTGGGTAATCGATAGCCCTCACACCTTCAAACCAGAAACCCTCAAACCCTCAAACCATTTCATATTCACATCCTGGTAATTTTACCGGAAAGCATTTTATTCCCTGTTATGATCCGATAAAAAGCCAGCCCCCCGGCCGACACTGCACTGGCCGGGATTTCGAGTTGATGCCGGCCTTGAGGCAGTTCACAGGATTGGGAATAGGTGAGGCGCCCGGCCGTATCCGTTACTTCCAGATGCAGGGTTGCCGGGCGTTCCAGCGCCAACGATATGGTTGTTTTTTCAGAAAAAGGATTTGGGAAAGCCGGTTTGACCCAGGATACGGCCGGGTAATCGGTTACCCCGGATGTGGCATCAAAGTCCAGTACAATCTTACCGGCAAGGTCGCAGCCGGCAGAAAACATGGGTTGCAGCGCAAGGGTATCCAGTTCAATGACATCTGACAATTGCCCGCCGGACTTAACTAAAAAACGGACAACCCCCACGGTATCGGAGAAGCCAAAATTAACAGAGGCATTTTTCAAAACCCCTTCCGAAGCAAAAAAGGCCCAATCATTCTGCGTGGTACCTGCGCCGGGGATAATATCCATGAGTTGTAAAACGGAAGTATCGTATCGCAAGGCAAACTGAATACCATGCACCCAAAAAGGCATTTTCTGATAAATCGGAACATCTATGGACACGCCGGCTGCCAATGCCAGATCTGGCAGGTATAAATACATGGAATCGGACTTAGTGTCGGTTTGGTAATTCCCGTCAAAGTCATAGTCGCCGTTTACATCGCCGATCTTTATGGCAGTCAAGTTGGCCGGCTGGTTTTCGAACCGAACCAGGGAATCGGCGGGAAAGGCCTGACAGTAGGGTTGAAAAGGATTCAAAGGGTTGGGCAAAGTGCAATTTGCCGGCCAAATCCGCCAACTGGGCGAATTGGGTAGTTTGTCGTAAATACCCAACAGCAGTTTGCGGAGTTCTACCAGGTCAAATCCGGTAACAGAACCGCTTTTATTGACGTCGGCAGCGAGTAGAGCGTACTGCGACAAGGGGTTGAGGCCCAGAATATGTTGGTTGATACAAACCAGGTCGCTAATGGAAATGCCGTTTCGGTAGTCGTTTATGGTGTCCGGTTTGTTTCCATATATCCAAAAATCGGGAATCGTCTGCTGTGCGTCGGGAACTACCGTCGCCTGGCTGCATGGGCTATTAATATCGGCCGTGCCGGCAAAGGTCAAATCCGATGAGCCGGGATAATCCAGTACGACGTCTATACTCAGGTTATTCACCGGATGGTCGTTCGCCCAGAATTTGGCGCAGCCGGTTACCTGGAACGTATCAGGTGTTTGTGCAGAAAAAATAGTGGGAAACAAAATCGCGAGCAGTGCTGCGCAGGCAGGGTAGAGACTTTTCATCGGTGATTACATTTTAGAGATAAAAGTGGATTCAAAGTTATCTCTATTGACCGGGAAAAGCAATAGGCAGTATGCAGTGGGCGGTAGGCAGTAAGCAGTGGGCAGTAGGCGGTAGGCGGTAGGCGGTAGGCAGTAGGGGGGGGGCCGGATGGAGGGGGGGTCACGGAGTATTGGCGAACGCAAACAGGCTAAAGGGCACCGC
>CAUJEY010000019.1 GCA_963169325.1 Bacteroidota bacterium
ATTACACCATTACGCGTACCTGGCGGGCGCAGGACTTGTGCGGCAACTCCACTACTGCCAGCCAGGTCATCACCCTGCACGATACGCAAGCGCCCGTATTCACCAACCCTCCGGCCAATGTGACCATCGCTTGCGGTGGCATATTGCCCACATTGCCGGCGGTGACCGCCGCCGACAACTGCGACAACGCCGTGCCGGTCACTTATTTAGGTGAAACGACTACCGGCCTGGATTGCCCGTACACGGTGACACGCACCTGGACGGTATCGGACGATTGCGGCAATGCAACCACCCATACGCAGACCATCACCGTGTTAGGAAGCAACTACGAGGACGGCGCAGAAAGCCGCGCTGCCGTCAACCGTCAACCGTCAACCGTCCACCGGCTTTCCGTTTATCCTAACCCGACGACCGACCACATCCGGATAGATCTGTCCTACTTTGCCGGCGAGGCGGTCACCGTTTCGATTTTCGGAGAACTGGGGCAGTTGGTTTGGGAGAACCGGATTCCGGCGGTGGAGGACATTAACTTACAGGTAAGCCTGCGCGAAGCGGGCGCGACGGCGGGGATGCATACTGTGAGCGTGTACTCGGCGAGCGGTGTGGTGACGAAGCGGATTGTGTTGGTAGAATAAATTAGCATAGCGGAGTAGTGACGGCTGGCGCATATTGGATTTGAGTTTGAAAACAAACTTGGTTCAATATGCGCCATTTATTTTGGGGTAAGGCTTGGTACGCCGTTTTGGACATAGTTTCTTTGTGCCATCAACCGATTGCACTGACCAAAAGTAATGCTCAACAATGCTTGGGCTTTTGGTCAGCCGCCCCTCCCGGGGCATTTTCCCAACCGATACTTTTCATGCTCAATCTGCACTGGACCTACTTGTGGCTCGTCACAGGTATGCCTTAGTGTATCACTTTTTGTTTTTCAAACCACTTCATTTTTTATGTCCACCATTTCCAACCTCGTTCGGCAAACCCCGCCAGAAGACCGCAAACAGTTCATCGTCCAGTCGTTTTTGGACAACTACGGCGATCTCATCGCCAAAGAAACCAGTGCATGGCGTGGCAAATTCCGCAAGATGGCGGAAACGCCTTTTGCTTTCTACCGCGGCAGTGCGCCGCTTTTTTACGCCGACATGGCCCGCGACGAAGACCCGTTCCTGAACGAACAGACCAGCCGCGTCTGGATTCAGGGCGACCTGCATGCCCAAAACTTCGGCACCTACATGAATGGCAAAGGTGTGCTGGTGTTTGATGTGAACGACTACGATGAGTCCTACGTTGCGCCCTTTACCTGGGACGTGAAGCGGTTTTGCGCCAGCCTCGCCCTCATCGGCTACCAAAAAGCCCTGAGCGATGTCGACATCCGGGAAATCGTGGCGCAGGGAGCCAGGAGTTACGCCCGCCAGGTGGCACGTTTTGCCGCCGGGGCCGACAAGAATTTTTCCCTCACCCTCGGCAACACCGAGGGGCCGCTCTTGCAGGTGCTGCACAACGCCCGGATGCTCACCCGCGTGGCCCTGCTCGACATGGAAACGGATATCGTGGACGGCGACCGCCGCTTTAAGGCCACCAAGAGCATCCTGGCGGTGGACGACGTGACCCGCAAAAAAGTAGAGGCCGCCTTTGCGCAGTACCTCGTCACCATCCCGCAGCGCAAGCGCCGGGCCATTATGAACTACGAGATCAAAGACATCGCCCAGCGGCTGGGCCTCGGCATCGGCAGCGCGGGCCTCACTATCTACAGCGTGTTGCTGGAGGGCGAGACGCAGGCGCTCGAAAACGACATCCTGATTTCCATGAAAGTGGCCCGCCCTGCGGCCCCGGCCAAGCAAGTGAATGACGCTGCCGCTGCCGGGTATTTTGAGCACGAAGGCCACCGCACCACCATCTCGCAGCGTGCCCTGCAATCCGCCTCCGACCCTTTCCTCGGCTACACCACTTTTGACGGGGCGGGGATGTACGTTATGGAGGTGTCGCCCTACGTGGCCGACCTGGACTGGGCCAACATCAACGACCTCGACGACATCCTGGCGACGGTGGAACTGCTCGGCCAGTGCATCGCCAAAATCCACTGCTGCTCCGACGACGACAGCGACCAGACGCTCATCAACTACTCCATTGAGGCGGCCATCAACGGCGTGATAGACGGCCGGGAGGCCGAATTTGTGCAATACATCACCGACTTCGGGGAGCAGTATGCGGCCTGTGTCCGCGCCGACCATCAACTGTTCGTGGATGCTTTCCGCAACCGGGAGATACCGGGCTTATAAGCGAAATAAGGAGCGGGGTTTGCCTAACAGGAGTCCCTTTCAGGCGAACCCCGCTAATTCCTTGGTAATTTACCGGTGCCGGTAGACATGTCTGGTCTTCTCCCTGAAAACGCTTGATGTTGTCCTTCAAACATTGGAATGGCTGAGTTTATTTGGTAAATCTATTTCGTTTCCGCCACCAACTCATAACTCGTACTCCTCCCCCCGGCTGCGTCTTTTCGCAAAATCCCCTTATCCATCAGGTCCTGAATATCCCGGAGCGCCGTATCCGCCGAACATTTGGCGATTTTAGCCCATTTTGAAGTATTGAGTTTGCCATCAAACCCGTCGAGCATTTTATTGATCAGCAGGCGCTGACGTTCGTTGAGCATGGTGGCCCGGTGTTGTTCCCAGAAGGTAGCCTTGGCCAGCACCAGCGCCAGAATTTGGTCGGTAGCCCTCAAAGCGCTGGTCAGGCAATTCAAAAACCACAGCAGCCATTCCGTTATATTCAGGTCGCCTTTTTGGGTGTGCTCCAGGATTTCATAATAGCGGTTCCGTTCCAACCGGATTTGCGCCGACATGCTGTAAAACCGCTGGCTGCTGCCGTCGGCTCTCGACAATTGCATATCCGCGATGGCCCGGGCGATCCGGCCATTACCGTCGTCGAAGGGATGGATGGTAATAAACCACAAATGCGCGATGGCGGCTTTTATCACGGGGTCCAGTTGGTCTTCGCGGTTGAACCAATGGATAAAGGCGTCCATCTCTTTATTTAGGCCCCCGGCATCCGGCGCCTGAAAATGCACCCGTTCCCGACCCATTCCGCCGGAAACGACCTGCATAGGTCCGGTAGAATCATCCCGCCAGGCGCCCACCACGATTTTGTACATCCCGCTCCGGCCCGTTGGAAACAACGCGGCGTGCCAGCCGAACAACCGTTCCGCCGTAAGCGGCTGATCATTGTGTTGTGTGGCATCCAGCATCATTTCCACCACGCCATCCACATGCCGGTCGGAGGGGACCAGTCCGGAAATATCCATACCCAGACGCCGGGCGATAGAAGAGCGCACCTGTTCCGGGTTCAAAAATTCCCCTTCTATTTCAGTGGATTTCAACACATCCAGCGTCAAGGTCTCCAATTCCGCTTCTTGCTGCAAAACGAAACCCAGGGCTGACATTTTCCCCAGCAGTTTCCCTTGCAAATGCCGCACGGTGCCCAAAGGAGCAAGTATCACTTCCGGGTTCCAGGTGAATTTCGGCCAATCGTGTAATTGATGGATGTAGGACATTTGCCGCAAAATTTGCGGCAAATATACGGGTTATTCGCCGCAAATGGGGGATTTACCGCGTTTAGTGCGGAGAAAACAGTACCTGTCACTTCTTTGTCCCGCCCAGCGGGTTTCCGCGCGGTTTCCTGCCCTTTTCCTCGAAATAACGGTCTATGTAATCGTTTTCGATTTAGGATTCTCTAACTTCCCAAGCCCTCGACCTCACCCCCGGCCGCTCCGCCTATCGCCCCATCTCCCACGCCACCTCCCTCGAAGTCTCCCTGCCCGGTAGCATGGCCTATCAAACCCGGCAAGTAATAGTTCGCCTGCGGCAGGAAATCGGCAGTCCTGACTGTACGTGGCCCAAAAACTGCATTATCCGCTCAAATCCAACGTATTCGAGTTCTTTTCGGCCGAGCAGGTGGACGCCATCGCCCTGGCCATCTGGAACATCGAGCGCGGCGACGACATGATCATCGGCGACCAAACCGGTATCGGCAAGGGCCGGATCGCGGCGGCCATCATCCGCTATGAGGCAAAAAACGGGCTACCGACCATCTTCATCACCGAAAAAGCCACCCTCTTTTCCGACATCTACCGCGACCTGTAGGACATCGGCAGCGTGGACCTGGTGCCGCTCATGCTCAACAGCGACAGCAACGCTACCCTGCAAATCTCGCTGGACAGCGAAACCATCGTCAAGGTCCACGAGTGGCGGCGCGACCGAAAGTTTCTGCCCAAAAGTATGGGCGAACTGGTTCTCGCTGAACTTCCTTTTTATTGTTTCGCCTCCGGCGAATTTTAGTTTCGCGCAGATGTCACGGTGCGGAAACCATGAAAAACCTTACACAAGCGCAAGCCCGGGGTTCATGGACTGGTGCGGCAATCGGACAGTGGGATAACGAAGGCGGCACAACGGAGCAGACGCATACGGTAGCCGGCTCGGAGCTCAACTACGAGCAATCGCCTAACATTATGAGCCACTTCGACATCAAGGATTTCGATTCGCTGGACCAGTCCGGCGGATATCGTGGCGCGGACGCTGGAGCAGAATATCAGGATTGTGCGGGCGGCGCGGAATGTAGGGTTTAACCGGTTTGGGATTTATGATACGTTTGTTCGCGTGGATTGTGATCCATCGAAGAAGCCAGATGTGGCTTGGAATGGGAAGGGGTATGCGGTGGGGCGGGGTGGGGATTTTTCGGGGTTTCCTTTTGATCCGTTTTCAGTGTGATGGACAGATTCAAACATCCTGCGTAATCCGCAAACTGGTCTTGCCCTCCACCACCTCACACTCCCCCTTCCCCAGCAACCGCAGCAAACCCACCACCAAATACACCGGGGTTTGCAACAAAAACCACGATTTCCGAGCGCTCTTGCCCGAATCGAATCCGGCATGCTCCGCCACCCGCTTCCAAGAAAGCCCATCCGGCAAGCGGTAACGTTCAGTAGTGCCCTCCTTAAAAACAGATACCCGCAAAGCATCCATCAGCGCGTCTGCCTGGGCCATCGTGCCGGCCTTTACTTCGATTTTAAACCGGAACGGTTTGGTGAGTGCGATGACCGGAGTTTTGCAGAGTACCATCAGTTTTAGGGTATCCTCAAAACTCATCCGGTCTTTTATCAACAAGCGGGCGATGCTGGATTTGTTGGCGTAATTCAAAGGGCCGGCGGCGTCATCGTAGGAGACGCCGGCGCGGGACATTTCAGAGCGGAGTTGGACTTGGAGGGCGGAGACTAAGTCGGTAAGTTTTTCCATGCGTATGTTTTCTGATAAAACGGGCCGGTGCAATTACCATTACACGGGATTTGGTAGCAAAATTAATCAGATTTTGACTCCAAATTAGCAACGGCAGCATAAAATTTGGATGCGCTGATTTGCTTCCCGGCGTATTCTTCGTCCAGCAGTTGCACCGCTGCGTCGAAAAAGAGAAAGGCTGATTTTTTTTCGGCCCCCATTTTTGGTTTAAAAGAGCACTCTTCCCTCGTTAACGAGACGTTAAAAAAATACCTCTGTATTACCCTATCTAAGCTGCTTAAAATCAATTAGTTGCACTTGTTTTTAATTTTCATTGGTACAGAATTTAGTGCAATAAATTTTTTCTCTTTCCTCGTTTTTTCTGCCAAATTTCTACGCTGTTGGCGCACTTCCTCCCCTGCTGGCGCCACTGCTTCGAGGCTTTCTCTGCGGTTTTATTCACGGTTCGATGGTTGCCCCCACGTTGCAAACGGGATTGCCCTATACCGCTATAGCCACAAGACGGCTTTCCTTTTTATCTTCTCTTGGTTCACTTAAAACGCGTTCTAGTTCAGCCCTGAGCTCTTCTACAAAGACAATTTGTGCGACACTGTCGCATAAATTGGATAAGCCAAGTAAAACTGCCGCATTCCGGCTACATTATTAAGGTTGAAATCCCATTCAGGTACGCTCTACCAGCTACCGCCTGAACAAAAGGCGCAATATTCACGCAAAATCAAAACAAAATGTTTTTAAAATTGAATCAGCACGCTATATTTGCCACTGTCTCGAAAAAAGGACCGTTTACTCATGGAATCGACCAAGGCTGCCCAACTTTGCATCCGGTTAAGACTAATATTACTTGCTAAGAGCAGCAACCACATCGTTGAGCCCCAAAAGGTTGACGAGGTCGATCGTGGGAAACCTGACAATGACTCTCAGGTAAACACTAACGACCAGGCCCAGCTGATCCAGCCGTTTTAACTCCGGATAATCCACAAATGCCTGCGCACAGGCCAACTTGAGCATATATACTTGATTGGTACTCAACTCGGACGGATACTGTTGCAAAACGAAATTGTACAGTTGCTCCACTTCTTCTTCTGTAGGCTCCCCGCGCAGCTCTAAACCTTGAGTTTTTCCCAAGTATCTTTCCCCTTCGCCCGTGATAAGCCACAGCGGGTTGACATTGGCATCGTTAAGAAGCCGCTCCAGGTGCTCCAGACGCAGGTTCCCTTTTCCTTCTCCCTTAAGGATATGCGAATAGTAAGATGCCTCTATGCCCATCAAATCTGCCATTTGGGCCTTACTTAGGCCCAAATCCCGCCGAATTTCTTCTAACCTGTCTGTTTTCATACCACGTAAAGGGTAATTTTTGAAATAATCTCAAATTATTTGAGATAAACTCAATTTATATTTACTTTTGCCCTGACAATTCACAAATCAAAACGCAAAGAACGCAAAAAAGGAATGACCAAATTCACTGATCTCGTTCAACAGCGCCTGGAACTCCGGGCAAAGTTCCGGCAAGAATACGGTTCGGTCACTGCATTTTGCAGGGAGCGTGGCATCTCGCCGGAATGGCTTCGGTTGGTGTTTGCGGGGAGGTATGAGGAGTATGACTTGCTGGTCGAAGCCGCCGAATTCCTAAGCCGGTATAAAGCTGAAAAACAGGCTCAACGGCTGCAAAAACAGCGCTATTTCGCCGAAAAGGTAGCCAATTTGCCGCTCTAATTCAAACAATTTGAGTAAAAATTTAATACAACCAATATACGCGACTTATGATCTCCCTCAGTCAACAGGAACTTCAGCAGCTGGAATCACAAATAAACGAGGTCTTGATGAATGTGATCGGCAAGGCGGGAGGTATCCTTTCCGGCATGGCCGTCAGCCCGCATTGGATCAGCCACACCGATGCGATGCAAAAACTGGGCTGGCCGAAGATCCTGCTGAAAAGAGGCGTGGAATTGGACCACTTGCATCCTATCGTAATTCCCGGCACCGGTGGTACGCAGTACGACCTGGAGGAACTGATGCGCTACAAGCATTTTCTGATGGACGAGCGGCGTGAAAGCCGGCTCCACCCACATTACATATCCAATTTTCTGGCACAATCACAACCTGACACGCATGTATTACCTGACAATTCTCAAAAAGGACGCCCGGGAAATCGGCTACCTGGTCGCCGAAAGTCCGTTTCGCGATAGCAAAGAACAGGACGAGCATATCGACATCCGCTTAGACCAGACCACGGAAGAAGAAGCGGTGCTCGAAGCTACGAAATTTGTCGAAAGGCACCGCCTGACCTATTGGGAGGTACACCACGTCGTACAGGTAGCGGGCTGTCACATCACCAACGGTGATTGGGATTAATTTTTTTGCCCCAGCAGTTGCACATGCGGGGCATACATACGACCAACAGCAAAACGCTCATATCCGGTGGCCCCGAGGACTCGGGGTCGCCACTTTTCTCCTTTCGTTATGACGGCATCCAAGTCGAATCCCCGCCCCACTCCGAATGCTTGGGAGCAGGAACACAACAACCTGCAACGCATTCTGAATCTCGACATTAACCTGCGCCGGGAAGAACTCAAAGACGCCCTCCTGGACTACGAGGATGCGCACCCGGGCAACAACCTGGTGGGCAGTAAGGTGTACGAATTCCTGCGGCACTGTCAGAACATCGTCTGGAAGCAATTGGCTGAACTGGCCGTGGCTAATCCGGCGGAATACGAGCTGTGGCGCGCCGGCCAGCGCGGCCACTGGCCCTTGCAGACCAACAACGTTGCCCACGGGATGCTGCTCCGACTTTCAGAAGGCCGGCGGGCACAACTGCATGAAGTCGGCGCCGCTATCGAACGCACTAAATCCGGGATGCCGGTGATTTCCGATAACATTCGTCGCACGGTCCAAAACTGGCGCCGCAAAACGACGGCTGCCTGGGTCACGCAAAGCGGCGACACGCTGAAAGGTTTCCCGTTCTTCCTGTCCTGGACGCGCCTCAACCGTGCCGGCGAACCCGATCCCAAAGGCCGTGGCAACGTGATCGGCTTGGTCAATTTGACCTGGATTTTCGGCCCGGAATGGGCAGATGCCACGGGCGAAAATGCGACCGATTCCGAGCCAAATGCGGCGGGACAACAGGAAAAAATTTCCACAATTCCCCCAATAATTAAAACCGTTGAAAAAAAGAAGAAGGAAGAGGAGCGGCTTTCCGCTGAAGCGGAAGACGTTTTATTCCAGTCGGCAAAGCCGACAGAACCGGGGGTAAAAACCGCCCAACAGCAAGGAACGCCCTCCGGTGATTCCGGGCAAATTTTTGAACAAAAAAATATTGCGGCTCCCCCGCCCGCTGCCGGCGGCGGCGCGCTGGCACGGGCGGCCGTCCTGTGGCAATTCCTGTTGGCCCGGATTTACCTGCCACTTATGGGGACTGGCAGGATCCGGCATAGTTCTGAAAATGCCTACTTGAAGGACCATTTCATGTCCTACACCACCCATAAATGCGTGGAATTGCTGGTCGAAAACCTGCATTCCGCCCGAAATGCGGACGATGTCACCCTCGAAGAGGCCGAAATGCGGCTTCGTCAAGCCATCGAAAGCCAGGCCAAATACCTAGACGACAACCCCGAAACCTGGGTACTAACACCCGAAAAGTTCATCCGGCCGGATCGCCCACACGGTACCCTGCTGAGCGCCCTACGATTGTTCGTGAAAGAACCGCACACCCCGCAAATTCCGCCCGAAAACCCGGAGAACGAATCCGCCCGCGAACGCAAAAACCGGCTATACGCCCACTTGCTCTCATTAGGCGCCAACCGCACCCATCCCGGCACCTTCTCCCGCTGGTATTCCGAATACGGCCCGCAGCACCTGGAGGCCTGTATGACCTACATGGCCCAGCAAGCCGAACGCCGACGCCAGGCTGGAAAGCCACAAAAACGGGAATTCGACAGCAACCGGGGCGGCGCTTCGGCCTATTTCGCCAGCCTGATCGCCCGGTTTGATAGCCAGGGTGTACAGCGGGAACTAGGTCTGGCCGAACGTCAAAAAATCAAAAATACCCTCTGGGAAAAAGTTTTCGCCATGCAAGCCGGCCATGCCTCGTCCGAGCTGGACCAACTTCGTGCAGATATGTCGGTGATCTACCACCGCATGTGCGCGGAGCCGGATTTCCGCGACGCTACCCTGCGCGACACCAACGCTTTTTTCCAAATGCGGATCGAAAACTACACCACGCCGACTTTCATCGTGCTGGCACACCACGTCCTTCAACAGCAACACAAATGATCATGCAGACTGCCACTGCCACCCGCCGTCCGCCCCGCAAACGCCGCAAAACCCGTTGGCAATACGGCACGGAATCCGAGTTCAAAATGCTGGTATTCGCCGGCGACCGCTGGCTCGCGCCGCTATACTCGCACGACGTACCCAACAAGGCCATCGCCCGAGGAACGCGGGCCGAATTCTCCCAGGCGCAAAAGATCGAGCGGCTCCAGCAGTTGTTCACCAAAGGCGGCACCCGGGGAAATGCGTTCAGTCCGCTTGCCGTCACCTTTGCGGTGATTTTGCCCAACTTTGGGAAAATGACCGACGCGGTGTCGCGCTGGTCGCCGCATTCCGGTTGGCTGACAGCGCAGCGAAAAGCACCCTCCCTTCTTCCGAAATGCGCGTGGCGACTATGGTTGGCCGGCAGCCCGAACTACACGTTCCGGGCCGATCCCCAATGCGGCGAGTTCCGGCAGTTTGCGGCGGATTTTGCGGCTAATAAGCCGGATTTAGTTGCCCGCTTTGCCGATCCGGAATCCGGCGAATTGCCACATTCCTTCTTAGTCGCGGCTTTCCTGGGCGAAGTTGCCCGGCGCATGCAAGCCAAACAGAAATACGCCCGCGCCTATATCTATCACGGCGAATCTACACAACCCGTTTTGCGCATTGATCTGGCTTCGGGCCGCTTATGTGGCATCGGCCAAGGCGGCGGCTGGGTCTCACCCGAATTTTTCTTTACGCTTTAATCCGCCAAACCCATGCGCGATCAACGGCCCAACTCTTCCCGCGAATACCCGTCCAGAATGCGGCAACAACCGGCCCAAATGCGGGAAGATGCCGGCATGTCGCAATATGTTTTCGGCAAAATCCCGCCGCAGGCCCTGTCCCTGGAAGAAGCCGTCCTGGGCGCGCTGATGATTGACCGGGAAGCGATGAACATTGTCTCGGATTTACTCACACCCGAGGCATTTTATACACCCGCACACCAGGCCATCTACCAGGCGATAATGCGGCTACATGACCAGCAGCACCCCGTGGACCTTCTCACCGTGACCGAGGAACTGCGCAAATGCGGCGAGTTGGAGCGCGCGGGTGGCAGTTATTACTTAGTGGAACTGACCAACCGCGTGGCATCTGCGGCCAACATCGAGTATCATAGCCGCATTATCCAGCAAAAACACATCCAACGGCAGATCATTGCCACCGGCGCCAAGATGGTGAAGGACGGCTACGAAGACACCATCGACTGTTTCGCTGCGCTCCAAAATGCGGAGCAGGGTTTATTCGCCATTACCCAAAATACGCTGTCTCGCTCCAGCACCAAGGTGGCGTCTCTCGCATTTTCAACGTTCAAACAGATTGAACAGAATGCTCTGAAAGCACGAACGGGCGATGGCATCACCGGAAAATCATCCGGCATTGCGGAAATAGATGCCCTGACTGGCGGTTGGCACGACTCCGATCTGGTCATCCTGGCCGCCCGGCCAGGAATGGGCAAAACCGGATTTGCGCTTTCGGTGGCGATAAATGCGGCGAAATGCGGTATTCCCGTCGCATTTTTCAGTTTGGAAATGGCCAATATGCAATTGGTCATGCGCATGATGGCTATGCTGGGCGAGGTTAACGGTCAAAAAATGCGGGACGGCAAACTCTCCGATGAGGATTTGATGGTCCTGGCCGGAGCCGCCGAACAGCTGCATAACCTGCCCATCTACCTGGACGATACACCCGGTATCAGCATCCCGGAAATGCGGGCCAAATGCAGGCGGCTCAAGCGGCAACACGATATTCAATTGGTCATCGTGGATTACCTGCAACTGATGACCCTCACGCCCGGCGGCATGGAAAACAAAAACGCCAACCGCGAGCAGGAAGTGTCCGGCATCAGCCGGGCCTTGAAGGGCCTGGCCAAGGAACTGAACGTGCCGGTCATCGCATTGTCGCAGTTGAGCCGGGCTGTGGAAACCCGTGGTGGCGCCAAGCGCCCGCAACTCTCCGACCTGCGTGACAGCGGCGCGGTGGAGCAGGATGCGGACATCGTATCCTTCATCTACCGGCCCGAATACTACGGCATTCTGGAGGACGAAGCCGGCGAATCGCTTAAAGGCATTGCCGAGATCATCTTCGCCAAAAACCGGCACGGCGATACCGATACGGTGAAAGTGAAATTTGAAAAACAGTTCACCCGCTTTTCGACGCTGGAAAACCACCCGCATTTTTTTGCCTCGGTAGTTGCAAATGCGGGGCATAGACAAAGTGGCACGCCCAATAATCCGGCGAGTTTGGGCGGCGACGCTGCCTTTCCCGACAGCCCGCCACCCTACGGCGGGATAAAGCCCGCCAGCCGCAACGACAAGGACATTCCATTTTAAAACATCCCAGATATGACACCACTCCTGGAACAACACTCAGCGGGTCTGCACGTCGCCCGCGCACATGAAGTGCCGGATTATTCCGGCGCAACAGTGCTAAAACGCCGCATTATCCGGCACAAAGCGCCGCATTTCTGTCCAACTGGCCGCATTTCCCTGCATGTGTTGGATTGGATCGGCCGTGCACAACTCAAACCTATCGTGCCCTGCGAATGGCTGCACACAAAAGCCCTCAGACTCGCCTTATGCTGCAATCCCTACCCCACCGGTCCCTGCGACCGATGGCTGTTGTGCCGTCCCGACGGTGTGGCTTGCTTCACGGCGGCATCCCCGGAAATCGCCCGCCTGCATTTCTATTCCATCACCGGTGGCCTTCAGGCTGCCTAAAACTACCTGCTATGACTAACCATAAAAAATCACCGCATTACGCCGTGTCCTGGTGGCTTTGGAACGGCGAAACCTTTGAACGCCACGACCTTGAAGTGGAAGCTGTGGAGATCGCCAAATGCGGCAAGTACCGCTTTTTTCGAATCGCAAATGCGGTGAATAATCCAAAGCCCGGCCGCGAATGGCTTATTGCCGAGGGCGGCACCGGATATGTGCTGGCCTACGGTCCGGATGCACAGACCGTACTCAAAGTGGCGCGTGGGCGCTTTCAGTTTGAAAAAGAAGGGATTCGGGAAGCGGATGTGACTTGTTTTATTCAGGGGCATTTGAACTCCTTGCAACGACACGTAGGCCACTTACCGCATTTCCAACTTCCCGCGCCACATAAGAACATCACTCCGATCCTTCAAGCGGGTGAAATGCTCCTTGCCCAACTCATCTGAATTATCATGACCTGCATCTCGAAAAATGCGGCGAAATCGCCGGATTTTCTGCTTATCGACTTGTTTTGCGGTGCCGGCGGTACTTCCACCGGCGCGGAGAAAAGCGGCGTTTGCAAAGTTATTGCCGCGATCAACCACGATTTCCTGGCGATTAAAAGCCATGCAGCCAATCATCGGGGCGTATTACACCTGACCGAAGATATCCTCCAGGCTGACATCACTCCGATTCAAAATGCGGTCAATTATTGGAAAATGCGGTACCCCGACGCCGCATTGGTATTATGGGCCAGTTTGGAATGCACCAATTTTTCCAATGCGAAAGGGGGCTTGCCGCGCGATGCGGATTCCCGCGCACTCGCGGACGGCCTTTTCCGGTATATCGACGCATTACAGCCGGATTACCTGCTCATCGAGAACGTGGAAGAGTTTATGGCATGGGGGCCTTGTATCCCCAAAGTGATTCAATGCAAGGACGGCGATTACTGCCCGCTTCACTTCGACCGGAAAAAAGGCAAAATGCGGCCATACATGGTTCCGGAAAGCCGCAAATCCGGCAAGGACTATGTGCGCTGGGTAAAGAAGGTACAGTCGCTCGGCTACTGCCACGACTGGCGTTTGCTAAATGCGGCGAATTTCGGTGGTGTGACCATCCGGGAGCGGTATTTCGGCGCATTTTGGCGACCTGGCGCCGCATTTTCGTGGCCGGAACCAACGCACGTAAAACGCCCGGCCAGCGGCAACTTGTTCCAGGAAAAACTCAAACCCTGGCGGCCGGTAGCCGAGGTGCTGGATTTCCCGGATTTGGGCCGCAGCATTTTCGAGCGCAAAAAGCCGCTGGTGGATCGCACTTTGCGGCGAATTCTGTCGGGTTTGCGGAAATACCATACGAAGCCGTCCGTGATGACCTGCAACTCGCCCGGTTATTGTACCGGCGTCGATCAGCCGGTGGGCGCCGTCACCACCGCCGGTCACAAGGCGCTGATAACGCCCATGCTGCAATCGTACTTTGGCAACGGACAGTGTTCGTCGGTCAAACAACCGGCTCCCACCTGCACGACGAAAGACCGCATGGCCTTGGTCAGTCCGATTTCCTGGATAGACCGGAATTTCATCAGCGGGCGCTCGCAGAGCGTTGCCGAGCCGGCGGGTAGCCCGCTAACGGTGCCGAAGATGAATCTGTGTTCCGCATTCCTGGTCAACCCGCAATTTCAAAGTGCCGGAAGCCCGGTGAGCGCCCCGGCTCCCACCATCATAGCCCGGCAAAAGTCCTATCCCCTCTCCCTGGCTACACCGGTACTGAATGGTCCATCAAAATGGCAGGAACAGCCCGGCGATTCTCTCGAAATGCGGGAATTAAAGGCATTTATGCTGGCGCACGGCATTACCGATATTTATATGCGGATGTTGAAAGTGATCGAATTGAAACGTATCCAGGGCTTTCCCGACGACTATGTTTTATATGGTCCGCAGCACGAGCAAAAGAAATTCATCGGAAACAGTGTCGAGACGGGTGTGGTAAAAGCCTGGTTTCAGGCGATGTCGGAAGCAAAACGGGCGGAGCTTCAAAAAGCAGTAGCATAGGTATTTGATGAGAACTTGGGTATAAAAAAGGCATGTACGATAAAAACCTAGCTAATAATCAAAAATAAACCACATATTTGCAACGAAATTTTAAACCACAAAACACTCCACCCATGAAAAACCTGTTTATCCTCCTGCCCCTGCTGTGCCTGACCCTATCGTTGAACGCACAGCAACTGCAACCCGCCACCGTTAAAGCCGTCCACGACGGCGACAGTTTCAAACTCTCTTTCGCAGATGCTGAAAAACCCGATAGCGCCGTTTGGGTGCGTCTCTACGGTGTGGATGCGCCGGAAGTGCGTTTCCCTGGCGTTATTCCGTTCGACCAACCTTATGGCCGCGCCGCAGCCGACAGTGTTCGAAAACTCATAAAAGGCCAAACGGTGCTCGTCAAATACCGGTATTCTGATGTGTACAAGCGCCCGGTGTGTGAAATTTTCTTTACCGTTAAAAATCCGGAGCAGACGACCGATACGCTTGATTTGGCACAGTATATCGTCTCGAAAGGTTGGGCCTGGTACCGCACGGAGCAGAAAAATACGAAGGCAAATAGTCTGATGAAAAAGATTCAGGCGTATGCGAAGGGGCAGAGGGTTGGGCTTTGGGGGGGAAAGGGACGGGCGGTTAGGCCGGAGACGTTTCGGAGGAAGTTCAGGATGAAACTGAATGTACAACTTTAAACGGATTAGATGACAGAGAAGCTTCTATTCCACCCTTGGCTTAGTTCTACTGAGATGAATATAATCCATCTGGTATGTCTGGCTGTGTCTATCTGTCAAAACTTATACCTCTTTTTTGTTTGTTATAATATCGATCCCTGTTAATCTGTCAACTGTTAACAGGGAAGTATTGGCGAATGATATTTCACTATTTATTCAAAGTATTTATCACTTGTCACAAACGCTTCTGAGTTTCGACAATTGACGTTTACTACTAATATAGACTAAAACGCTTAATTGGTAATCTTGAGAACTTGAAAACCATGAATTGTTTTGGTTTTCTATGCATAAGTCAAATCCATTTTCTGGTAGGCCATTTCTTGTAAACTCACGCTTAAATACACCACTAGGTTTATAAAAATCTTCATAATAAGGTGATGCTGAAATTGGCCTTCCTCCTTTCCATGCTTCACCTAATCCATCACAAACTGTAAATACGTTAAGAAATGCTTGTTCTCCATTTGCTTTATTAAAAGCATTGAAATCTACTTCATTAAGTATTATTTCAAGTGCTTTAGCCCTTTTATCAATTACAGATAGGCTCCCAGCGATTCTTCCTGATTTTTGTATTACGTCATTAATCTTTGCATTGATATCATCTATTCCAGAATTTCCTATCGCAAATAATATTATCACAGCCTTAATATTTTCATTATACCTTGAATAATCAACATTTATAACAGCCCTTTCGTTTTTTTCCAACACGTTTTTTCCATCTTGCCTTAAAAGATCAATGACCTCTATTTTCTCTTCACATAACTTAGTGTAAGTATTTTCATAATCTCGTTCGGTCTTTTCTATACTTAATTCATGAATTTTTTTTTCATCAAACCATTTACCGTTAATTCGTTTTCCATCTGCGCTAATCATTCCAGTAAACGTACCTGTAACTACTCCTGGGTTTCTCTCCACTACTTCTCGAAAAACTATCGAATCTCCGTCGAAAATCTGACCACCTAAAATCTTTAATCTATTGCAAGCTTCAGTATAGAAATACTCACCCGAATTTACTGAATTACTATCTACTTTTAATTTGAGAAGTACCGGGTAAGGCCCTATCTTGCCTTCATAAACGCTATTAAATGTATGATAAATCAATTTTTTATCGTCAAGCGAGCTACCCTGACAAGAAAAAATAAATAATATAATTGTATGTATAAAAATAAATTGGATAATTCGCATCATTTTTCTATCTTCCGTCATAAGGTTTAAAAATATTTTTTACTTCATCTAGTCTATCCTATGTTCGCCCAAATGTTGTGTATATGATGTGGTGGCGTTTAGTCAGCATGAACACATACATTTTTTATAAACATTTTTTATTTTTTTTCTATGAACTTTATTTGATGTTTTGCCTTTAATACTTTTGTAAATTTGGGTAATAAGTCTTGATTCTTTGATAAGCGCAATTCTATATCTTCTCTATTCCACCAGTCAGTCCATATACCCATATTTTTTAGTGATTCTAGTTTCTCTGTCATTGGGGCGGAAATTTGAGTGCTTACAGCTAAGAAAAACCCATTTGAGTTATGTGTTTCTACAGTATCCCTAATATCTACAACTTGACCTTTGCCAATTGTGCTTTTGCTTGCTTTGCATTGACCGACTACTTTAATTAAAGAACTAGGCGGCTGGGTCTTTGAAACAACATTTGAATTTCTTACCTTCCACTCTATAATTAAATCTCTCTTTTTATCCCCTTGATTAATTGGCGCAGGTATCCTTACCGATTTTACATTTGGTTCTCTTTCTAAGAGCGATTTAATAAGCAACTCAAATTGATCAGGACAAACTATATCCTCCCATTCAAAAAGTGGGACAGGGAATAATAATTCGGACTCTCTATTATGACGTTTTCTAATAATTTCCCTTTCTATTTTAAATTCGTTAATTCCTGAAAGCCTTCCAAGTGCAATTATATATGGATTTGCCACAGATATAATCATATTTTCCAAAGGAATCAAAGTAACCTCATCGTCTTCTTTTTGAGACAGGAACTTGATAAGTAGTTTAAATTCTTTAATTACCTTATTATCGACATAATTTTTTAAGTCTCCGTCTAAAATTAATTCGCCATTAACTCCTTTTACCTTTTCTATTTTTCTGTTATTTATTTTTTGTGTTGCTTCAATATACTTTGAAAGATCTTCTGACTTTATGATCGTCACCTCATGGTCTATATCATAAATATAATTCCAATTTGGTCTTTTCCTAACTCCATAATTAGTGTGCGAGGCTCCTTTGTAAATAATCTCAATAGATTTATTTATTTCTTCAGATATTTCGTATTCCCTGTAAGTGTCAATATTATCTTTTATTAAACATTCTTTGCATGGACATCCTGCGAACTCCCAGAAAAACTCTCTCCATGTTGCCAAAATATTAATTACTTCTGAAATTGCATTTTCAAGTTGTGCTTCAGATGCAATTCCTATAAACGAAGGCGTTTGTTCAGGCATAATATATCTTCCCCAAATCTCATCCTCCATTGCAGGATGTGCAATGTCAAAGAGTGAACAAGATATTCCATTTTTTATCTGTCTTATAAAGCTTGCAAACATAAGGCTGAGTATCACATGTGCGTCACTTCTATCTCCTTGGTATACAATGTCATAGGTCCTCTGTAGAAAGTAAAATGACAAATTTTTTCCTTTTCCTATTTCAAGGAATAAAGTGATTCCAGAAGCTTGGTCAGTATCAACTCTAAAACTATCATCTCCCCTTGTTCCCAAATGAAGTGAATATTCGTCGCATAAATTTTTAATTAGTTTATGGATTTTCATACTGATTTCTATGTCCTATTTTTCTTTTTGATTGGCTATAACGTGTGCTTCACGCACCAAAGGTGCCTATATTTCCTAAATATCCGGTAGTCTCCTGTACCTAAGGTGTGTAAATCCGAAGTAAGCACCACGGCCTCTCCTCCAACATGACATCGGAGGAGGGGTGTAAAAAATTGGTCATCGGAAGCGCGCATCATACAGGATTTGCTCAGTTAGTCGCGGATAAAGGTAAGCGGAAAACCTACTCCTGTCAATGCCCTATTGTAGAACAGCAGTTTTACCTCCGTTTCTGCGACAAAAAAAAGCGGCCATGCTCTCGCACAGCCGCCCTCCCCTCGCATTGATCTTTGGCACACCCACCTGACAAACGGGCCCTGCAATACGTGATCAATCTTCCATCGTCGTCGGGAGATATTTTTCAAGCATTCGCCTTTTGATAAGCCTCTTGAATACTATGCAGCACCTGCACTTTCCCACCTCGGAAACCAAAGTCCATTGGAGTAAGCTCCCGCCCCGCAAACCGGCACAACCCCACATAATACCCCACCGCCCGCCGAAAACACCGGCTCTCCTCCATTTTCCTATTCTTCAACCGTACCACATCCGCAACCCGCGCCTTAAACCGCCCCATCGCCACACCCGGCGACAACCGCTCTTCCGTCTTGCCCCACCGGAAAACAATCACTGACCTTGATAAACCTTCCAAATCGCACTCCACCACGATCGAATCCGAATCAAGGTTCTGCATCGAAACAGTACCCACAATTGGGGCAGACGAGCAAACCATCTTTTTTTTTTCAGAGCCACCGGTGGGCGCCGGCGGTTCGGGTGGCGTAGCGGCCGGATCTGGCTCGACGGCAACCGGCGGCGTTTCGGGCAATGAACCCGATTGGGTATCCACTGGAGGTTTGAGAATTGTTCGCTCCGGTTTAGGCAGCACGGCGGGTGCCTGTGCGGCCAGGAGTTCCTGCCGCTGTTTTTCTGCGCCTTCCAGGGCAGCCTGGAACGCGGCGCGCTGGGCTTCGCTCAGTTGCGGGTCGTTTACCCGGCGCTTGAAGGTTTTGATGTGTTCGTCCAATTCGGCGAGTGTCATATCAAACAAATTGAATGGTGGTTTCTAATTCCCGGATCAACAGATCAATCTGGGCTTTATCGCGGATGAAATTCCGGGCGGCAAGCAGGTCGTCTATCAAGGCCCGGATGAAGGTTTCGTCGATGATGAATTTGGTGCCTGGGGTCTGATTTTTAAGGCGTTTGTCCGATCCGCCGCGCTCCCCTCCCGCCAGGTCAAAAAAAAACTGGGCCTGGTGTTTGTCGGCCGTCCAAAGACCGCTGTTTTCGAAGAGCAGGCGGGCGGTTTTGAGCACCCGGAGCGATTGGCGTACCTCGTTCAGGTCGCGGTGTTTCAGGGCGAGGTAGATCGCCATTTCGTTTACTCCCTGGTTGTTGGTCACGAATTGGAATACTTCCTGGCAGAGATCGGTTTGCACCTTGGCCAGCAGGTCTTTCTTGGCAGCGTCGCGGATTTCATCCTCCGGCAGCCAGTCGTATATTTTCGCCCGAACAGTCCACAGGGCGTTGTTCAGCCCGTTGCCGATGGTTTTAAAAATCTCGATCAGCGGGCTTTCGCCGTCAGGGTGCTTCTCGTCGAACTTGAGTGCGCGGTACTGCCGCATCCCGTGGCAGATATGCCACAGAAACATGCCGGCTAAGTAGATCAGGAACATGCCGCTCTTTCGGGACTCTTTACGCGCCTCGTAGACGCCCAAGGCGCGGGTGTTGGCCTGATCCACTTGGGTTTGTTGCCCGAGCAACAGGCTGCTTTGTTGGGCGGCGATGTCGGCCAGGGCTTTTTCCTTTTCGGCCAGGTTGCTGGTTTGGGGCAGGAACTCTGCCTTTCGTTCGCGGCGCTTCTTCTCCAGACCGGCCAGTTGCGCATTGATTTGCCGGGATTCCACTTGCGCCCAGTTCGCCCCTACCCCGGCGAGGCGTTTCTTGCGCGATTCCAGCCGCCGTTTCTCTTTGTTGATCTCGGTATCCACCCGGGTGCCCCAACCGGCGCGTTCGCGATCTTCAGCGGCTTTTTCGGCGTTTCGGGCCTTCTCTGCCAGACCCAGCACTTTATCGTGCGGGGCCGTGTCCACCACCCTTTCTTCCGGTTTGGCCGTCATACGTTCCACGGCTTCGTGGTTGCCTTCGCGGTTGACGATGAAATCCACGGTGCAAATCCCGGCCGTCAGGCAGAGGCACAGCATGCCGATCGTGATGTCCACCCCGGCTACGCGCTGGTTTTCGAGGCTTTGTTTTTCCGCCTTGGGCAGAAAAGCCGCGGCGATCATCCGGGTACTGAAATGCACGGACACGCCGTTGAGCCGTTGCACCACGAACGCGATGACCACAGCCACCCACAGCCCGATGCCGGGAAACTGCGGTTCCAGCATCTTTTTCATGCCGTATACGCTTCCCAGCACGACCACGAGGAAGCAAAGGGAGGAAATAAGGGGAGAAAGCAGCAGCCGGAAGCGGCTGTTGAACGCGGCCCAATCTTGTGGGTTCCGACCTGGTGTAATATCCATATTGCCTACTGTTTAATTGTTCGCTTATTCCTGGTAAGCCGGGGTTTCTTTCATAAAAAACCTCCCCACATGCTCATCCCCAAAATGGTACTGGTCCGTAGCGCCCTTCACCCGGTGGATGAAAACCGGGTTTTCCAGGTGGCGCCGGATAATGTCCAGTACCTCTTGTTCGGCTTTCGCAGCGGGTCGGATTTCGGCGTTAATCAGCAGCGTCGCCAATTGACGCAGCAGGTAGCCGGGGCCTTGCCGGGTTCGTCGCAGCGTTATCCGGCGGCGCTCGCATTCCTGGCGGATGTGTCCCTCGAAGGCCGTCTTGATGTCCTCTGGCACCTCCAGAAGCCCGATCATTTCGGCAATCCCGATTTCGCTCCCCTGCCCCACCATCCCGAGCCGGCTGAGCCGGTAGGCTTTGGGCAGGAATTCCACCACGAAGCGCGTTCGTTTAGTGTGCGCTCCGGCGCGCTCCAGCGCCCGGATTTCAAATAGCCACTTTCCGGTGATACCGGTTCCGCGTATTTCCAGAAACCGGACTTCCGTCCCCTCGAACGTCCGGTCGGCAAAACGCCCATGTTGTTGTCCCATAGCAATGTTTAAGTGTTGTAATCTGCAAGTTTTTGAGCCTATATAATGTTGCAACAAAGTT